>CAZKOY010000130.1:0-15597 GCA_964554495.1 uncultured Myxococcales bacterium
TTATACGGCAATTGCGATTTTAGGACCCTGCCCCTTGAGGGTCAAGCACTCGTCCTGAGTGCATCCCCCGCCACTGCCAAGCTTTTCAGCCCAGCAGAGGACCCTTCCGGTACCACCGACGATATCTACCCTCATCGGTCCGCCCCCACAGCCCCCGCCGCCCCCGACAACCCTGATGTCAGCCCAGACGTTGGGCCGTTTCTTGTCCCGGTCGTTGCCTGCGGCGACAGCCCGATCGGCGAACCGATCGAGCCACGAGCCGCGGCCTCTGCCGCCGCTGGCGCTAGCTGCTGCTCCAGCAACTCCCGAGACGAAGACTTGCGACCCACACTCTCCCCGGTTCCGGTGGGGCTCGTCGCTGGTCCCCCGCCCGCCACATGTGCCGGTGTTGGCGTAGAGCGCTTGGGAAGCAGACGAGCTGAGAGAATACTCCAAGCCTTCAGATAGTCGTACGCCGTACGCAGCTGATAGTCCTCGCCACCCGTTGAGTGCTGCGCGATGACTGCATAGCCGGCGGGAGGCCCAGACGGCCGCCGCGCTATCTGATCTCTCTGTTTGTTTTTCAAGTGGCCGTGCAGATCGCGTTCCTTCTGCACTGGCTCCTCGCTGTTCTGCGGCTTTAGCTCTGAGAGCTTTACCTGTTCGACGACGACGTCGGGCGTGATGCCCTTTTCCTGGATCGATCGCCCCGACGGAGTGAAGTAACGCGCGATCGTCAACTTCAGCGCGCTGCCATCTTCTAGCTCGATGATCGTCTGCACCGAGCCTTTGCCAAACGTCTGTGTCCCCATTACCAGCGCACGACCGTGATCCTGCAGCGCTCCAGCGACGATCTCCGCGGCACTCGCCGAGCCACCGTTGACCAAACAGATGATCGAGATGTCACCCCGCGTACCCCGCTGATGCGCACGCTCTTCGTCTAGGATACGGCCATTGCGACCTTCGGTGCGAACGATCAAGCCACTGTCGATGAACATGTCGGCCACCCGCACGGCTTGGTCGAGCAGCCCGCCGGGGTTGTTGCGCAAGTCGAGTACCAGCCCCACAAGCTTGCCGCCAGACTCTTTCTCAAGGGCGGCCAGCGCCGCGTCGACATCTCGATCCACCGTCTCGGTGAACTGCTTGACCTTGATGACGCCGTAGTTGGCTTCCAGCAGAAAGGACTCGACGCTGCGGACTTTGATCAGGTCTCGCTGGATCGAAAGCAGCCGCGTATCGCGCTGGCCCCGACGCTGCAAAAGCAGCTGAACGGTCGAGCCGCGCTTTCCGCGCATGCGCGCGACATAGTCCGTCATGCCGCGCGTCGGCTGATCGTCGATGCGCAGGATCTGATCACCGGCCGCAACCCCAGCCCGCGACGCCGGAGTGCTGTCCATGACCGATAGAACCGTCAAGACACCGTCGCGAACATCGACCTCGATGCCAACGCCGCTGAACTGACCGGCAGTGTCGTTCTTCATCTCGCGGTACTGCTCGGGTCGCAAAAACGCACTGTGGGGATCCAGCGTCTCGACCAAGCCTTTGACCGCGCCATAGATTAGCTCGTCGCCGTCCACGTCCTCGACATAGCTCTGCTCTACGTACGACATGACCCGCGTGAGCAGTGCAAGCTTCTGATACGGGCTGCCCTTGCGCGGCACCGCCGTCGCTACGCCGGCCAGCGTAGACAGCACCAGCGAGCACACGCCTGCCGCCCACAAGACGACCGCACGGTTGGAAAGTGGACGGCGGCCCACTGGGTTGTCGGCGCCCTTACCGAGACGACGTGCGCTGTCATGCCCGCCTGGATGAAGCCCGGTATCCACTAAGCTGAATATATCCTAACCGTTAGAGACAGAGCAATCAGATCCGAGGAGCCTGCGCTGCTGTCGGGAACGGCTCAGGTGTCGGGACGCGTGCGGCAAGCTGGTATGCAAACAGCCCCGCTGCCAAGACCACCGCGGTCACCACATAGGCGGCACACAGCGCCAGACGATCGCGCAGCCTCGGCACAGGCGGTCGCACGAGCTGTGTCCCTACCGCATCCGGCGATCGCTCCGGCGGCGGCGGTGAACTACATAGCAGATATACGAAGAGAGCCAGCACCGCCCCGGTCAGCAGCGCCACCAGCGAGCGCCCGTAATAGTCCATGCTCAGCTCGCCGAGCTGTGTCTGAAAGCCCACACGCCGAGCGAGTGGAAAGTACAGCAGCACAGGCAAGGGCGCGACGCCGCTTACAAAGAACGCCAGAGACGCCCCCGTCGACAGCGCGCAGGCCGCATAGGCCGCGGCCAGGGCCTGTCGGTCCAGCGAGTCTCGTTCGAGCCCGACCGGCTCGGTACGACCGTCGATCCCCGCGTGTTCGGAGGCCGCAGCGGGCACGTTCTCGGGAGCCTGTGGCAACGACATGGCTATCGGTATACCCAAGCGACTCGGTCTCTGGCGAAGATCTGTAACGGCATTCCCACGCGTCGACGAAAAAGATCCTGCGACACGCTAGCCCGCAGCGTCCTGCCCGGCATACAGATCCAGCTCCGGCCTTCCGTGCAGCAGCTGGAACACGCTGCGAATCTGGGCATGACCGACTTGCAGCAGGAAGGCGCTGTTCCGCCCGTAGCTCTTGGCACCCAAGACAAAAAAGCTTGGCTCGGGGTTGCGCAGCGTCTCAGGACCGGGCGTCGGCTGGGCCAAGCAGTCCCCGCTGGCGCTCAGCAGCGTCGCAGCCAGCTTCATCGGCCCCAGGCTGGCGTAGCACTCATGGACCTGCAGCTGATCATAGATCGATCGATCTGGGCTGTAGCCCGTCAGACCGAGGATCTCATCGACCACGACCTGGTGCGTTCCTGCAGCGTCACCGGCATCCGTGGGTGGGATGCGATCGGCAGCCAGCCGACCCGCGGGCTCTGCCCGACTGGCCAAAGAGACCTCGATGGATCCGTCGGAGCGATCCTGCAGCCCGCTGACCACCGTCGCAGGCAGGTACTGCACCCCCGGCTGACGAATGACGGCGTTGGCAGCCAGGTGCAGCCGTCGACGCTCCTGCAGTGGATCGTCACCGGACAGCGACTCGGGCGGATAGGGCTGGGCGGCGGCATCCCGGCTGGCCCAATACACGATCGGGCCCGGCCCGTCGGACTGTCGCAGTAGCAGGCCCAGCAGGGTGGCAGCCGTCGCCGCAGAGTGTCCGCTGCCCACCAACAGCACGCGCCGACCGCAGAAGCGATCGCGATCGCGTCCCAGGATGTCCGGTACGTGATGCCAGATGCGATCGGTCAGACGACGCTCTCCCGGCGCGGGAATGCCGCCTTGACCGATGCGGTTGGGGCAAAAGAACGTCCCGCTGCAGTCCAGGACGACATCCGCTTCTGCGACGTATTCCTGGGCCAAGCTGCCGTCGACCGCAGTCGTCTGCAGGAGCAGCCGAAAGCCATGCTCTGCACGGGCGACGTGTCCAATCCGATCGCCTTTTAGCAGCCACGGGCGCCCCACCGCGACCACTTGCTGGCGCGGACGCACGCAGCCGGACAGCGCTGCCGACTGCGCAAGCGGCTTCAGGTAGCGCTCGACGAGCTCCGCTCCCGTGGGACAGCGATCGCCGTCCGCCCCATCGACAAACGGGGGATGGCCAGCCCGCTGCAGCGTGCGCAACCCCAGGGCCGACACGTTCATTCGCCACGGAGAAAACAGCGTCACATGGCCCCAGGTCTGGACGGCGGACGCCAGCTCACCGTGCTCATACACGACAACCGGATGGCCCAGGGCGACGGCGTACAGTGCGGCTTCGAGCCCGATCGGCCCCGCCCCGATGATCGCAATGCGCTTGGTGGGTTCCTTCGCAGACGCAGACAGAGTGGAAGACATCCCATATTCCTTCGTGTAGACGCGTTCGACGGTCGCAGCGGCGATCGCTCCCGTGCGGAATCCGGCCTGCCGACCGGCCCACCACGTTGCGCGGCTGCCGTCGCGGGGTCGGCCCGCAGCATCCCAGACTACCGACCGCACACCGAGCATAGTCATCCCCCGGTTCGCGCTGCAATTCCAAAGCAAAGGCATGCCCGCCAGCTCGCCAAAAGCCCCCTGACCGCGGTATCCGCCCGTCGGGTGGCATGTTAAGCTTCTGCTACAGCCCGTGAGCGACGAGCCAAGCCAGGAGGCCCAGTCCTCTCCGACGATTATTCCTCTCCAGCGGACGCTGATGCTCCGCGTGGTGCAGGTGTCGGCTGCGGTCATGCTGCTGTGGTTCGCCGTGTTTATGGCTCTCAACGATCGCTCGCTGGGTCGCCTCATCACCAAGATCGTCACCAGCCAGGTCAGCGGCGAATTCAAGCTGCGCTCAGCGCACTATGACTATTGGAGCAGCCTGGGATCGCTGATTCTCAACACACAAGCGCCCGTCGTCGGGGAGGACTTCGAACTGCGCGACCCGACGGGAGCTCTGGTGATGAAGGCCAAGCGCGTCGAGGCTCGCATGTACGTCGGCGAGCTTGTTCGAGGGCTCTTGCGATCGGCGATCAGCGCCCCCTTTGGTCGTGGCGTCTTTATCGAGCTGCACTTCGCCTCGGGAACCGTGCATGGAGCCTGGGCAGGCATCCATCCCATTTCCTTACCGCGTCCGCCCGGCGTCGTCGTGCCCCCCATCGGCACGCCGTATGCCGAAGTGAACATCGTCGCCGCGATGAGCAGCCGCAAGCCCAAGCCAGAAGATGCCCCGCCGTCTCCGGGCCATGTCCGTATTCTGGTCGACAGCCCCGGCGTCACCATTCAGGACGCGCACTACGAGATGGCCTTTTCCGGCTGGCACGGACATGTCGACGGGCTGACCGGCACCGCGACCCTGCGCATGTCAACCGACGCTGCCGAGACACGCCCTGGCCTCATCAGCTTCGTCTATGAAATCGCCAAAGCCACGGCGGAACAGGGCGAGCTTGTCCTGGGCACCAAAGAAGGAGCGGGCGAATTCATCTTCCCGCTGCGCAACATCGCCCTGCGCCGCTTCGGTGCTCGCGCCAGCCGTCGCCAAGATCTCGTCTTCCGCGGTCAGCTAGAAGCAGCCGGAGCCACCGTCGAGATCGACGGCAGCCTGCTCGACACCTACTGCGATCCCGGCGTCCGCCTTGAGCTCTCGTTTGAGCACGGCGCCAAGCTAGCGGGCTTGATCCCAGGGGGCCTGATCAAGCAGAGCGGCGATCCGCGTGGACGCGTGCGCTTCTTTGGCCCCTTTTCATCGACGCTGCCGCAGACTCCGCGCGGTCGACCCGCACCGTGCTTAAGTGAGCCCTGGCACCAGACGCCCTATCCCATCGATCCCGAAGAGCGCAGCGTCGGCATCGAAGGGCAGGTTGGCGGTGTCGAGGCAGAAGTCGCGACCATCGCCATCCATCAAGCCAGCACGCCATTTCAGCTAGTCGGGGGCGAGCTTCTGATGTCGCGCATCGTCGGTCAGGCCCTGGGCGGTGAAGTCCACGCCGAGCCGATGAAGATCAGCTTCGTCGGAGACATGCCGTGGTCGGCGCGCATCTCGATGACCAGCACCGATCCCGCGCAGGTCGAGCTGGTGCCGCCGTTCCTGCGCCCCTTTGTCGCCGGCAAGCTGCGCGGTGCCTTTCGCGCCTCGGGCCACTTGGCCAAACAAGCGCACCCCGAGCGCGTCAGCGTCGAGCGCGTCGAAGCTACGCTCGAACGGATCGCCCGCCGCGATCCCCTACCCAAGGAAGTCAAGCTGACGGGCAGCTTTCTGTACAACCCCGATCTGCTCAGCTTTCGTGGGCTGTATCTAAATGGCGAAGCGCTGGCCGTCGATGTCGAGCGCGGCAGCGTCGGCATGAAAAACGGCAAGCTCGACATCCCGACGTTCGAACTGCGCGGACGTGGCGCATCGGTGGGCCGCATCGTGCAGTTCGTCGGACAAGCTGCCGGCGTCAGCTCCTCGGCAGAAGAAGGCAAGGTCAAGGTCCGCATCGCGGGTCGCTTGGCCCGCCCCGAGCTTCTGGCTGGCGAGCTATCTCTGGCTGGCATCGATCTGGCGGGTCAGCGCTTCACCGACGCATCGACGAGCTTCGAGCTACGCGATGGCACGCTGAGCGTTTCACGCTTGCAGGCGCAGGGCCCGCTGGGCAGTGTCCGCGGCGAAGGAACGACGAAGCTGTTTCTGCAAGACGTAAGCAGCCGCCCCGCCGATCCTGCGATGACGCTGTCGGCCCAGCTTGAGCGCATCAACCTCGACGTCCTGCGCTCTGTGGCGCCGCTCGCCGGCTCGCTCGACGGGCAAGTCCGCCTGACCGGCACCTGGGGCAAGCCGATAGGCAGCCTAGCCGCGCGCGTACCGTCGCTTCTGGTGCAAGGCAGCCGCCTAAATGACCTCTTGTTCGACGCCGAGCTAGCCACCAACACCATCACCCTGCGCTCGCTGTCGACCCGGATGGGCAGCGGCCAGATCAACGCCTCAGCAGTCATGCGACGCGACGGCGATCGCTTCGTCGACTTCACGCTCAAGCCCTCGCGCGTGCCGCTGCGTGAGCTACCGGGGGTTGCGAGTCTGCCGTTTGATCTCGGCGGTACGCTGTCGGGCGCCGTGCGAATCTTGGGCGCAACTGCGCCGCTCTTGCCTCGGCTCGACGGGCAGCTGCAGGTCGATGACGTGACCATCAGCGGTCGCACGCCGAACCGCGCAGAGCCCACGCGCAGCCTGCTTCCCAGCGAACCGGACCCGCTGTTTTCGCTGTTCGGCATGGCCGTCACGGCTCTGGCTCTCAACCAAGGCAAGCTGAAGTTCAGCGAACGTCCTGATGGGGGAACCCTGGTCCAAGGTCAGTTGTTCAACGAGTTTAACGTCGATGGCCTGGTCTATCTGGACCCAGCGCACCCGCGCGGTGAGCTGCGGATTCTGTTTGGCTGCAACAGCAAGCCCAGCCCGACGACCTCGCCGCGCAGCGACGGTGCGGCATCGCCCGCCAGCGAAGCGAACACGACGCGTTCGGCTGCGTGCGACATGGTGATCGGCCGCCTGCTGCCCGACCTGCGTCAGCTGGGGGATGTCAGCGCGTTCAGCAGCGGAGCGCTGACGCTGCGCTTCGGGGACGATCCCCGCGATCTGTTTGCAGCGAACGGCGGAGCCATGGCGCAGGCTAGCTGCCCACAGCTTGCGACGCGACCCATGCAAAAGCTGCTTGGCTTGCCGGTAGCGGCCACGCTGCGCCTGGGCCGCCTGCTGCTTGAGATCCACGCCTATGACGACGAAGGCGACGAGCAACGCTATCGGGTCCACAATCGCGGCGATGTCTTGCTCTGCACCGACGGTCGCAATCTGGAGCTAGGACAGGTCGTCCTTCTGAGCCAGCGTCAGAACGTCAGCCCAAACCCCGTCGTGCCAGGCCCTCGTACGACAGGGGCCCACGGCGAGACCTCAGGCCAGGCCAGCTTGCAGGGACTGCTAAGCCCCGATGACACAGATCTGCGCCTGCGTGGCCAGATTCGGCTTGAGCTACTCGAAAGCTTCCTGCGGGCGAGCTTCCGCCATGCCCACGGTGATGCTCTCGTCGATGTCGCGCTGCGTGGCAAGCCGGACAGCCTGCGCTTGCTAGGTCGCGCCGAGATCAAAGATGCCCGCTTCATCCCCAACGCCATTGATACCCCGATCGAGGTCAAAGGGGGCGTGCTCGATCTGACGCCCGGTCGCGCTACCCTGCATGGACTGCGCGCCATTGTCGACGGAGCCGAGACCCTGGCCGATGGCGCCGTCGATCTGCAAAGCCTGTCGCCTCTGCGCTTTGGCAGCATTGATTTCCGCCTGCACGGCGATCTTTCAGCGCAGCTTCTGCAGTGGCAGTTTGCGCGCAACCTGGCCGAAGCGCGCGGCAAGCTGGCTCTGCGCGGGCTGCACATCACCGGCAGCTTCGTCGAGCCGATCGCCGAAGGCACGCTCGTGGCCAAGGACCTTTTCCTAAACCTGCGCCGCTTCCACGAGCTGTATTTCGCGCACGGCACCATCGCCTTCCGCCCTGGCAGCGGCAAAGCGGGACGCATCTTGGTCGGCTGCGTAAGCGGCAACATCAACGACCCGCCCGGCTGCGAGCCTCTCAGCGGCTCTGTCGATGGCGACGGGCGCGTGCAGCTAAATGGCCGCATCGAGCACAGCGGTCTGGGTGGCTTTATGCGACCCAACTGGTATCAGGCACTGGACCGCGTTCGCTCGGCCGTGGTGCTGGAAAACGTCCGCCACACCGTCGCAGGTGTCTACAACGTCGAGGTCACCACGCCCGCCCCTGGCCTGCAGATCGTCGGCAACCAAGACGAGATGCGCGTCCTCGGCAACGTCGAAGTCGTATCCGGCCGCTACATGCAGGACTTCGACCTCACCGAGCGCTTCTTGTCTGCCCGCCGCGTCGTCGAGGAAGAGGCGCCGTTCTGGGAAGGCGATCCCTTTCTTTCGGGCCTGCTTCTGAGCCTGAACGTGCGGACGCGCGGCACCTTCCGCGTGCTCAACAACATCGCGGATCTGCGACTTGCGACCAATGACTTCGCCGTCAACGGCCCGCTGGAAAACGTGGCCATGCACGGCGTCATCCGCGTCGAGAGCGGCTTCTTCAACGTGCCCGGTCTGCGCAGCGAATTTCAGGTCCGCGGCGACAGCAAGATCGACTTTTCGTCGAGTGCGCGCTGGCCCGAGACACCGTTCGTTGAGATCCGCGGCAGCGCGCGTGAGCTCGATCAGAACGCGCAGCAGCGAAACATCGAGCTCGCCCTGCGCGGCAAGGTCAAAGAGCTACGCATCGACTGCCTGTCGTCCGACAACATGAGCGCTGCCGACTGCGCCAGCTTCCTGGTTCTGGGCGAGTCCGGCAACGATCCGCGCCGCACCGTCGGAGTCGCCGGCAACAACCCGCGCGCACTGCAGTACGGTGACCCCGCGGCCAAGCTGCTTTCGAGTCAGCTTCTGACCAACCAAGTGACCGACCCCTTGCGCGAAAAGCTGCGGCTCGACACCGTGCGAATTCAGTTCGGTGTCAGCTCGTTTGACGTGCAGCTCTGCAAGCGCTTTGGTCTGTACCTGCGCATGTGCGGTCTGGCCGAGTGGGGCCTGTTCGGCTCGGTCGGCAATCGCTATCGCGGCTTTGGCGAGCTGCAGCTTTCCGATATCACCGTCGGTCAAGTCAGCCTAGAGCGCATCGAGCGCGGCTTCTCGTTCCTGGAAGACACGATCAACCGCTTCAAGGTGCAAGCCGGCTTCCGTCTGCCGCTGCGCTACTAGAGGCGCCGTGCTGCATCGCACCGCGGTGCATCGCGCGCCATGATGAGTCGCGTCATGGCCATTGGGAACGACGGGCATTGCAGCACGTCACCCCTTTTTCGCGGGCGGCGCGGCAGGGGAAAAAAGACGGACGGTGAAAGCGAAAGCAGGGGCGGACGAGGAAGAAGAACGGTCGGGAAGGAAGCGGACGCAAGCGAAGGCGCGCAGCGTCGCAGGTGGTTCGCTGCTGTGGCCTACCAGAACGCCTGTAGCATCGCCGAGCCGCCATAGACATTGATGTCTTCGACGCGGTAGCGACGACCCGGCTGGTTGATGACCGCGCGATACGCAGGGTTCCAGTCATACGGGCACTTGAGATCAACGCGGAACTGATCGCAGCCACGCCCCCCGTTGACGCCGCCGTTGATCGTCACGCGATCACCCGCATCCGACGGATAGCCGATGGTTCCGGCGTCATCCTGCGTGATGCCGTGGCCCTGATCGCGCTGGTAGTAACCAGACAGCCGCAGGCGAGCATGCCGGAAAAGCTCGACGACGATGCCGACGTCGGCGTTGAACGTCAGGTAGTTTTCGATCACCGTCAGCCCGTTGTACGGCTTTTGGAAGTACCCAGTGGCTCGCTTTTCCGTCGTGGGCAGGTGTGGAACCGCAGAGTTCGGCAGATCGTCAGGCGTGCGGCAGGCCGGGTTGAAATAGCCCTGCGTGTTCAACTTTCGCATGCTCATCGGATCCTGCGGACCGTTTGGATCCTCGAAGTTGAACTGGGGCGGTAGCGCGGTCTGGTCGTCGCAGATCAGCGCGTTCGACGCCGAGAACAGCTCCCACGCTTCGGAATAGCCTTTGCCGAGGAAGGTGAAGGTCAAGCCAGCGCGGAAGTCGAGCGCCAAGCGATGACCCTTTTTCTTGTTCTCAAGCGGCGTCGCTTCAAAGCCGAATGTGGCTCCCGCTTTCTGCTGCGGCGCACCACGCTTCTGCGCAAAACCCAGGTCCTGTTTCCACGGCGAGTTGGCGTTATCCCAGGTACGAGCCAGCGGAATCATGTACCAAAGGCCCAAGTACGGATCGACGTAGCGGAAGCGGTGCGACAGCGCGGTCTTGATCACGAAGCGGTTCAAGCCATCGGAGACGCCACCCCAGCCGGCCTTGCCCGTCGGATCCAGCGCGGTCGACGCGTCGATCAGCGCCTGCTCGGCGGGCGTATTCGCATCCGACTTCAAGCGCAGCCGCGTCGTGTCGTATCCCATGATCGTGCCGATCGAGATCTGGGCATCGAGCCCGATGACCCAGGTCGGCTTCGTCGGATCACGGCGCTGCGAAACCGGTGCGCCCATCAACGACAGGTTGATGGTGTCGAGCATGTCCTTGCCCGATCCACCGCGTACGGGCGCGCGAAACAGCAGCGAGCCATCCGGCGCCATGACTTGATCGGCAGGCTGCACAGGATAGATGCCGTCGAGAACTGTCGACGATGCCTCGGCAATGCAGGCCACATCGGTTGCTGCGCAGGTGTTGTACCCAGCCTCACGATCGAAGTTGTACTGGCGCTCGTCGCGCAGAACCAGCGGCAGCGAGACGCCAAGCTGCAGCTCTTGGAACAGGCCGATCGCCAAGTCGATCGACATCGCGTGCCGTCGCTGCGTGTACGTCAGATCGGGGATGGTCTCGGTCAGCTCTAGGCTGTTTCCGCGCGGCCCCAAGAAGCGCTGCTCTAGATACCTCTTCGTCGTCGGGTTCTGCAGATACGGCACCGACTCGCGCATGATGCGAGCGGTCTTGTACGAAAACTGATACGAGGCACCGAAGCGGAAGCCGAAGACCTTGTCCTTCTCGAAGGAACTGGCCATGTCGGTCAGCTCAGCGGCTTGAGCGGGTGCGCTGCCCCAAGTCAAAAAGCCCCATGTACAGGACAGGACAGCGGCGGCGAAGAGAGATCGCATGGTGAAACGGTATCGTTTCTTTGGCAGGAGAGTCAAGGGGCTGGCGCGATTGGCGCAGGCGCGCGTCCGACACCCAAAGGCGGTCGACCAAGCCGACGCTCTGGTTAGAGCAGCGAGCGGTTGAGCTTGCTGATGAACTCGACGGCGCGCAGATCGCGGCCCAAGTGATGTCGCAGCACGGCCAGAAGCACATCCCGGCAGGTCGCCAAGATCACAGGTGGAATCGCTGCTTCTGTGCTGGCCGCAGCGATCGGCGATGAAGCGCCTGCAGAAGTGAAGTCCGCAGCCTGCAAGGAGCTGTCTTCTTCCCGGCTGGCCAGATCGACCAAGGCCTGCCACACCGCAAGCGGCAGCCCCCCCGAACGCCCCGACATGATCAGCCCCAGGTCGTGTGGAGTCGGTCCGCCAAAGCAGGTGGCTGGGCAGTGGACACCGCCGCGCTCGACATCAAACGGGATATAGGGCGGCAGGCCGCCGCTGGTCATTCCTTGGAAGCGCAGCGTCGGCTGGCCCCGTTCAGCCGAGCTTTCGGCGCGCAGCGTCGCAACGATATCAGCCCCACACGCGGCGCAGTGGCGCAGCGACAGACCCAGGCCGACCGCTTCGAGGAGCTTCAGCTCGAACGTACGCAGCGGCGGGATCGGCGGCTTGTCTGCGAGCGGTAGCGCATCCAAGCGCTCTAGAAACGACCGCAGCAGCGCGTAGACCTGCGGCTCTGGCTCATGCGGCGGGCACAGCTGCTGGCATAGCTCGCAGGCGTAACAGGCGTGCGAGAAGCGCCCCAGCTCGTGCCCCAAGCGCAGAAAGCCCCGCTGCGCGTGTAGCTCTTCCAGCAGCCACAGATCGCGGCGCTCGCGCAGCGTCGCTTCACCGCAGCCAAACAGGCCAAGGGCAGCCCCGAAGCGCTTGCGACTTTTTTTGGCCCCACGCGCCAGCGCCGAGACCTTGCCGTGCGTCTCAGTAAGCAAGGTCACGATGCTGTCTGCCTCGCTGTAGTCCGTCACCCGCAGCACCAGGGCCGCGGTCAAGATCGGTTGCAACATGGGCCGGACTCTATCGCGAATCGCCCACGGTGCCATCGGCGCTGGATTCGCTCATCCGACCTTCCGATTTTCTCGACGGCAAAATTCCCCGCGCCCTTCGCGTTTTGCGCTTGCCTCGTCTGAGAGATTGCTAGAATCGCCTCCATGCCTGCGCCACAGCTTCACCTGACGTTTGGCGATATGGTTCAACACAATGCCGGCGTTCCGTCCGAGATACGCCGAGCCTGCGCCGCCGAGCCTGCGTATGCCCGCTTCGGCTCGATCTTCCACGACCTGCCCTATTACTACGCACCGATGGTCTTTGAGGCTGTCCGCTATGGCTTGGGTGCGCCAGCTCTTGACGAGCCATGGGGATACCGCATCCACTCGGTGCGCCCCGATCGCTTGGTTGCCAGCTACATCCGTGTCGTGCGCAGCGCGCCCGTTCTGACCATGCAAGAGCGCTTGGCCTTGATCGGCGGCTTGCTGTCCCACTGCGCGATCGATCTCGCCATGCATCCCTTGGTCAACTACTGCGCGCGGCGCGATGTTGCTCGCTTCGGTGGGCACGAGAGCACGCACCACCGCATGACCGAGAAATACCAGGCGCTGTTCATTCACTTGTGGCGCTTCGGCGACGATGCGATCGGCACCCCGGCGTTTGCTGAAAGGACGCGCATCACCAAGCGAGGAACAGCGCTGACCTCGCGTATCGAGCCCTCGCTGGTCTACGTCGCGCTCAACGCCTATCGCGGCGCCTATGGCAGCGCACCGCAGGCTCTGCAGTTCTGTCGCTGGGTCCGCAACTTCAAGCAGTTTGGGCTGCTTTTGTCGACGCCGTGGGTGGCCAAGAACAGCCTGCGCTGCCGCACCGATGCCCTGCGCGAGCGCTACTTCACGAACGAGGTCTTCGACTGCCGCGCATTCTTCGTTGCCGCCGAAGATCGCTTGGGGAAGCTCTGCCGCTTGGCGCTCGACTATTTTCAGGCCGGTGACTTTTCGCCGGAAGCAGAAGACGCGTTCTGCCGTGCCGCGTGTATCGACGATCTGGCTGAGCCCTCCCCCGTCGATATTCCGGCGCTGCCCTTCTTAGAGCCGGTGCGTGGCAAGGTTCAGCTTCCGCGCGCTCCCCGCAAGCCGCGCTTCCGCCTGCCGCGCGTGGCCTTCCGTCGCAAGAAGAAGGCTGCAAGCGTCCCGGCAAGCGTCTAGCTCAGCGCTCTAGAAGCGCGCTGGCAACCAAGAGCCGTGGCTCTGTCATGTCGGCGATCGCGCAGCGAATGCCCTCACGCCCAAGCCCCGAGTCCTTGACGCCGCCGTACGGCATGTGGTCCATGCGAAAGCTTGGCGCGTCATTTAGGATGACCGCCCCGACGATTAGCTCGTCAAAGGCGCGCAGTGAGTGGCCGAGATCGCGCGTGAACACGGCGGCCTGAAGGCCAAAGCGCGAGTCATTGATCGCCGCGATGCCGGCCGAAAACGACGGCACCTGCTCGACCACGCAGACGGGACCAAAGGCCTCTTCGCAGCACACTGCGGCGTCGCGCGGCACCCGCGAAAGAACAGTGGGAGCCACCACATTCCCCTGCCGCCCCCCTCGGTACAGCGCGACCGCGCCTGCATGCAGCGCTTGCTCGACCCAGCGTTCGATGCGCTGCGCGTTCTGGGCATCGATCATCGGGCCGACGAGGACCTCAGGATCGCGCGGGTCTCCGCAGCGCGCCGCCGCCGTCGCTGCGACGAAGCGACGCTGGAATTCTTCAAAAAGGCCGCCGTCGGAACCTGTGACGACATAGATACGCTGCACGCTGATGCACTTCTGCCCCGCGTACGAAAAGGCACCGTAGACCAGTTTTTCAACGATGGCGTCCAGGTCTTCGCGCTGAATGCTGTCGTCGATCAGTACGGCGGCGTTGCCCCCAAGCTCTAAGACCACGCGCTTGCGACCCGCACGAGCCTTCATGTCCCAGCCGACGGCGGCCGAGCCCGTGAACGAAAGCAGCCCACAGCGATCGTCGGTCACCAGGCGATCGGCCGCAGCCCGTCCCGCTGGCAGCACCGACAGTGCGGCCTTGGGCCAAGACGTCTGGGCGATCATCGCGGCCAGCCGCAACACAGGTGTCGGCGTCTGCGAGGCGGGCTTAAGGACGACTGGGCAGCCACACGCCAACGCAGGCGCCACCTTGTGAACGGCCAAGTTCAGCGGAAAGTTAAACGGGCTGATGGCAGCCACAGCTCCGACGGGCACGCGACGCACCAAGCCCATACGAGAGCGGCCGGCGGGCCGCAGATCCATCGGCAGTAGCTCCCCTTCCGCGGCGCTGCGCGGCGCCTCGGCTGCCGCGAGTTCGAAACAGAACGCGGCGCGATCGACCTCGGCCTGCGCGTCCCGGATCGGCTTGCCTGCTTCGTCACAGATCGAGCGCGCGAGATCGTCGCGACAGGCGGCAATCTGGCGGCCAACTTCGGCACAGATGGTTGCACGCTCTTGACTGCTCAGAGCTCGCGTCTGCACCACCGCGCTTGCCGCCGCCGATAGGGCTTCGTCGATCTCGGCATCCCCCGCCTCGTGAACCACTGCGACGACGCGCCCGTCAAAGGGCGACCGAATCTCGCGTGCTGGGCCGCTTGTGCAGGCACGACCCGCGACGTAGGCGCCAAAAACAGAAACAGCGGTCATGCCTTGCAGCATGCCGCTGTCTGTGGGGCGGAACAAGCCTAGCGAACTAGCGCGAGATCTTGGCTCCTGGCGGGATCATGATCGTCAGACCCAGGCCGAAGTACAGGTTGCTGACGAGGTACTCATCCGCACCACTCAGCACGGGCGAGTTGTCGGGGTTGTTGTCCGAAGTGCTGACATCGAGGCCGCCTGGGTTCGACTTGTATAGGTAGTCGCGAAGCTCCAGGTTCAGCCCGATGAAGTGGTTGAAGAACATGTGTACACCGATGCCGAACAGGCCTGCTGGACGCAAGCCGGTAAACGGATCGGGTGCCTGCAGGTTGACGTCATTCGCCGCTCCAAGCGCCGTCGGGTTGACGGACAGCATATTGGAGCCCATGGTGGCAGTGGTCTGGTATGCCGTCTGACCGCTGGAAAGCGGCGTATTCAGCATCGCGAAGCCCACGCCAATCAAGCCATAGAAGTCGTACTTGGCGAACAGCGTGTTGAACAGCGAGAACTTGCCAGCAATCGGCGTCAGCGTGCCGTATACACCAATCAGCATCGACGGGCCGATCAGGTGGTCTCGGAACATCTGCTTGCTTGGCTGCCGCAGACCCGACGAGGGGTCTCCTAGACCGGCGTAGTTCTGAGGCAGAGCCTCTTCGATGCGCCCAACCAGCGGCGCCGCCAAGTTCGCTGTGTAGTGAAACGATGCCCCCAGGCCCAGCCAGTCCGTCAGGTGGAACTGCAGTG
>CAZKOY010000131.1:0-15562 GCA_964554495.1 uncultured Myxococcales bacterium
GAAGCGGACTACCTGAAGGCCGACCGCGCGCTGCGCGACATGATCGAGTCGCAGAACGTGCCGTCGCTCGGCGGTATGCCGGCGGTGGGTGGCGGCGGCGGCGGTGGGATGGGCGGCGGCGGGCGTTGGCTGCGCACCGGGGCGAATGCCGCCGATGCGGTCGCGGGCTTTCTGAATGGGCGCAACATCCGGCGCAAGCTGGAAGACCTCGACGATGCGCTGCTCGACAGCCGCGACGGTCGCGCCGAGCTGGACAACCTGGAGCGCGGCGGCAAGTACCCGGATCTGATCCCGGTGCTGCGTCGCCTGTTCCTGGCCGAGCGCGACGCGACGGAGGCCAGCGTGTCGGTGCTGGAAGATCAGCTCACCGCCGTCGATATCCAGACCGGCAGCGGCGTCGCCAAGGTCGCGGCTGACTTCATCAGCGACCGTCCGGGGCCGGCGGTTGGCGGCGGGGGCGGCGATGGGATCGGCACCGCGCTAGCCGTCGGGGGGGCGGGCCTCGGTCTGGGCCTGCTTTTGAGCAACAACCGGGACGATCGCGGCGGGGGGCGTCGCCGTCGCCCGCGCTAGTCACCCATTTGCAACGCATTTCCAGAGGAGCCGTTATGCAGCACAACAATCTGAATGGTGCCCTGACGGGCATGTTGGTCGCCGCTGCCGCGAACTGGGCACGGTACGACGATGACACCCAGCGCCGCCTGCGCAACATTCGCAACGACGCCGAAGCCGCGCTGGACGAAATCCGCATCTTGCAGAGCCGCGGGGACATGATCCGCCTGCGCATTCCCGTCGTGCAGGACTTCCAGGTTGGCCTGGCCTTGGCCAGTCCCGCCCTGATCACGCCGCAAGTCACGCCAGCCGTCGTGCCGATGATTCGTCCGAACCTGACGAACATCACGCCGTCGGCCATTGCCGATCTTCAGTGGCCGCCGGTCGTCGGCTCGTACGACCCCAGTGGAATGACCAGCCAGCCCGGCGACATGACCGTGCTCAGCCTGGCGCTGAGCTATGAAGAGGTCCGCGCCTTCATCCTGGGCCTGACGCAGAGCCAGCCACCGCAGTCCACGACCAAGACGCAGATCTACAACGCGGCCAGTGGGCTGGTGCAGGCGCTGGCGTACATGGGCGCGAACAAGCCGCTGACCATCGCCGAGTACGCAACGATCTGGCTGATGCTGTTTCAGGGGACCGCGGTCGGCCCTGGCGGGCCGGGATCGCCCGCTGTCGATCCGCACACATCGACGGCGCTACCGCCAGTCGGCACGTCTGCGCATGTGACGGCAGCGATCACGCCGCTCGGCAAGCCCGAGATCCCCGCCTACCCGTACGAACACCAAAACACCGACCGCGTGAGCAAGTGGCGCATCGTGGTCACGGGCACGCTGCCGTCAGCCACGACCATCGCCACCTTCAAGTTTGGTTCGGCTTTCACGAAGAACAACAAGCCGTACCAGCCGGCGGTGAGCATCAGCGATGGTCGCATCCGAGTGACCAGCTTGCTGTCCGACAAGTTCTCCATTGAGTCGGACGTGCAGCTCCAGAACGAGACTGCGGATCTCACAATTGCTGTCACGGGGGGTGACTAGCCATGAGCTACGGCGCACAAGTGAAAGTCATGACAACCGACCCCGGCGCGCGCTTTCTCGGTGGAGTGGCTGATGATCTGAAAGCGCAGCTCGACGCGCTCAAGGCGCGCGTGGATGCCTGCTGCGACGGCAGCCCATCTCCGCTGGCTCCGCTTGGAGATGCCAAGACCATGGCCCCCGGTGCCGCCGACGTGAAGGTGCGCTAGCCAGCGTATCGCGCTTGGGATAGCCTCTGTTTTTCGGAGGTGAACCCTATGCGTAAACTGGCTATCGCATCCCTTATTTTATTGGGGTGTTACAAGCAGCCCAATGTCACAATCGTCTGCGATGGGTCTCCCTGTGATCAGCAGGAAGATCTTGCGGGGCAATCGGATGCAGCCAACGCGCCAGACATGACCCCTGTACAGGGCTGTGCAAACGGTGCTGTGCCTACTTATCTCGGTCCCAATGTAACAGGCTGTGCGCGCACGTTCAGCACAGGTCAAGCACGCCAGCTATGTCAAAATGGCTGGACGGTCCCCACCATGGCAACGGGCATTGACTTGATGAAGTGTGACGCCGAGGCAGCTTGGTTCAGCGGCGACGCCCCTGCATATTGGGCTCCAAATATGACCGTGGAAACATGCGGCAGTGCTTCCAGCCAGAAACTCTCATACGGCTGCGGTACGGATGGGAGGTCCGGCTACAAGAAGTGCGGGGGATTCCAAAAGGTCTTGGACACCAACGTCACAGGCTGGGACAGCACGAACGGCTTGCTTGACAACACATCGAACAACAACGCCAACCGGGGCGTGCTGTGCGTCAAGCCGTGACGGAATGCTACCGCTGAACGATCAGCCAGATTCCGCCTACCGCTGCCGATCCCAGCCCAACCCCCAGCAGACTCCAGCTCGCCGCGTTTAGCCTGTCGCCTTGCGCATTTAGATCGCCAAGCTCCGCCATCGTCAGCTTCGCCCCCTCGTTGCTCTGGCTCAATTGGTAGCCTGCGGCAGCCACTCCAATGTCTGCAATCAGCAGCGCGCCTCCCACCCCAATCAAGATCCAAGGAACCGGGGAACGCTTCTTACCACTGGACGGTTTGACCACAGGAGCTGTAGCGGTAACGGGAGCGGGCTTTGCAGGATCGTTAGGCCCCATTAGATCCTTGACAAAAGAATCGACCTCTGGATCGGGGGTGTCCAGCGAAACGCGATACCGCTGCACGTAATCGATCGCGGCCTGCCGATCGCCCATCTTGGCGGCTGTCTTGGCCAGGTTCCAAAGGAACACAGGGTTTTTCGACAGCTCGTAGCCGGCCTGTAGCTCGATGCGGGCGGCGGGGTATTGCTCCAGCCGATAGAACTGCATGCCGCGCTCGTGATGCTCTTTGGCTGCGGTGGAAAGCAGCGCGACCGCCGCCTCTGGATCGGCCCATGCAACCGAGGGCTCGACGGAGAAGGCCAGGAAAAGCGCCAGCACGCAAGCAAACCGCATCGCGAAATTAGAACACAGCCCGCCGAGGACGGGCAACGCAGCACGCATCACCCGGTATCTTATGGATATGTAACGCGAAAAAATGTTTGCTCGATTACGATAATTTATTTATGTAATCTGGCTCGCATGGCGCTTGAATCGATCCTGGGCGCTGCCCTGGTGTATCTCAGCCAACGCGACGACGGGGTGTCGGGTCGGCTGCGGCAAGTCCGACGGACGCTCGACGGAGCACTCGACGCACTGGCGTCGTTCGCGAGTCGTGGCGAGCTGGTGCGGCTGCGCGCGGCCCTGGTGCAAGACTTCCTGATTGGGATCTTGGCGGCTCGAAGCCCACGACCGCCGGGCGTGTTGCCGACACAGGGGCAAGGTCGGATCGAGCTGAGCGCGGACGACGCGCAGCACTGGCCACCGAATGAAGGTCAGTACGATGTGAACGGCGGCGGCAGCCGGCTTGGCGAGTTGGCGCTGCTCGGCCTGGCGCTGACGTATGAAGAGACGCGCACCTTCCTGATCGGACTCACGCAAGCGAGCCCACCAAGCGCGGGCGCGCGTCAGCAGATCGGGCGCGTATCGAAGGCGCTGGTCGCGGTGGTGTCACGGTTGGGGCTGGATGTCGCCAGCTATGAGAGGGCATGGCTTCGACTGTTCGCAAGCGACAGCCAAGCCAGCAGCCCGCCGCAGGGACCAGCTCTATCGAATAGTGTTCCACCTGACATCGCAGTCAGTGGTGCAGCAGGCAGCGCAAACAACGCAGCTCGGGCGGATCACGCGCATGGTCACGGCAGCCAAGCAGGTGGTGCGCTGCATGCGCTGGCCACCGTCACTACACCGGGCTTCCTGTCGGATGCCGACAAGACAAAACTCGACGGCATCGCAGTCGGCGCGACCGCCACGCCTTTGTCCGGCTCTGCGCCTCCGAATGTTGCCGCGACCAGTAGCGTAGGGACTGCGACCGCGGCAGCTCGCTCGGATCACGCGCATGGCCATGGCAATCACGCTGGCGGCACGCTGCACGCGCTGGCGACTGCGAGCACGCCGGGTTTTCTATCCGATACCGACAAGAGCAAGCTCGATGGCATCGCGGCGGGCGCAACGGCCACGCCGCTTTCGGGCACAGCGCCGCCGAATGTTGCCGCGGGCGGCAGCGTAGGCATCGCGATCGCTGCGGCGCGCGGCGATCACACGCATGGTCATGGCAATCATGCGGGCGGTGCGTTGCATGCGGCGGCCACTCCAACCACACCGGGATTTCTGTCGGATACCGACAAGAGCAAGCTCGATGGCATCGCAGCGGGTGCGACGGCCACGCCGCTTTCGGGCACAGCGCCGCCGAATGTTGCCGCGGGCGGCAGCGTAGGCATCGCGATCGCTGCGGCGCGCGGCGATCACACGCATGGTCATGGCAATCATGCGGGCGGTGCGTTGCATGCGGCGGCCACTCCAACCACACCGGGATTTCTGTCGGATACCGACAAGAGCAAGCTCGATGGCATCGCGGCGGGCGCAACGGCCACGCCGCTTTCGGGCACAGCGCCGCCGAATGTTGCCGCGGGCGGCAGCGTAGGCATCGCGATCGCTGCGGCGCGCGGCGATCACACGCATGGTCATGGCAATCATGCGGGCGGTGCGCTGCATGCGCTCGCGACACCGACCGCGCCGGGTTTCATGTCAGACGTGGACAAGGCGAAGCTCGACGCCATCACGCCGGGCAGCGGCACCCAACTTCAGAGCATCCAGCTCTGCGCATCGCGGACGCAGCAGCTCTTGCCGGGTAGCTCGTTCGGCGTGGATGGGCAAGTCGAGATGCTGTCTCTGAACGTCGTGCCCGATGTCTGCACAGTCGCCGGCACGCTGCGCGACTTCTGGGTCGAAGGGCAAGCGAGCACGAACGTCAACGTGACGATCACGCTGCTGCGCGCCCCGAGTACCGGCGGCTTTCCAAGCACGACCGCGGTGACGTTGACGGTGCCCGTGGGGCAGGTGTCGGCGTCCTCAGCGGCCACGCTGACCGTCGCAGCGGGCGAGCGCATCAGCGCGACCAGCAACGCGCTGTGGAATCACAACGGCCTGGTGTTGCGAGCGAGGTTGCGCGCATGAACAAGATCGCGGTCATTGCCAAGGCAGGCACTATCGCGCAGGGGCGCTGGGTACGCCTGACGGGCGTTCAAAAAGATGGTGTGTGGGAAGTCGAGCCGCCTGGCCCTGGACGCCGCGCGCACGCGATCGTCCTGCCGCATCCCAAGGGCGCGATCAGCACGACGGACTATGGCCACGCGATGCCGCTGGGGCCGATCGTCGAAGTGGAGGCTTCGGGCGGCGTCGCAGTCGATGATGATGTGACACCCGATGCCAGCGGCGCAGTGATCAAGGCAGGCGCAGGCGACCGCCGCTGCGTCGGCGTGGCTGTCACGCGAGGGACAGCAGGTAAGCCGTTCTGGATGATGCTGCGCTGGGCGGGGCGGCCATGAGTCGAAGCGGGCAGCGGGCGAAGCTCGTCGAGCTGGCCACGCTGATCTGGCGTGCGCTCGGCGTGGCGTTGCCGAGCTTGCCGCAGAACACGCAGGCCGTGCTGCGGCGTCCGGTGGTCGATGGCGATCTGCGCTGGGTGCTGTCATTGATGATGGCGGCGGCGCTCGGGATCAATCGCTCGCAGCGAGCCGACGTGGCTGAGCTGGGGCGCGTCCGCGGGCTGGAGCCGGATGTGCAGCGCGTGCTGATGGCCGAGATGGGCGCGGGCTATGTCGTCGCGCAAATGGATACACTGCTGCCTCGGTTCGCTGAGCTGCCGGGTGCGCTGACCAGCGCGAAACCGGACGACGTCGCCGCCGCATTGGTGCGCGCGGTGAATGCTTGGCCGGATGCTGCGCGGTCGCTGAATGACTCGCTCGAAAGTGCAGAGGTACTTCAGGCTGCGTGGGCGCTGGTGCGTCGGTTCCCCGATCCAAATGCGGGCCGCGCTCCCTTGTGGGGCGAGCCACCAGACGCACCGCGAGAGACGACACCCCAGCGCGCCGAACGATTTGATCACGCGGACTACAGCGCACGCCGCAAGGGTCGGTAGCGCAGAAAGAGGTTCCGATGGCGGATGACAAGCCAGAAGAGAAGAAGACCAAACCGCTCGTCGAGCGAGCGAGCACGGTACCGCAGTTGGACCTGGCCTTTGGGTACTACTGGGAGCCCGAGCCAGGGAGCCAGCCGCAGTGGCACACGTTCGTGGGGCGTCCCGACATCTTTCGTCAGGCGCTGGCCGATTCGCTGCTAAACAAGCGGATGACGCGGCTCTACTTTGCCGCGGACGGGGTGTGGGTCGAGTTGCCGATTCCTCAGATCAAATGACCGCTATGTGATGCAAGCGCGGGGGGCGCGATGAGCAAGTTACTGGAAGCGATCAAGGCGGCGGTTCAGGGCGAGCCATTGACGAGTGCGAGCCTGCTGAGCTTGGCCGGAGTAGAACAAGACACGGCGCTGGCGGGAAGCGAGATCGATGCGGCGCATCGCTTGTTGACCTTAGTGGTCAAGGCGCGTCGCGACGCGAATGTGCTTGGCAAGGACTTGGTCGCGGACAGCACACTGCTTGCGACTATTCAGCGCGCACGGACACACAAGGACGCCGCCACGCAGCGGCTAGAGAAGGCCGCTGTTGAGTTCGCACGCATGGCGCAGGACGTGAGCAAAGAACGCCGCGCGTGGGCACTGGCCAAGAAGTTGAACGAGATGCGTGGCCGACTTTCCGACCTCGATGTTCTGCTGCGCAAGCTGCCGATTCGGCAACCGACGCATCCCGAGCCGGTGAAGATGAAGCGTTGGACGGCCAAGGCGATCCTGGCGAAGGCTCGGGGGGCGGGCCTGCGTATCACGAAGGACCGCAACGTCACTACGGTATGGAACCGCATCGGCGGCGTCACGCTGTGGGAAGACGGCAGCGCAACGCGGGCGGATGTGCGCGCGGACCTGGCCATCAAGATGACGCTGCGCCAGGCCGCGGAGTTCCTGTTTCCCGACGAGCGATAGCCGAAGGAGAGAGTCATGCCCGAGTGCCCAGATTGCTATTCCAAAGTCGGGAGCATGCCGAAGCATCGCCCGATCTGTTTGGTGCGAAACAACAAGGCGCTGCGCGATGCGCTGGTCGCGATCGAGCCGTGGCTCAAGCGCATGGAGGACCACCTGAGCGCGGCGTATCGCGCCATCGCGCGCTACACGCAGGTGGGGCCACACCCGATGGAGTACGAAGTGGCGCACGAGGAGTTTGCAAGGGCAGCGGCGGCGCTCAATAGGCTTCCGCCGCTCCTCGAACGTATCCAGGGATTCACCTGCGAGCGCGTCGCTGCGGCCAAACTCAACGCCAGCGTGGTGGGCATGCAGGCCGCGGAAGTGCGCGACATTCTCGGCAGGCTTAGCGCACCGAAGAAAAGGGGGAAGTGATGGCCGACCGTGCAGATCGATTTGACCGATCGGACTTTGACGGCAGACCTACGGTGCAGCCGGTCAAAGCCGTACTCAGTGATGACAACGAGCCCTATGACTACATCGTGCAGCCCGGCGACACGCTGGAACGAATCGCGGCGAAGTGGCTGGGCGATGCCGCGCAGTGGCCGCGACTGGTTGAAGCGAATCGCAGCCGCATCAAAGATCCGAACCGGATCAGGCCGGGGCTCAAGCTCATCATCCCGCCCGCGCGCGAGCCCCCGATTGCATCGCACAACCCGGTGCGCGGCCAGCGCGTGCCCCAGGTGGCAGGGACGCGACTGCCCAGGGATGCAGCGCGGCTGATGCGCGTGTACCTGACCTACAAGAACCTGGCGAAGCTGGAGCGCATGCGCTTCCTGAAGCTGCTCGATGAGGCAGAGCAGGACTACAGCAAAGAGGACTGGAAGAAGGCCGACCTCGACTGGCTGAGCGGGCTTGTGGGGACGCCGTTGCCGCTCGATGACGCGGTGGCGTTGTATCGCGCATACAAGCGGCTGCCCATCGCGCAGCAGATGTCGCTGGTCCGTGCGGCAATCGAAAAAGAGACCGGCTTCACGATGGACGAGATGAACCAATCCCAGGTGAAGAAGATCGATCCGGCGGAGCTAGAGCCCAACTGGAAGACGACAATTTGAGGGGGAGTCTGATGCCGAGCAAACCTTCAGCTTTCAAGAAGCAGGTGTTGGCGCATCGCCCAGCCGAGGCGCTGTACTACTTCTTGGTTGGGACACCGCGACACGGACTGAGTACGCGCGCACCCGTGCGCGGCACGTTCCGCTTGGAGCCATTCGAGCATCCTGCCGCGAATCCGGGGCTCTATCGCGTGCGCTACTGTCGCGACCGATCGGGACAGGACGAGGTTGCCACGAAAGAGTACATGCCTCTCGCTCGGCTGCTGTCGCAGGACACCGCGCAAGAGGAGGCGACGCGGGTGTTCGCTGCGTTCAAGAACACCGTGCAGCAGAAGGCCCCGCCGGAGGCCGCCGCGTATTCGCTGGTGAGTTGCGACGGAGTGGCGCAGCGCCTGCCGGATGCCGGTCGCCCACTGACTCTGCGTGACCCTTTTCAGTTTCCGCAACAGGTACTCGTTGGGCCGTGGGAGGTCCGCTACCACGGCACTTCCGCACTGGACGCGCCAAGCCTGGAGACCAAGGAACGTGTGCGGGTCGAGATCGTTGAGCCCGTGGGTTATGGCGACATGGAGACCCTGTTCTGGTCGATGGACGGGCGGTTTGCGTGGCCCGCCAAGCAGCGTGCAGCAGAGAAGGCGCAGCTTGAACTGCTGACATCTGCCATCGCGGAGATCAAGGCCCTGCGTGTGGCACTCGCAGAAGTTCGCAAGCAGCTCGCCCCCAGCCCGGTGGACTACTCCCCGATCTTGACGCAGATCATCACGACGTTTCGGGAGCTTTGGCAGGCGTCCGCCGCTCCGCCCGCGTCGCCCGCTGCCACGGCCCCATCGGCTGCGCATCCACCGCCCCCACGCAAGCGTCGGCACCGTCGCCGAAAAGGGCGAGGGCAGCCCGCTACAACCCCTGCGGCCAGCGAACAAGGGATCGCGCAGGAATTGGGATTCCGCAGCCTGGATGAACTGGCTGCGGCTCTGGCGTTGGCGGAGGACCCCAAGCTCCCTTTCGATCAAGCGACGAGGGCGGCACGTCGCTGATGAACAACCAGACCGCAGATCACTGCGAGGGTTCAGGGCCAGGACCAGGGGGGGCGAGCGTCGCGGGCTCCCCCGTGGCGTTGGTGCAGGGAACGGCTTTGCCGCTGACGATGGGTCGCGCGTTGCCGCTGGTGCAGGGCACTGCGGTGCCACACAGAGCCCACTCGTATGGAGCCAAGGATCGCTCGCTCATCGACGAGTTCTACTCGCCAAATCGTGCAACGACCACGACGCAGCGGGGTCGGTCGTGACCGCGAAAGAGCAGATGGCAGAGAGCAAGGAGCGGTTGCAGCGAGCACTCGCAAACGGAGAGCACTGCCGCGCACGCCAGGCGCACTTAGAACTCTTGCAGGCGAGCAAGGCGTGGTTGCTCGAACGGCCGGAGTCGGAGTCCTCGGTAGCGAGGCAGCAAGCCCGCCAGCTTACCGAGAGTCTGGTGTCGATTGCCAACGTGCTCGACCGCAACGAGCAACTGATGTGGATAGATGCCCCGTTTCTGCTCGGTGAGCAGGTTGAGATCGAGCGCGTGGAGTTCGGCCTGCGGTTCGTCTGGGTGCCGGGGACGATTGCGGATTTTCGCCCGGCGGCGATTCGAGCGCGGCAGCTCCGCAACCCTCGCGCACTGGACTATCTGGTGCGCGAAGAGGACGGCGAAGAACGCTGGCGGGCGGATGAGGGCATTCGTAAGCGCGGCGATTGAGAGCAAGAACTTTGACTGAATGGGGGACTTTTGATGATGCCATTTCACGATGAACGGGACTCGGCGGAGATTCGGTTGATGCGGTCGATCGTCGAGCTGAACCACCGCATCTTGCATACGTCCTCGGCGGGCGAGCGAACGGCGCTGCGCGCCACGATCACCGTGCTGCGTGCCGAGTTGGTCAAGCTGATCGAAGCGATGCCGATCGTCAGCGAAGACGAGGTGGCGCGGGCGAACACCGTGCAGAGCATGGGCCTGATGCCGATGACGCTGCGCGGCTCTTCGTAACTGCTCGTGGGACGAACCTGCGGTGAGCCGGTGCTTGCCGCATGCCTGGCTGTACTTGCCTGTTGGGGGGCGAAGATGCGCACGCCATCGGCCTTGGGGTTGAATCGCGTCGGTGTGACGGCTGCGGAGATTCAGCGACTGCGGGGGCAGCTTGCATGGACGCCTGACGAGGTGATTCATGTCCGCTAGCCAAACGGCCTCTCGCAAGAGTGGGTTCCGCGTCCGCCTCTCTCCCGACTGCAACAAACGCTGCGCGTGCGGGGCGCTGCTCGATTATTCGCATACCTACGATGCGGAGTTTTGTCGGGGGTGTGACCGCTGGTGCGAAAGCGCCTGCCGCGATCCGGCGTGCGAGTTCTGCGCGGCCCGGCCTGCGCGGCCATCGCAGTCGCGGAGCTTAGATCCAGCGGAGCGCATTCCCTTTAACCCGCCGCGGATCAAGGTTGCCAAACACAGCGAAGGGGCGCGGCGGACTCACGGGGCTGTAGCAGGACCCAATCGGAAGCATAGACACACCGAATGACCACCAACCTGGGGGGATGACATGCGTTATGTCTGGTACATACAAACAGGGTCGGACTGGTTCGCTGGCACCGACGAAAATGTCTACCTATCACTCAACGGCAGTGAAGCCGTGATGAAAGAGGTGCTGATTGACGATCCCAGTTCATCGAACGACTGGGAAACGGGCGCGCTGAACTCGGGGACGATCGAAACGGAAGACCTGGGCGAGCTGGTGAGCGGCCTTCTGCGGGGCGACCACTCGGGGCCAGTGCCGAATTGGAAGGTCGAGTGGATCAAGATCGTCAACGAAGAAGACGGTCGCGAGTGGACCGCCGGCGTCGGCAAATGGGACGACTGGCCCGAGACGGTCAAGGGCTTCAAGCTGAAGTTCACGCGCACAGCCGATGGCCAGTACGAGCAGCTTCAGAAGAAGAAGGCCGAAGCCGCGCGCAAGAAGGCGCTCGATGATCAAGCGTCGGCGGACAAGGCCAAGCGGGAAGCGGCGGACGCAGAAAAGGCAAGGAAGGCTCAGGAGAAAAAGGATCGCGAGCAAGCGGACCAGGAAGCCTTCGACGAGGAGGTCAGCCAGGGTGAAAAAGAGCTGGAGCGCGAGCTGATCAAGGCGCGCAAGGAAGCCGAGCTGGCGAAGAAGCGCGCAGAGTTGGACAAGCTGCGCGGCACGACGAGCGGTGGCAGTACACCGATGCCGGGTGGCGGCGCGGGCGCGTTTCGCACATATGAACTGTTCGGCATCTTGGGCGGCAGAACGGTCCCGTTGGCACAAGTCGTCGTCTGTGATCGCGTGACCGGCATCTGCTCGGTCGTCCCTGGTGGTCGCGTGATGGTTGGCGATCAACCCGCCGATGGCTTCGGCCTGGCTGGCGTCCCCGGTCGCTGGCAGACGTTCTACGGCGGTCGCAGCCCGGCAGAGTTTGGGTTGGATGCGGACAAGGGCGTGCTGGGATCGGATGGCAGTCGCGGCTGGGCGCTCAACGCGAGCTTCTTGAGCCAGGTGTTCGGCGCGGGGTGGCGGGCGGCGATCTACTAGAACGTGGCAAAGAAAAGGGGGTGAGCGATGCGGACTCCGAAGCACGGAGATGCGTATCAAGTTTGTGTACATCTCGTGGATGAACCACCGTCGATGGAACGGAACTACTGGGACATTCCGGGCAAGCCGTGGATCGTGCTCTGCTCGGCGTGTCACGCCCGGTATTCAGGTCGAGCCCCAGTCGAGCTGAGCGGCACGCTGCGATGGTTTTCGAGCCTGCCTGAACTCGGTACACCCCCGGCCTGTGCTGTTCATACGCATGCTGTCATGCCGACCGCGGCATCTGAGGCACGGATACCGTGGGGAGCCGCGCCAAGGTCCGATCTACAACTGGACGACGACGTCATGGCGTTGCGCCGCTGCGTGGAGGAGCTTCGGCTGGAAGTGCTGCTCCCCCCGCCGGACTACGCACCGCACGACGCTGCCCACAAAGGGAAACGCTTGCGCATGCTTCAGCAGGAACTACAACGGCGGAGCGACGCAAGTACCCCTGTCAGCCTGAGTACGCGGGTTCAGTTCGACATGATAGATGAATCGCTCGCTCGCATCGAAGCAGGCACACGACTAGCCGAGCAAACCAGGAAGCGCCTGCTGAAGTTGACCCGCGTGGCTCAGCGTCTTCTCAAACGGGCTCTGGCGCAGCCGTTCAGCGGCTACTTCTATCGTCGCCGCGTCTATCGCCGCCTCGTGAGAGAACGCGACGATGTGATCTCGCTCATCACGCTCCAGGGCTTGCCGCGCTCGTACCTTCCGTCGGGCTGGATGCTCACGCTGAGCGGCACGTTTTCAGCTCTAGAGCGCCGCTATGGCAGCCCGCTCTCGGACGCGGAGCTGCGTCGAATTGTCAGTTGTGTCCCGCTCGCCGACCTCGCACCGCTAGCGGGCGCTCTGGAACATTGCTCATGCGGCATCTGCGAATACGGTCGGCAGGATAGGCCGATGGAAACCGAGGCATTTCTCGCCGAGCTGTCGGGCTGCTCGTGCGCGTACTGCAAGTTCTGTCGCATGACGTTGTCGAAGATCGACGTGAGCAAGCTGGAGAAAACTCCCGCCTATCGTGACGCCATGCTGGTCCTACGACAGCGCATCGGCGGCCCGTCGTCGCTGAACTAAAACATGGTGGAGGCTGGAGCGCCGCGCCGAGCTAGGCAGCCAGTAGCCCGCGGGAGACAGCTATCGGGAGACCGCTCGGTCGGCGTTGAGAGGTTTGGCGAAGCGCCAAGAGTGGACTAGCGTGTGCTGAGCTTGATACCGCGCTTCCGGGCCGCGCTCTTCGCTGGCCCAGTGAAGCCACTTGCGGCAACGATTTCTTTTCGGCCCTTGGCATGCTCTCGCTTGACTGTGCCGGCGTCCACAGCTCGCTTCCACGACTTCACTTCGATCCCGCCCGCGCAGTCTGCTCTGCCTGGTCCTCCAAGGTGTTTTCTTTTGCGAACCTTGCACGCTTTCTTTTCTGCCGCCTGCCAGGTCGTCGCTGACTTCGCACGGCTGGGTTTCTTGGCAGCTTTCGCTATGCGCTTCGGCTTCGGCTTCGGCTTCGACAAGAGTGCCCCAGCGGCGAGCACTCCAACTCCAAGGAGAACAACAGGCAGCATAAAAGCAAGTATACAGGTAGTCGGAAGGTCAGGGCCAGAGCAAGCGCCCGCCCCTCGGACCAAGACGAGTCGGTTGACACGAAAACCAGTGTGAATATCTATCCGTGTGTCAATGACACGCGGGACCAAGCCATTGGCGGATCGCGGCTGGTTCGCGAGCCCAGCCGCGCGGGGGCAACGATGCGCTTCTACCTGCGGACACATCAAGCCGGCTGGCTGGCCCATGTCCGGGCGCCGCTGTTCGTGAGCCGACGGTGACTGGTGACGACGTGATGACCGGCGAGGCGATCAATGTCGAAGAAGAGACGCCCGAGCACGGGCGGCAGGAGGAGCGGGGAGATAACGCAGCCTGTCCAGGATGCCCAGCGAGCAGGATCGTTGCTCACGCAACCGGGCAGGCTGCGCCGTGACTCAGTTATGTCGAGCCCAGGCTACCAGCGCATGACTATACAAGTACGGCCCGCAGATGAGGACCGACAGGCCGCAGACGATCGCGCTGACACCGCGCACAGGCAGCGGCAGGAGCATATTGGCCATCAGCGATCCTGGCAGCATGATTGGCAGGGCGACCATCAACAGGCGTGACCAGCTTGGGGTCCAAGCGGTAGCAGCGGCAGCGAGAGATGGCGCGATGGGTTCGAGGTCGGGGTTCGGGGTCGGGTTCATGGTCTGTGGCCTTTCTTCGACTGCGGGTGGTGAAGCTGCGCTCACGGTGAGCGCGGTGAGCCAATCCAGGTGGCGACGGCGCGACAGCAGCGCGGTAGCAGCGGTGAGAGACAGCAGCGCCAGCGCAGCGAAGTAGCGATGATGTGCCCAGCGATCCCAGCAGAGGGCGAATGCCGCCGCCAAGCCATTCCCGACGGCGCTGCCAGCGAACCACAGCCCCACGGCCTGCGCGGCTTTGTGCTGCGGAGCCAGCCGCGTGACGAGCGCCAGGCCAAGCGGGGCCAGTAGGATCTCCGCAAGCGACAGCAGCAGGTAACAGCCCACGAGCCACGCGCCGCTCACCCTGCCAGCATCGCCGCCATGCAGGCTCGCGGCAGCCATGAGAGCAAGGGCAGATGCTGTTGCGACGTAACCCCAGATTAGCTTGCCCGTCGTCGAGGCAGAGCGCGTCATCTGCGGCCCATGCAGGTACAGAAACACCGGCAGCATCGCGATCACCATCAGGCCATGCAGCGATGCGAAGAGGCCGGGGCCGAGCGGCAGTGAGCGTGATAGCAAAGCAATCTGCTGCTTGGTGTTCACCGCAGCGAACACGGAAAGTGAGCTACCCGCCTGCTGCGCTGTCAGCCAGAAGACGACGGCGACCGAGCAGAGCAGCCACACCGCGGCCATGTTGCCGTTTCGCGGCGCGGTAGCCCTGCTCTCACGCGCCGCGCCAGCGTCGGTGCCGTCGTTTTGCAGCCGAGCGATGCCGAGCCAAAGCAGCCCAGCACTCAGCAACGAAGCCACCGCTGCGCCACCGAACAGCGTTGCCCAGCCGCGCGCAACATGCGCCCACTCGCCGAACAACGCGCCTGCCGCATAACCCACGTTCGCGGCGAGGTAGTGCCAGAGAAATCCCCGCTCCCGCGCGTGTTCATCGCCGGTCGTGGCGCGGGCGATCAGCACATGCAAACCAGGGCGGAACAGGCTGTGCCCCGCCACCATCAACGCCATCGCAGGCCAGAACAGCGACGCCCGATCGAGAGCAAGGCAGCCGTACGCCATGGTCAGTAGCAAAGCCCCGAGCGTCGTGGACACCCGCACTCCGAGCCTGCGATCTGCCAGCCACCCGCCTGGCAGTCCGCCCAGATACGACAGCGCCTGCAACATCGCCAGGACCATCAGTGCAGTCGGTGCTGACATCGTAAGGCGATCATGTGCATACAGGACAAACAGCGGCAGCATCGCCAGGAACGCGAATCGCTCGCAGCCCTGCACGGCGCAGAGCAAGACCAACGACCCAGAACAACGACGAGTAACAGACAAGGAATCAGGACGAGAAGGCATCGAAGGCTCCAAGCGCAGTTGCGTTTTGGAAGCCCCACGGCATACGCTGCGCATCGTTCCGCGGGGTGCTCAACTCACTACGGGGAACTTGGCCTCCGTCGTCTGAACCACGACGGGGGCCGTTTTTTTCTGGGCAGGAACCAGCGTCAGCTACAGCGCAACGGCAGGCGAAGACCGCCTGTTGTAGTAGTGGTCGAATCGACCTTCCAGAAGCTGCTGCACCTGACCCGGCCACCA
>CAZKOY010000132.1:0-15559 GCA_964554495.1 uncultured Myxococcales bacterium
CGTGTACAGCATGAACGTGGCCATGGACGAGGATCTGGCCATGGTGCTGCCGATTCCGGTGGTTCCCGGATCGGCCGAGGACGCGGTGCGCTTCGTCAACCTGCGTGGATATCCGAGGTTCTTCGTCGACCTGCATCGGGCATTTCCTGAGCAGCTCCTGTATGCCAAGAGCCAGGGTCTGCTGGCTGCCGCGGCGTCCCGGCACGAGAAGCTTGTGGTCCACGACGTCGGCGCGTTTGTCGCGTCGTTTGTCCCGCGCCCCGGCGACTTCGAGCGCCTCGATGCGCGCTTCCGGCTGGCCCCAGACGTCTTTTTGCGACGGCCCGAGTACGGCGACTTTGGCTTTGCGGTGTTCCAGCTTAAGGCGGCGCGCGGCTGGTTCGGGCGCATCAAGCGACAGACGATTCACCCGATGGCGTTTACGTTTCCGACGCGACGGCCCAAGGCGCTGTTTTTCCCGACGCTGCACATCCATGACGGCCACCTGCCCGACAAGGCGCGCTTCGATCACGCGCTGTACGTGCAAAGCGACGATGCGCTGCTCGTGCGGACGTTGGGATTTGAGCCCTCGATGCAGGCGCTGGGCGACGCGATGAACGCCTCGCGTGCGATGGGTCTGGTCGATCCGGCGGCGCGGGCCTATCGACAGACGCTGCACGGCGAGCGCGCGAACGTCGACCACTATTACGAGCCGCCAAGCTGCCGTGGCGTGGATGTGCTCGACGGACGCGGTGCGCTCTTTCGCTTTGAGCTGCGCGCGACGGCGGCGTATAGCACCGAGCTTGTCGATGGCCGCACGCGCCGTTGGCACGACGTTGCGCGCAGCCGCTTGGATGCGCTGCACGACGGCCTGCACGACGGTCTGCGAGCGCTGACCGAGTCGAAGCGCGCGGCCTGGTCTTTGATCGCGCCGCAGCCGGATCTAGAGGCAGCGTGGCTGTCGAACGACGATGTCTATGCCGGCGGGTCGGCCTGGGATCCCGTGCGCAGCGTCCCGGTGCCGCTGGTGCCGGGAACCGCGCGAGCGCTGCGACTGCCGCTGTTCGCGTGGACCGATGTGGTCGAGCCGCAAATGGTCGAGCTTGGCTTCGCGGTCGTCCCATCGCGAGAGATCATCGCCGAGATCAAGCGCTCGATCGTCGAGGTGGTCACGCGCGCCGTCACGGGATGAAGACCGGGACCGGAGCGAAACACCGCGGGATGGCGGCGCAGCGCGGCGAGGCTCTTGCTCTGGTCGGCGCATCTGTGCAGTCTGAAGAGTCGTGGACCGCGAGCGACCGCCTCAGGCCGAAAGGGAGTCAAAAGAAGCGCTCCGGGCCATGGCGCGCAAGCCCGAGGGCAAGCGCTCGGCGCAGGTGGCGCGGGCCGGCGCAGCGGAAAAGCCAGGACGCCGCGCCGCCGAGGCGGCCTTTGAGCCACCGGGCACCACGCAGGCGCTGTTTCCGCAGCGCTTCCGTCAGCTTTGCGTGTTCGGCGTGCTTCTGACCTGCGTGTTCTTCGTCATCGACGTGTATTACCCGTGGTCAGCGGCGGTGACGTTCGGGCCGCGGCAGTTCTTTGGCCTGCGCACGCTGTGGGTCGCCGGGTACATGATGCTGCTCGCGACCTCGTACATTGCCGAGCTGGACGCGCGCCTGCAGATCGTCCGCGATGTGCTGTGGACGGCGCTGGGGGCGGTCGGCGTCGGCGTCTTGTGCGCGCACACCGGGCGTCTGGCCAGCCCGCACTACGGCAGCCTGATCATCTTGATGCTGGCTCGCTTCGTCCTTTTGCCGGGGGCGTTTCTGCGCGTGGCACCTGTGTCGGGCTTCATGCTGGTGGTGTTTATGACGCTGGCCTGCCTGTGGCCGTCGCCGTTTCCGCGTCCCGGCTTCTTTGGTGTTCACGGCGTGCTGACGCTGCTCGTCATCGTCGGAGCGATGGTGCCAGGGCTGCTTGGCGCCATCGCCGCCGACCGCTTGACCTTGGGCCTGGCGACGGCGCGCTTGATGGGACGCTATCGTCTGATTCGTCGCTTGGGCCAAGGCGGCATGGGGGAAGTCCACTTGGCCTATCACGCGTCGCTGCGTCGACCGTGCGCGGTCAAGATCCTCAAAGAAGGCATCGCCGATGCGATAAGCGTGGCTCGCTTTGAACGCGAAGCCGAAGCGGCCAGCCGCCTGCGTCACCCCAACACCATCGCCGTCTTTGACTTTGGCCGCACCGCTGCCGGACAGCCGTACTACGTCATGGAATTCCTCGACGGCTGCGACCTGGCCCAGCTAGTCCGCAAAGAGGGCCTGCTGCCGCCCGACCGCGCTGTGTACCTGCTGGAACAGATCGCCGGCTCGCTGGCCGAGGCGCACTCGCTGGACATGATCCACCGCGACGTGAAGCCAGGGAACCTGTTCGTCACCACCATGGGCGGAGCCGGCGACTTCGTGAAGGTCCTGGACTTTGGTCTGGTCAAAGGCGTCGACCTGGGGCCGGACCTGACGCGGCCGGATGCGTTCATGGGCACGCCGCGTTACATGGCACCGGAAGCGCTCTGCGGTCAGTCCGTAGATTGCCGTGCCGATGTATATGCTCTTGGTACAGTCGCGTATTTCATGCTGTGTGGCGAGCCGCCGTTTTCCTCGGGCGATGCCTACCTGGATGTCTATCGCCAGATTCACGACCCGCCGCCGCCGCTGAGCAGCCGACGCGATCCGCGCTTGCCGACGCCATCGCCTGCGCTGGTGGATATCATCGAGCGCTGCCTGCAAAAAGAGCGCGATCGACGCTTCGCGACGGCGGCCGAGGTGCTGACGGCGCTGGAAAAGACACCCGAGCACGGACGCTGGCGGGCTCCCCTGGTCTCGGCGAGTGCGCGCAGTCGAGCCTTGGTCGATGAGCTGGCTGAGCTGGCTCGCTCGGCTGACGAGCTGGCCCCGACCGATCCGCAAGGCGCCGCCGCTCGCTCGGGGGATCGTCTGCAGGGCGTATAGGACCAGACCGGCCCAGCCAATCCTTGAAACGGCGCGCCGCTCAGCTTGCTTCGCCTGTCCCCGGCGGATAGCATCAAATCTAAGACACTAGAGGCATTCTGCGCGGTGCTTGACGTCGGTCAGCTCATCGGCAACTACAAGGTCGTCCGCCGGATCGGAGCGGGGGGCATGGGCGAGGTGTACGAAGCTGTGCATCAGCAGATCGGCACCCGCGCCGCCATCAAGGTGCTCTTGCCGACGCACAGCCAGGATGCCGAGATGCTCAATCGCTTCTTTAACGAAGCGCGAGCCGTCAACATCGTCGGCCATCCCGGCTTGGTTCGCATCTTTGAGTGCGGCCGGCTTCCCGACGGCGCGGCGTACATCGTCATGGAGTTTCTAGAAGGCGAGTCGCTGCGCGCTCGGCTGCGCCGCGTCGGCGGCCGGCTCGACGGCAGCAGCCTGCTCATCGCGCGTCAGATCGCCAACGCGCTGGCCGCCACGCACGGAAAAAAGATCATCCATCGCGACCTCAAGCCGGACAACCTGATGCTGGTTCCCGACAGCGATATGCCGACGGGAGAGCGCATCAAGATCCTCGACTTTGGCATCGCCAAGCTGGCCGCCGAGACCGCCGGAGAGAGCGCCGATGGCAACCTGGTCGACGACGGTGGCGTGGTTCGCACGCGCACGGGGCTGATCTTGGGCACGCCCGCCTATATGGCGCCCGAGCAGTGCCGCGGCCTGGGCTTGGTCGACGAAAAAGCCGACGTGTACTCGCTGGGCATCATCCTGTTCGAAATGCTGTCGGGGCGGACGCCGTTTAAGTCGCCGGGCTTTGGCGAGCTGGCGGCCATGCACATGTTCATGCCGCCGCCGGACCTGCAAGAGCTGGTGCCGGGGATTCGTCCAGAAGTCGCCCAGCTTGTCGCACGCCTTCTGGCTAAGAAACCCATCGAGCGTCCGGCGATGAGCGAGGTCGCGGCCGAGCTTGATCGCCTGTTTTCAGATCGTCGCCGCGAGAGCCATCCCAGCATGCTGGCCGTCCCGACACCGACGGGCTCGCCGGTACGAACGCCGACTCCGTCGCGGCCGCATCCGGTCTCGGTGGTGTCCGTCAACCCGCAGGGCGCAAGCCTGCTGGAACGCGACCCGGTGATGGCCGTGACAGCCTCGGGGGACTTTGCGCTGCATCCGGCGGACAGCGAGCCGGTCCACTCGACGCTGCGCGACGCCAACGGCCAGAGCGGCCAGAGCGGCCAGCGCTTAGTCCTCAAGGTCCCAAGGCGAGCGCTTGTGCCGATGGCTGTGGCCGCCGGCATCGTCTTGCTGAGCGGCGTGGCCTTGGTCTATCGCCTGGCTTCGCGACCGTCGGGAGGAGCGGGCGCAGGATCCACGGCAGGGAAGCAGCCGGAGGGGGCAAGCGACACCGGCAAGCCCACTGCGGGATCAAGCGTGCCAGTGCCCATCGTCGTCAGCGGCAGCGGCGCAGTGCCCAGCGCCGGGCCCGCAGCCGTCGAGGCGAGCGCGGCGGACAAGGACGCTGGCAGTCGCAGCCTGTCGCCGCGTGGCGCCCAGCTTCTGCGCAGCGTTCGCGACCGTCTGCAGGCCGGCGATGCCGAAGGCGCGCTGGCGCTGCTGAAAAAAGCCCAGGATGCCGACGCTAGCCATCCCGATCTGCTGGGGGCGCTGGCCGACGTGGCGCACGCCAAGAAAGACCCAAGTGGCGTCCTTAAGCACCTGCGCGCCGTGCAGAAACAGCGCCGCCTGTCGACGCCGCAGATGGTTCAGCTAGCACAGGCCCAGCTTACGCTGGGTCACTATCAAGACGCGCTTGAGACCTGCGCCAAGGGCCTCAAGCGGGCCCCCGACTCGGCAGAGCTAATCCGCTTGCAGGCGCAGATCTCAAGCAAGCTCTCCGCTACTCCTTCCAAGAAATCAGGCTATGAACGAATCGAAGACTGATGCGCCCAGCGCGCGAGGCGACGGGAAAACGCAGGGACCGGGCCGCTTCGCCAGCGTCTGTTTGCACCCGTTCGCTGCGGCGCATTGCGTGCTTTTGGCGGCGCTCTTTTCGTCGGGGGGACTGCATGCGGCCGAGCCCAGCGCGCCCGACCTTCGCGAAGAAGCGGCCCGTCTGAACAGCCGCGGCATTGAGCTATACAAAAAACAGCAGTACGGCCCCGCCGTCGAGCAACTGAGTGCGGCGTATCGCTTGGATCCCGATCCGTCGATCGTGTGCAATCTGGCTCGCGCCCAGTACAAGCTGCTGCCAGGATCTGCGGCTGTTACCTATTTAGAAAAATGCCTTGCCACCGACGCGACACTATCCGAGGCAAGCCGGCAGACCCTGGAAGGATACTTAAAAGACGCACGACAGCGAGCGGCCAGCGACGAACCAGAGCCAGCGCCAGCGCCGCTCGTCGTAAGCCCGGTGCCGGTGCCCTCGCCGCCGCAGGCGAGTCGGCCGCTCTGGCGCTGGGCCCTCGGCGGCGGTCTGGTCACAGCGGGGGCGGGCCTGCTCGTCGGCGGCAGCGTCGCGTGGTCCATGCATGGCCAGTGCGCAAGCCCCGATCCTCCGTGTGAGCGGATCTATAAGACCGAGCCGGGCGGCGCTGCGGCGGTGGTCCTTGGCTCGGCGGCGCTGATAGGCGGCGTGGTGCTGTTGGCCTTGCCGGCGGCCCGTCCTCGCCCCGCTGCAGGCAAGTAGCTGCGCAAAGCGACCGGCGCGCTTCATCGCAGCGCAGGCTGGGCGGCCCACTTCTCAGTCTTGTGAGCAGCCGCCGAGGGTGATACACCCGTTGCGTTTTGTCTTCTGCGCCTCGCATAGAGCCAGATCGGGAAGCGTCGGTCGAGCACGTCGCGCCCCCGCGCGAGACCGAGCGGCGCGAGCGCACCGATCGCAGCCACCGCATCGAGCGCGAGCTGCCGCGACCCTTTGTGCCGACGCACAGCGTCTGTGCAGAGCTAGCGCCGTACACCCTGCTGCGGCCGTTTCGTGGTCCGGGTGAGGCATACCTTGCGGCCACGGCGGCGGGCGAGCTGTGTGTCGTCCAGCTTGCCGTCGGGGCAGCGCATCAGCCGACTCTTGCCGGGCAGCTTTCGCGCTGGCTGGATGCCGCCAAAGCGCGGACGCAGGTTCGGCACCCGGCGCTGGTGGCGCTGATTGATGCGGGGACCGTCGACGACTCGCTGTTTGTGGTCACCGAGTATGTGGCGGGCCGCGATCTGCATGAGCTGTTCGTGCAAGCCCAGAGCCATCAGCGCGCGGTCGCGCTCAGCGTGCTTCTGCACATCGCCCGCGAGCTCTGCCGAGCGCTTGCTCACGTGCACGGCTCGACAGACGTCGGCCCCGATCGCACAGACCAGGCACCGCTTGGGCACGGCGCGGTGCTGGCTGAAAACGTTCTGTGCGCGTGGGATGGTCAGGTTCTTCTGGCCGATCGCGATCTTTCCGGTCTGTTTTCTGCGGCGGGTCTGCCGACGCCGCTGGGCCGTCTTCGCCCGGCTCGTGCGGCAGGCGAAGCCGTGGCGCGTCCGACGGTGGCCGCCGACCTGTCGGCGCTTGCGCGCATGGTGTCCGACTCAGCCGGTGGGGCTCTTTTGGGGCTGTCTTCGTCGCTGTTGGCGCTGTTTCAGCAGGCCACGGGGGGCAAGGGCTCGGCGCCGCCTTGGGCGCTGCCGATCTCGGCGGAAGATCTGCGCCTGTCGCTGACACGCGAGCTGTCTCGCCTGCGGGCCGGACGCTCGGACCCTGACGCAGAAAGCCAGCAGCTCAAGCAGATCCTGTCGGATGTTTTTGGTGAACAGGCGGACCACGAACGCCACGAAGCCGAGCGCTGGCTCGACGCGGTGCGGCGAACGGCGACGCGCAGCTCGGGGCGGCCAGCTAGCCAGCCCAGCGTAACCAGCGACGGACCCAGCCGCGTTGCTCGCTCGCTTGAGAGCGATCCCAAGAGCAGCGGCGCAAGCGTCCGTGCCGAACCACGCAGCGAGAGCATTCCCGATGCGCCGACAGCGGCCGATGCCCTGGTGATCGATGGACGCTATCGCTTGCTGCGCTTGATCGGAATCGGCGGCATGGGCGCCGTGTATGAAGCGCAGCACGTCGCCATCGGCAAGCGCATCGCCGTCAAGGTCCTGCACCAACAGTTCTCGCAGCATCCCGATCTGGTCGAGCGCCTGCGCCGCGAAGCCCAGGCCGCATCGCGCATCGGCCACCCCAACATCGTCGACGTCATCGACTTTGGCTATACCAGCGACGGCAGCGCGTACATCGCGATGGAGTTCTTGGAAGGCACCGACCTGGGCGCCATCCTGCGCAACGAGGGGCGCATCCACGAGCCGCGAGCGCTGCGCATCGGTCTGCAGACGGCTCGTGCGTTGGCCGCTGCGCATCGCGCTGGCATCGTCCATCGCGACCTCAAGCCCGAGAATATCTTTCTGGTGCGGCCTCTTTCACCGGGTCCCGGGGGCGCAGCCATCGCTGGGTCCGAGCGCAGCGCGCGGCTCGAAGCCACCGAGGGTGAAGCCGAGTTCGATCTGGTCAAGGTCTTGGACTTTGGGGTGGCCGGGCACCTGGGCGCGGGGGGGACATGGCCGGCGCTGCCTGCATCAGAGCTGCCGCCGACGTCGCTTTTGCGTCAGCTTCCCGGCAGTGCCCGCCTGACCAACCCCGGCTTGGCCGTCGGTACGCCCGAGTACATGGCGCCCGAGCAAGCCCTGGGGCAAGAAGTCGATGCCCGTGCCGATATCTATGCCGTCGGTACGCTGCTGTTCGAGATGCTCTGCGGCCGTGTACCGTTCGTTGCGGCCTCGGCGGCAGAGCTGCTCGCCCAGAAGACGGGGATGCCGTCACCGTCGCCGCGAACCTTTGCGCCGTCAATCAGCCTGCAGCTTGAGACGCTGATCCTGCGCTGCTTGGCGCAGAAGCGCGACGATCGCCCGCAGAGCATGGAAGAAGTTGAGCGCGGCCTCGTCGAGCTAGCGCGGGACTTCGGCATGCTCAGCCAGCCGCGCTTGCTCTTGCCACCCTCCGCGATCTCGGGCGGCTCGCAAGCGACGGCGGGACCATCTGCCGCTTCTCTTGACGAGCTCGCGGCTGCGTCGTCGTCGGGGGTCTTTGGTTCGCCGCTTGGTTCGGCCCGATCGCTTGGCCCGTCGCAGCCATCTCACGATGCGCTTCCTCCGTCAGCTCAGTCGGCGGCAGCGACGGTACAGCCGGCTCGCTCGCAAGTGATTTCGTTCGCGGCAGCGCTGCTCGCGGTGGCGATCGTTCTTGGCGGCTTTGCGACGGCGCGTCACGTCACTACGCAGCGGCAGCGGCTTGCCAGCCAGTCGCTATCACCACCGGATCCGCCCGCATCGAATCCGGGGCCTGTGGCGACGCCTGCGTCGGCCGGCTTGGCTGTTTCTGGAAAGCAGTCGACGACTGCAGCACCGACTGGCCGTGGCATACAGCCGTCTGATCCGGCTGCGGTCGCGCGAACAGCAAGCAGCAGCCCCGCACCGGCCGACCCCAAAGTGGTCGAGGTCCTGGAAGGCCGCGTGCCGATGCTGTTTGAGTGGGCTCGCCGCACGGTCGTCGGGGGCCGGTACACAAGTCCTCCCGGCGACAACCTGCTTGAGCTTCTGACGCGTATTGAGGACGTGGCGCCCAATCATCCCGAGCTTTCACGCCTGCGCGCTGAGGCCGCAGCGACGGTGCTGCGACGGGGCCGCGAGCACCTGCGACGCAAGCAGCCGCTTGAAGCGCTGGATCTGTACCGCGCTCTTTTGGCCATCGAGAGCGGCGCCACGACGGCAAGTGCGGTGCGTGCATCAAACAAGCCCACCGGTCTGGCCCGCAAGTTCCCGCGGTCTGAGCTGGTCTTGCAGCTTCTGTACGTGGCGCGCACCGGCCGCGGCGGGCGGTCATCCGGCGCTACAGCGCAGCTTGCAGCGGCCCATGGCGCCGTCGAGATTGCCCCGCGCAGCGCCGCCGCGCACCTGGCCTTGGCGGATGCCTTCTTGGCCGCCAATCGCCGTGAAGCCGCGGCCAGCGAGTACCGCCGAGTGCTAGAGCTTCACCCGCGCTCGCTCGAACGCCGCCTCGCCGAGCACGGCCTTTCGCGACTGGGTCTGCGCTCGCCCGCACGAAGCCGCGGACGATAGCGATCGCAAGCGAGCCGCAGACCCGTCGACGTTACTTGCCGGCCAGGATTTCGCGCTTAAGCCCCCCGTCGGCTGGATCCTTGCCCAACCACAGCGAGAACATCGCATCGGCGAAGTCCTTGCCCTCGATCGTCACTGAGCCACCGCCCTGCACCGAAACCGTCGTGCCCTTGCCGGGAACGTAGGTGACGAGGATCGTCGTGCCGTCCTTGGCATCGCCGATTACGCCCGAGATCTTTTCCAGCGCCGGCTGCCAGATGGCGGCCTTGTCCGCGGCGTTCTTCTCGAAGCCTTCTTTGTACGCGCCGAGGATCTTGCCCTTGTCGACGCCGCGCAGAAAGACCATCTGCAGCGCGCGGGTGCTGTCGGCTTTCAAAATGGCGGCAGGGTCGGTCGCGTTTTCTTCGAGGTACAGCGCGCCGACATAGACCTTGATGACGAACTTCTTGCGGATGCCAGCGCCGTTGATCTTCAGGGTCTTGCCGCCGACGCTTAGCGTCTCGGGCACTTCAACACCGGCCACCGGGCGTGCCAGCGCCGCATCGGTCATAAGCAGCAGGGCAGAAAGAGCGAACGCGAGTCTCTTCATCTTTTTCCTCCTTGGGTGCGTTCTTAGATGCTACTGCCAAGGCCGCGTGCGCCCGCGATGTTTTTCCCGTGCGCTGCCCGCGCTTACGGCGTCTGCTGCTGGGCAACGATCGGCTGGCCTTGATCGTCGGTCTGAAACGACTGGCCCTGGAACGCCAGAAAGATCCCGACCGCCGTCGTGCTGTGGCGCGAGGTCAGCAGCAAGCCGCCGTCTTGATACGCGCCGTTGTCCTTGGCATACGAGCCGCTGTTGCCTTGGTTCATGTGAACGTCGTGAACGCCCGTGAACACGCCGCCCGTGCGGATGCCTTCGCCGAAGATGTACGCCGTCACAGAGTCGCCACTTTCGACAGCGCGCCGCACGTAAAAGTCGATGTAGTCCTGCAGATCGTCCCAGGCCCCCGGCGACGTGGCGGGCATGGTGTTCATCTCGTCGCGCTCAAAGTAGTGCTCGCGCACGTAATCGAGCGCCAGATCGCGGTTGCGCGACTCACGCGGGTTTTCAAAAAAGCCCTCGGGCAGATCAGAAAGCGCCTTCAGCTTGCGCTGCCAAAGCTCGGCCCGCGCTTGGTGCGTCTTGGCCTGCTTGAGCAGGTTGGTGTCGATGTAATAAAGCAGCTCGGACTCGGCGCCAGACCCGACCTTGGACTGGACGTTGACCGGCGACTTCCATTTGCGAAACAGGCCCTGCTGCTTGTCGACAAGCTGCTCCAAGATGATCTGATAGTGGGGGCTCTTGGGGTCATCGTCTTCGCGATAGCCCTTGATGATGCGTGCCTTGAGTACGCCGTAGTCCATGGTTCACCTCGCGAGGTTGAGTCGCCGCTACACAGCGACGAGAAGCACACCATGGATCAGCTCTGGCCGCTTGTACAAGAGCGAGCGTTGGCGGCTGGAACGAAGCGGCTAGGAAGTGCCGCGGCGCTACGCCGCTTGCGAGGTGCTGGACTCGGGCGTGCTGGGGCTTAGGAACAGCGGATCGTCGGCGCCTGGGCTGCGTCGCCCCCTGCGTCCGCGGGTCGGCAGATCGCTGCGGGGGCCGCCACTTGTCGGCACGCTTGATACGCTGCGCGGCCCGCGGGCGCGGACGATCTCGACGGCGTCCAGGCGTCCCAAGAGCTCGACATCATCCTCGGCATAGATGCGGGCATAGGCCAGGGCGCGCTGACACTTGTGCTGCAGGGCATCCAGGCTGTCTTGCAGCGCCTCGCGCGTGGCGAGCAGCGCCGCTTCGGCTTGGCGCAGCGCCGCGGCCTGCGCTTCGACGCGCTCGGCACAGGCAGCCAGGACCGCGCGATCGAGATCGGGAAACTTGAGGTGAGCCAGATCGTTTTCAAACAGCTCTAGAACGGCTTGCAGCGACGGAGGAACGGCGGAAGACGGGGACGTGTGAAGGGTCTGCATATTGAACTCCTGTTCAGTGATTCGGACCTGAACATAATTTCAGTCACCCTGTCAATTCTTTCCCCGCCGGCCGAGCCGCGAAGTAAAAGAGCCGCGCTCTGCGTTGTGCCTGCGTCCCCCAAAAAGGAGAGCCCCATGTCCGAACGTCTGCTGTTGCCGCAAGACAAGCTGGCCCCCGAAGTCCTTGAGCGCATCGCTGGCTTTCACGCCGACACCGTGCGCGAGGTCAGCACCACCGTCGCCCGCGACCCCGTGGTCGTCGTCGGTATGGCACAGAACCCCTTTGTCAAAAAGGTGCGCAAGGCACTGTCCGAGGCCGGCGTGCAGTTCACCTACCTGGAATACGGCAGCTATCTCGGCGAGTGGAAGCGCCGCCTGGCCATCAAGATGTGGAGCGGCTGGCCAACCTTCCCACAGGTCTTCGTGCGCGGCGTGCTCGTCGGTGGTTATGACGACGTCGTCAAGCAGCTTGCCGATGGCAGCCTGAAGCGCCGTCTTGGCTAGCAAGACCCAAGCAGCCCGGCGCGCGGGCTTGGCCTAAGCAGGCGCTTCGGATCGGTGGCGGACGCGCGTACCATCGAGAGCAATGACCGCATCGATCCATCCCGACTCGCGCCCGCAGGCGCAAGCGTATGAAGCGCTGCCCTATCACGGCCGCCCCTGTCCCGAGAGCCATCCCAGTCGCCTCGCCGTGCTGGCCACGCTCGCTGGCCTGCCGTGCCCCGATGTGCGGCGCTGCCGCGTCCTTGAGCTAGCCTGCGGCGACGGCAACAACCTCATCGCTATCGCTGATAGCCTGCCCGAGTCGCACTGTCTGGGCATCGATTTATCCCCGCGGCACATCGCCATGGGCCAGGCCGAGATCGCCGCGCTGGGCCTGAAAAACATCGAGCTTCGGCAGGGTGATCTGTTGCAGCTTTCGCCTGGCGATCCGTCGCTGGGCGAGTTTGATTTCATCATCGCCCACTGCCTGTATTCGTGGGTGCCCAAGCCCGTGCAGGACCGCATCTTTGCGCTGTGTCGACGGCACTTGGCCCCGCATGGCGTCGCATTTGTCAGCTACAACCTGCTTCCCGGCTGGCGCATCGTGCAGGTGCTGCGCGACTTCCTTTCGTTCCACAGCCGCAGCGCCCGCGACCCGGCCGAGCGTCTGCAGCGAGCGCTGTCTGGGGCTTCGTTGCTGCCGCTTCTGACCGACGCAGAAACCGGCGATCTGGCCCAGTTCATCAGCCGCTATGGCCGCGACTTCGCCGAGCGCTTGCAGAGGCTGGGTGTGTGGCGCGATCAAGCGGTGCTGCACGACCTGATTGGCGATCCCTGTACGCCCGTTTATTTCAGCACCTTCATCAATCACGCCGGGCGCTTTGGCCTGCGCTATCTCGCCGATGCCGAGTTTCGCCGCGGCCTGCCGCCGTCGCTTAGCCCAGAAGCCATCGTGGGCCTGCGTCCCGCCGTCGAGACGCCGATGGATCTAGAGCAGTACGCTGACTTTGCCGGCATGCGGACGTTTCGCCAGAGCCTTCTGTGCCAAGGCGAAGCACCGCTGCGCAGCGAGCCCCAGACCACCGATCTGCAAAGGCTGTTTGTCACCTCGGGCTGGCGACCGGCAGGCCCCATCGAGACGCAGGGCGACGCGCCCGCCGAGTTCCGCGGTCCCGACGATGCCGTCTTGCGCACCAACCACCCGCTGACCAAGGCCGCGTTTTCGATCCTTGCCGAGCAGGCACCGCAGGCCCTTTCTTTTTCCGATCTGTGCAGCGCCGCTTGGCAGCGCACGCAAGCCACAGAGCCGCTCGGTAGCGACGATGTCGACGTGCTCGGTCGCTATGTCCTGCGGGCGTTCTTTTCGGAAAATCGCCTGCTGCGTCTGCACGCCTTGGCGCCGTCGTTTCCGTCGACACCAGGGCCGACACCGCGGGCGCGGGCCTTTGCGCGTCGGCAGCTTCTGCGGGGCGACGAAGTCACGAACCTGTTCCATGAAAACATCGGCCTCGATGCCCTTCCACAGAAGCTTGTGCCGCTGCTCGATGGCAGCCGCGATGTCGATGCTCTCGTCGCTGAGCTGGCGAAAATGGCGGATGCGGGCGCTCTTGATCTAAGCCGCCTTGCGGGTGCGGCGAGCGATCGTTCGACGTGGCTGCAGGCGCTGTCGGATGAAGTGCGGACCCAGCTTGGATCGCTGGCCAAGCTGGCCCTACTAGACGCCTGACGTCCAGAGGCCCGATGTCCGTGGGTCCTCCGCGGGGCGCTTTTCGCTATCCTGTCGATGTCTACGCAAAAAAAGGGGCGGCTGCACTATGCGAACCATGCATTTCGTCGGACTGTTGGTTGGCGTCTGCGGGCTGGGTCTGGCTCTGCCGGCCCGCGCAGACGCACCGCCGATGCCTCCCTGCCCGCCGGGCTGGGAACAGGTCGACGCGTTTTCCTGTCGCGAGCCCATCGCTTGTCCGCCCGGCTGGAAGCTCGACGTCGGGCCCGTCTGCGTGCCGTGGGAATGTCAGAAAGACGCCGACTGCAACTGGAAAGGCATCATCCCCTGCATGGACGCCAGCGTCTGTGCCAGCGGCAGCGGCCGGGCCGTGCGCGTCTGCGAAACGGGACCCGGCGGGCTGACGTGTCCCTCGGGGCTGTCCTGTCAGAAGCGCAAGCTGTGCGGCAGTTTTCGCGATGTGGCATCGCGCCAGGCTGCGCGCTTTACCAACTGGACACCGACGGGCAGCCCGAAAGCCCCGACCGCACCGGTCGCTGCCGCTCCTTCGGCAGCGGCCCCTGCATCGGCCGCGACGGATAGCGCCCCTCTGGCGACAGCCCCTGTGTCGACGACAGCCAGCCAGGTGGCCGCGCCCCCAAGCAGCACACCGCGCCGCGCTAGCTGCCACTATGCCGCCGGCCCCGCTGCGACGACAGGCGGTCCATTTTCGCTGTGGCTTGCGGCGGCCCTATGGGGACTGCGCCGTCGAGCCCGCGCCGCCCGCCTGTCCACGTATCCGCAGCGCCGTGGCGCAATGAATCAATAATTAAGATACGGATAAACGGATTATCTATTTATAATGGGAGTTTATGATGATTTATAATATTCCGGCATTATTTTTGTCGCCCAATGCATATTGGGTCATTCCGCAACCAGCGTTTACGGCCCCTCGCGACGCGGGGCAGAAGACCCAGCTTCCATGACCTTGCGCCCCAAAGCCCGTGCGTTTCTGGTCGGCGTGCTCGTGCATCTGGTGCTGCTGGCGTTCGCCCATGTCGGGGGGGCGCTGCAGCCGCTGGCGACGCTTCTGTGGTTGGTCTTGGCTCTGCCCGGTGCGCTCGTCGACATGAGCGCCGAGGTGCTGCATCCCTCGAAACTTGGCACCGTCGCCCTGGTGGTCGCAGCCAGCGTCCTAAACGGTTCGGTCTATGCGGCAGGGGTGGCGCTGTACAGCCGCTTTGCTGCGCGCAAGCCGCCTGCATAGACGCCGCACACAGGGCTGCCGCGGCGGCTGGCTTTTGCGTTACCCTGCCGCAGGCGAGCCGCAAGCCCAGCGCCAATGCTCCTTCTGGCCGCGCTCAGCCCCGCGGCGTCTTGGCTTTTCCCCGTCGCTGGACACCGCACGGCGCAACCGAGCCCACGCAGAACGAAAAGGACAAATCGACCATGAGCTTTTTTGCCGATCGTCGGGTTGTGATCACCGGAGCCTCCAGCGGCATTGGCCTGTCTTTGGCCAAGCTTGTCGCCCTGGCCGGCGCCGATGTCGTGCTGATCGCGCGCCGCGCCGCCCAGCTTGAAGAGGCCAAGCGCACCGTGGAAAAGCTTGGCGGCAAAGGCCGCGTCGAGCTTGTCTCTCTCGACATCAGCAAAGAGTCCGAGGTCAGCGCTGCGATGGCGCGCGTGCTGCAAGGCGGCAAGGTCGACGTGCTGGTCAACAACGCGGGCGTCGTTATGCCCGGCCGCTTCATCGAGCTACCCATGGCCGAGTTTCATTCGATGATGGACATCAACTATTTCGGCACGGTCCACATGTGCCGGGCGCTGGTGCCGCACATGATCGAACATGGCGGCGGCCGGATCTGCAATGTCTCGTCGCTGGCGGGGGTCATCGGCATCTATGGCTACAGCGCGTATGCGGCCAGCAAGTTCGCGATCTGTGGGTTTTCGCAGGCCCTGCGCGCCGAGCTTTTTCCCCACGGCATCGCCGTCAGCGTCTGCATGCCGCCCGACACCGACACGCCACAGCTTGCCTTTGAAAACCAGTTCAAGCCGGCCGAGACCAAGGCCATCGCCGGCACCGTCAAGCCGCTTGCCGCCGACGATGTCGCGCAGGCCATCGCCCGCGGCATCGCCCACGGCACCTTCGAGATCTTCGCCGACTTTGGCTCGCGCGCTGCCACCCGCGCCCATGGCATCGTGCCCGGCATCGTCCGCTGGTTCTGCGATAGCGCCCAGCGCAAAGCCCAAAACTAGCAGCACAGCGACGGAACAGCGACGG
>CAZKOY010000133.1:0-15454 GCA_964554495.1 uncultured Myxococcales bacterium
GGGTTGGGCAGGCTTGGCCTGGGGCGCCGGTCTCTGCACCGCATTTTTCTCGGGCCGCTCTTGGATCGGCGAGCCCGTCGCTTGCTGAGGACGATCGCCGACGTGAGCAGTCACTCCTGCGGCCGCTTTGGGCCGAGCCGCTTGAGCCGCGATCGGCATCGCCGGTTTCAGCGCCGCGACCGGTGTCGCCTTGCCTGCCGCTTGATCGGCTGCTGCGACCGGTGTCTTTACGTCGGTTGCCTGCGCGCGTTTGCGCAGCGCATCTCGCAGATCCTCCGGCGCATGCTGTGTCGGCTGGTTGTCGAACAGCGGCTCTACCAAGGGCTGAAAAGCCGCCGCTGCGGCCATCGCGGCCAGGTGCTTTGGCAGGTTGATTTCTTCCAGCACGGCATCGCTTACGTCCAGGCGTGTGCTGGGCTCAGTCAGCGCGGTCGGGATCGGCTCCTTGGTCGCTCGCGCGCTGTTGGCTGCTTCCTCTTCGACGATCGCGTCATCGCCGTCCAGCAGATCGTGGTGCCAACCAGCATCCAGCGAAGCCGCTTCGGCGTCATGCGTCTCGATATCATCGAAGGCTCCGCTGTCATCCAGCCGCGAAAGGTCAAGGTTCTGCGTAATCGCAGGCGAGCTCTTGCCTCTCGTCGGTGCTGGCTTGATCTGCGGCCCCACGTCCGAGGTTCCAGACGTCGGTCCCCCCTGCTTGCTGCCAGAACCTTTTTCCACAGCTTGATGGTACGCAAACTTCTCTGTCTCTTGCTGTGAAACAACCAGGCGTGTTGAACCGCGCGCCGAACCAAGGCGGGCATCGCGGGGCCCGCATGCGAGGCCGCCCGAGGCCGCGCTACGCCGAGACTAGCTCGACGAGGATGCCGCCCATGGCCTTGGGATGCAGGAAGGCCACGTGATGACCGCGGGCACCTGGGCGCGGGTGGCGATCGATAAGGGGTACGCCGCGAGCCGCAAGCTCGTCTAGCGCTGCGGGCAGATCCTCAACGGCAAAGGCGATGTGATGCAGACCTCCGCGCTTCTCTAGGAACTTCTCAAGGCCTGCGTTTTGACCGCGTGGCTTGGGGGCGATGAGCTCGACACAGGCTTCCCCCTGCGCTGGGGTTAAGACGAAGGCGGCTTCGGTAAGCTGCGTCGGGACATACTCCCGTGGTCCGGCAGTTAGGCCCAAGACGTCGACCCATAGGGGAAGCGCCGTGTCGATGTCGGGCGCTGCAAGTGCGACATGATCGATCCGCAGGATTCGCAAGCGATTTCTCCCAAGAAGTGATTGATGCGAGGGGGTTGGATTTCACGCTATCATGCCCCTATGCCCGCGCGTCTCTCGATCTCGACTGAGGAGGGGCTGATCCTCGACTTGCGTCTGGGGAGCCAGCCGCTGCGCATCGGTCGTGCCAAAGACAACACAGTACGCAGCGAGGACCGTCGCACCTCGCGTCATCACGCCGCACTGCGGCGGCAGCCGGATGGAACGTACGAGATCGAAGATCTCGGATCGAGCTATGGCACCTTGCTCAACGGGCGCTCGATCAAGAAAGAGAATCTGCGGCACCAAGACATCGTGCGTTGCGGCGGCCTGCAGATGCAGATCTTCATGGACGCCGACCCAGAAGAGGTTGACACCGACGCGTCGATCATGACAACGACGCTCGACAATCTGTTTGAAGCACGTGCGCAGATTCGTCGGATGATTGACGAGCAAGCAGTGCTGCGTTCGGAAGTGGGCAAGGCACAGACCGCCGAAGATCGTGCGAAGCAAGAGCGCGAAGAGTTTCGCTTTGAAGCCGAGCGTCTAGGCAAGCTGCTGGAAGAAGCCAAGACGGAACGAGCGACACTTGGGGCACGCATTGATGAACTGGGTCGTGAGCTGCGCGAGCGCCTAGCCAAGAAGAGCGATGCACCACCCGATGTGGAAGCCCTGCGTCAGCAGCTTGTCGACGTGCAGAAACAGGCAGAACGAAACAAGAGCCGCGCCGTCGAGCTAGAAGAGCGAGAGACCGCGCGCCTTGCCGCAGAGCAGGCGCTGCGCAAAGACGTTGAGCGCTTGGGGGAACAGCTAAAGCAGCGCGAAGCACGCGAGCAGCAACTGAGCGCTGCGTTGAAACCCGCCGTGCTGCGTATCGCAGAGCTGCAGCAAGAGCTGGAAGCGATGCGGATCCGGCACGCCAAAGCCGAAGCCGAGCTAGCCGATCTCAAGAAGCGCTAGCGCTGCGCGGACATGACTGAGCTGGCGCTGCTGCGATATGTTGCTTGACGGCTCGTTCTATTCTTCGTCGTCGAGCAGATCGTCGCGGTGACCTTCGATATCGTACTTGCGCATCAGCTTGCGGAAGTACTTGCGATCGATCTCGGCTTCGCGCGATGCGTGCGAGATGTTGCCGCGGTTCTTGCGCAGCAAGGCTTCGATGTACTCGCGCTCGAACGCGGCGACCCACAGCTCCTTGGCGTCTTTGAAGGGCAGATCGGTCTGCGGTGGCGTGACTGGCAGGTTGGGTAGCGTGGGCAAGGCAGGGGATGAAGGACGCACTGCACCGTCGCTGCTGCGTGTGTTTTCCGCGACCGTGGGGTGGCTGCCACTGCGCGAGCGGGGCAGCCTCTCACTGCCCAGGCTGTTGGGGCCGCTGCGCTCGCGGGCTGGTTCGCCGCGTAAGCTATCAGGCAAGTTCTCGGGACGAATGATCCCAGATGCAGCGAAGCTGACGGCGCGCTCTACGGCGTTGATGAGCTCGCGCACATTGCCCGGCCAGCTGTACGACAACAGCAGATCCATGGCCTCGCCCGAGACGCGCGTGACCTTGCGCGTGCCGTCGGACAAACGGTTGTATGCATGGTCTTGCAGGAACGATTCCACCAGCAGCGGAATGTCATCAATTCGCTCGCGCAGAGGCGGCAGATACAGGCGCACCACAGACAGGCGATAGAACAGATCCTGGCGAAAGCGACCGCTGCGAACTTCCTCTTCCAGCTGGCGATTGGTCGCGGCGATGATGCGCACGTCGACCTTGAGTGACCGGGTCGCGCCGACACGACGGATCTCGCGCTGTTCGAGCGAACGCAGCAGCTTGGGCTGCAGCTCAGATGGCAGCTCACCAAGCTCATCGAGAAACAGCGTGCTGCCATGCGCCATCTCGAACAGACCCTGGCGCGTCATGATGGCGCCTGTGAAGCTGCCCTTTTCGTGGCCAAACAGCTCGGACTCGATCAGGTTCTTGGGCACGGCGCCGCAGTCAAAGACCATCATCGTGTTGTGAGCGCGCGGCGACAGACGATGGATGGTCTGTGCCACCACTTCTTTACCGGTGCCGGTCTCGCCTTCGATGATCACGGTTGCGCTGCTGGGCGCGATCTTTTCGATGACCGCGTAAAGCTCGCGCATCTTGACGTTCTTGCCGATGATGTCGCCCAGGCGCGTCTTCTGCGACGGGATGACTTCGACTTTTTCCTGGGCCGTGAAGAACTGCACTTCGGTCTGACCGATGGTCAGGGTGCAGCCATTTTGCAGATAGCCTTCACGGATTCGCACCCCGTTCACTAAGGTGCCGTTCGTCGAGCCGCGATCGAGTAGTAGATAGCCGCTCTCTTCTTGCACGATGCGACAGTGCTCGCGTGAGACCGTCTCGTCGTTGAGGACGAGGTCATTGTCGGCCGCGCTGCCGATGCGGATGGTGCCCTGTGTAAAGACATGCTCTCGACGCGCCGCACCACTGCCAGTAACCAAGCGGCACGTGCGAACCTGGATGGTCCGGGGGCGGGCACCGTCGTAAAGGACCTTGGTGGCGGGGACGACATCGGGGAACTTCCGCCGAGGCTCAGACGGCGAGGCCATTGAGACAAATATTCTTAGTAATCCAAATTACAGTCAAGACAATGAAAAACGGAACAGCGCGCCGTGATTCGCTGCGCGGTGAATCGCGGGTCGATGCACTACGCGCGACCGGATGCGTCGTCAGTGCTGCGTCGTCAGCGCGATATAGACGAAAAAGGCCAGACACAGCGCGATGAGTCCAGCGACCATCGGATCTGGCGACATGCGCCACCACAGCCGCTTACGCTGCGCATCATCCCCCGGCATCGCCGGCAGAGCGAGCAGTGCGCGGGCCGCGGCAAAGTGCCCCGTCTTTAGCGCCGCCGCGGCAGCGGCAAGCTGAGGATTAGGACCCGATTCGATATCAGGCGCAGCCGGGGTCGATGGAGAGGCAGCCAGGGCTGGTTCTTGCGAGCTCACGCTGCACGTATATCACTGCGCGATAGCGGTGGGCTGCGCTTTCTCGAAAGAGCGTGCTGCACACCGTCCAGGCGCGTTGGTGTCGCGCTAGAGCGGTCGGCTCAGTGGGTTGGTGTTGGGGACGGTCGCGCTGCCGTACAGGCGCTCTAGCAATTCGACGATGGGACGCGGCTCGTTGTCGCGGATCCACGCCTGGCTGTTCTTGCGCGGCTTGCTGGTATACGAGTCGTTGCCGCCGTTTGCTTCCAGCCAGCAGCACGTAAGCTGCGCGAAGTACTCTTCAACGTGACTGGATGCGTAGCAGCGAGGCGAGCCGTCGTGCGGCAGGCTGGCCATATAGCGCGGCATGCTCACGGTCTCGGTCTCATGCACTTTGACTTTTTTGCCAAGGATCGTGATCTCGACATCGCGCTGCTCAGCAGGGATCTTTCTGCCCATCTTGAAGTCCCGCTCCTCGTCTTTCTTGCGTCGCTGCTTTTCCGCGTCGGTGAGGCCAATCGGTCCATCGACCCATTCCCAGCCCATCTGCAGCTCTTGCTTGGGCGTATGCGATGCGCTGCTAAAGACGTGCTGCGCCATCAAGTCAGCCAGATCTTCTTTTTCGGAAGAGCTCAGGTTGCGGCGCTTTATCAGGGTCGAAATGCGGTGCAAGGCCAGCCCGCGGTGTAGCTTGCTGCGCGCCGTGCTCTCTTGCGGACTGAGGTTGGGCAAGCGAAAAGTGCGCTCGGCGAAGTCTTGTTCGGTCATGCCGCGCCGCCACTTTTGGTACTGCGTGGTCAGCATCGTGCGATCTTCGCTGCTCATCGCTTGGCGATGGATGATGTGCGCAAACTCGTGGATCGTCGTCGAGTACCCTTCGTCATAGATAATCGGCGAGCCCCACTCAGTCAGCGTGTAATAGCTGCGGTCACTACCATAGTCGAGCGTGTGATTGGGGGGACAGGTCGTGCTCTTCTGCGGGTAGTGCCGCTTGAGCGAAGAGTCAAGCTGATAGCCCATCAAGTTTTCTTCGGTGCAGGCCAAGTAGGCAAAGCCGCCGTGCGACACATCGCCGACTCCTCGCGTGCTGTTCCACACTCGACCGCCGCCGCGACAGATGCGGTCTTTTAGGTTCGCAAACATCGGCAGATCAGTCAGATAGCGATTGCGCGGCACGACGACGATGCGGACTTTCTTGCGCAAAAGCGCGAGCGCGATCTGCTTGTTGGTGACCATGGGGCTCAAGCAGCGAAGGACCTCTTGCTTGACCTTGTTGGGTCGCCAGCAGCGCAGCAGCTTGTTCGTAGATCCGTCGGGTGGCAGCAGACTCGATGAGATCAAGAACGCCGCGAACCACTGCAGATCATTTGGGCCCAATAGCGCTTCGATGCGTCGAGCGTGTAGATCCTTGGCCAGAAGCTCAAACGTGTCGCGTCCCACGCGGTCGAGAACCTTTTTCAGATCACTTCCGTCCTTGGCTTTACGCAGCGCGAATTCCAACGCGAATTCCTGCGTGAACGGCTCAGTTTCGGACAGGACGTCTTTCGGCAGACCTTGGCGATCTTGCTGGGATAGCTGCAGCGCGGCTGCCTCGAAGACAGCTTGACGCTGCAGAGCGCTGAGCGCGGTCTTCGCTTGCCGTTCAAGCTGCGCAATGATCGTGCTGCGTCTGCGGTACAGCGACTTGTCACGCAGCTTGGCGGCGAGCCGCGCATAGCGGTCTTGAAAGGTGTGGATGTCGCGGATCAGCGCCTGCACGGCATCGATCTGCTCGGCTGTCGCCAGTGCCGCCTGCGCGGTCTTGAGCGCTCGGTCAAGCGACAGAAGAAGAGAGCGGTTTGGGTTCTTTTTGTACGTCGTAAGACGCGCGAATTCTTCTTCGGTAAAGAGCCCTTCGATCATCGCGGTCACCCCCCCCAGCGGTCGCGGCGCGACCGTGCGCTGTCATCATTGTCGCACGATCGGCGTTCGGGCTCGGGCCGCGCTTTTCGCTTAGCGGCCAGCCCCGACTGGGCCACCGTCGTTCTTGGTGATGACGATGGTGGCTGAGCGCGGCCGTGCGCTGCCTCCGTCGGGAAAGTGGCTGCCAAAGGTGCGTGGATCCTGCAGATCGGGGGGCGTGTCTTCGCCGGGATGCTGGATGTTGATAAACAGCGCGCGGCCATCGGGAGTCTCGGTGATGCCGGTGACTTCGCATTCGCGCGGGCCGACCAGGAAGCGACGCAAGGTGGCGCTGGTCGCTGCGGCTCCAGCCCACGAATCGGTGACGCTGGAGGCCTGCGCGTCGATGTTGCTGATGCTGACCGGACCTCCATCCCCGACGCGACCAGGGATCGCAGCCAGCAACATGCAGTTTGAGACATCGCCCATGGCACTATCGTCCGTCTCGATCCACAGAAGACCGCTTCTGCCAAAGCTCAAGCCATCGGGGCTTGAGAAGTCGTTTTCATCACTGAGCCGCGACACGTTCACGTTGTATGGGTCGCTGCCGGCCCTTGCCCCAAACAAGAAGATGTCCCAGCGAAAGGACTCGGCGCGGACCTGGTCACCGTCTTCACGCAAGCGCACGATGTGGCCGTTGGGATTGCCGCGCTGTGACACGCTGCCGAACTTGCGATCGTTGTAGTAGCGCGGGTTGGCGGCGTCGGCGGTCGAGCGTGTCCGCAGTGAGTTGTTGGTGAGCGTGAAGTAGACCTCGCCGTTTTGCGGGTGAACCGCTGCCCACTCGGGTCGATCCATCTTGGTGGCGCCCGCCATGTCGGCAGCCAAGCGCGCGTGGATCAGCACGTCGGCAAGATCCGCGAAGGAGTAGTTGGGACTACTCGCAGAGATGCCGTTTTTGCCGGGCTGCAGCGCCAACCAGACCCCGGTTCCGTCGGCGTTCAAGCGGGCTGCGTACAAAGTGCCCGCGTCGAGATATCTGTCGCCGGCTGCGGTTCCTCGACCAATGTCCGCGGGATCAAAAGGCGCGGACGAGACGAACTTGTAAAGGTACTCACCGCGCGAGTCATCGCCCATGTACCAGGCCAGTGGCTGGCCCGGAACTACGGGGCCGAGCGCAGCCCCTTCGTGCGCGAAGCGGCCGAGTGCGGTGCGTTTCTTGGGCGTGCTCTTTGGATCGAATGGGTCGATCTCGACCACCCAGCCAAAGGTATTCGCAGCGTTACGAAAGTCATCGCTGCCATCCAGCGATGCACCGATGCGCATGGCGTTGAAGCGGCGGAAGCGCGTGTCGCTGGGATCGGGACTGTTTGCCGTCGCCCATAGATCGCGTCCTTCGCCTGTCACGCCATAGCGGGCCAATGCCGTGCGTTCCTTGTCGCTGCGCTGCGCATCGTCTTGGCTGGCCAGGCGTCGAAAATATCCCGCCCAGTTTTCTTCGCAGGTCAGATAGGTGCCCCACGGCGTCCTGCCGTTGGCGCAGTTGTTCAGCGTGCCGCGTGTGCGGCTGCCCTCTGGTGAGTACGCGGTGATCATCCAGGGTGTCCGCGCGGCAGGCCCCGAGATCGCTATTTCGGTCAGGGCCGTGATTCGGCGATTCAAGGGCGAGTCTTGCTTGTACACAAAGCCGCTCTCGCGCAGCTCGATCTCGATGATGCTGACGCCGTGTGCAAGCTGTTCTTTGATCACCTCGTCGGTCACGGGCCGGGCTGCGTCGACGACGGTCTGGCCGTTTGGATGCAGATAGGCGGCTGTGATCGACTCGTGATTGATCGCCAAGACGCCGCGGCGGCTCTCGTTTTCGTCGTACGTTCCATGGGCTGTCAGGCCAAAGAAGTGCATGCCATCGTGGTGATCGCCCGCACGCTGCGCGAACGAGTCCGCCGAGTCGCTGCCATCGTTCTTGTATGAAGCGACGGGTGCGGCGATGGGATCCCCCAAGCGATACAGGACTGTGGCGGTATAGCCCTCGGGCAGCACCAGGCGATCGAGCAGGCTCTTGGGCACCGCTGAAAAGTTGAGCCGCAGCGTTCCATCGGCAGGCTGCACGGGTGGGTTGGCGCAACCAAAAAGCGGTGCAGAAAAGAACCGACTGGCCGCGAGACCCAGCGTGCCAGCCAGCAGATCCCGACGACGGATCCGCGTGCGCACAAGCGATGCCAGCGTCGGGTTTGCCGAAGGGTTGCAGTCGGTATCGTCAGGGTCCGGGGTGTGAGATGCGGGCGTGCGACGGGTCATGGATAGGCCTCAGGATGGGGCGTGTTTATGCGCGATGAATGGGGCCGGGCGATGCAGAAAACAGCGTCCTAGTTTCGCGCATGTGGCTCGTCTCGACATCACATCTTGGCAACGATTGCCTAACGTGTGGGGACCGTGCTTAGCGCTGCGAGAACCTGGGTTACCGCAAGGTCAACGTGGAAGCGAATTGGGGAGCTCAACTACGATCAGCTCGCTGTCATCTGGGCTGCCGCTGCCGTGGTGACGCCCCACGCTGAACGGAAAGTTGTTGTCGTTGAGTACGGCAATCTGACGCGGTCCCAGCGGCAACACCGACTCAATTGTGAAGTATGGGAACGCGTAGCGGGTACCCACGCCGACGTCGCCGGGCTGACTTGGATCTGCCAAGTGGTGCGGATTTCTAATCCGCAACAGATCGACCAGCAGACGCTTGCGCAAGGGATGGCCCAGCGGGCCGCGCTCGGCGATATAGATGTGCTTGCGACCGTCAAGCCGGCCCTCGGTATCGTCGCGCTCGATGAACAAGAAGGCGCTCTCTGAAAGGGCATGCAGCTCGCCAACCGAGGTGCTGCCGGCTGCCAGTGGATAGCGATACTCCGTCGACAAGAAGCGCTTGGTTGCGAGATCGAATTCAAAGCCACGCACGAAATCGGACTCGCCGTGCAGGGGCTTTTCCAGAAACATAACCAAGCGCTTGCCATCGCTGGACAACGCCATGGCTTCAAGGCCGCCGCTTTGCCGAACGCGCTGCGGCATGCTCTGCGCAGTGATGCGATAGGGCCAGTACAGTCCGGCCAACCAGGGCGTGTTTTTCCCGTCCTCGCCCTGCAAGTTGGTGCCGTCATCTGAGCCGCTCATCGTCCCATGCTCAAAGCGCGGGAAGTCGCCAAGCAGGCAGCTCGTGCGGATGGCGGGATGATGTCGCTGCACGTAGATCAGCGTGCGAAGATCGAAGCTCTGGATGTCTGCGCGTTCGCTCATTCCGTTTTCTTCGATCAGCCGCGCGACGGTGCCGGCGAAGACCTCTGGCCCGACGGTGCGTGTGTTGAATTCGCGCCGTGGGTTGAGCTTGGTCTCTATGTTGAAGCGCACTAGCTCAGCGTTGCGAGCGCGCTTCTGCGCATCAGGATGCTGGCGGCCTGCGCCCTCGCGGTAATAGCGGGCATAGGCGGCGACAAAGTCGAACAAGTGTTGGCCGCTTGGGATGGCATACAGATGGGGAAGCCCGGTGCTGCGGGCAAAGGCACTGCTGACCGGAGACAGCCCTGGATCATTCTGTTGCTGCGGTCCACGGAAGAGCTTGTCGCAGATGAACTCGCGCTGAAGCTGCGCTGCGGTTCGGTCTTTGATCAGCACTTCATCACGTTCCAGGTACGGCACCCCATCGCTGCGGCGGCATTTCTGGGCCTGCACATGTGCGTCGTGGCTGAGCATGACGACGCCGTCCTGGCTGATGCCGGCATCGGTCTCAAGCGTTGTCATCAGGTAGTCCAGCGCGACTTCCATCGCGGGCAGTGTGTTTTCTGGGCGCAGATCGCGACCCCCACGATGACCTTGGGCCGAAAAGCGAGTGCGATCGATCAGGCCATTGGGCAGAAGAAAGTCAGCCGTGCCGTCGTGGTTGGCATCGAAGCTGCGCACCGCATGCCACAGAAGGTCCGGGCGATCCGAGATGATTCCATCCACGCCTTGCTGCATGAGCGCACGCATTGGGGCTGCGTCATTTACGGTCCACGTCACGACCGCATAGCCGGCCTTGCGGATCGACGCCAGGTTGACGATTTCGCTGGCTGCTGGTGACAGCCCCGAGCCAGGCGGCGGTGCGACGCGACTTGGCACGAACGTAGTGTCATCACCATCGGCCAGCAGCGCGTACGACGGTGAAAATACCGGCCGCTGGGCGCGACCATCGGGCGCAACCGAGACAGCATGGCCATCGAGCGCGTTCAAGATGCGCAGTGCGCTGCTCTCTTCGCTGAGTGGGCTCTGCGGTGACCGGAGATCGGCCTGACCTGGCGGCTGCACGGGGATGGGGGCTTCCATGAGTCTTCCGTTGGCATCGCAGTGCAATAGAAACGGGCCAAACTCATCACCGATCCAGAACGTGCCATCCGGTGCGCGAGCTAGTGACTCGGGATCGAAGTCTGCACCCGTCAAGATCCGCTCGCGAGTGAAGGCATTGCGCAGGGCAAAGCGAACGTGGTGATCGGGATCCGCCAGCTCGATGAAGCTCTCGATGTGAATGCTGCCGCTGCCTCCGTTTTTTGTCTTTAGTTGAGGCCGAATGAGATAGATGCGCAGGTGAAAGTCAGCGGAGTTTTCGATGGCGCCATAGCCGTTGTCAGCGAGCGCGAAATAGCTGCCAGCCTTGTCTGCGGAAATCAGCGCCGAAAAGCCCTGAACCGGCTGGCTGGGGATGGGCAGACGCTGACCATTGAGCAGGGAACTACCCAGCCGCGCGCCCGAGGCCGGACCCGCCGCGCGCGTCGCTGCCGGCAGCCGAGCATAGCCAACCAAGGTCACAGAGGGGGCAGAGGGTGTGCAGGCAGAAAGTGCAAGCGCCAGCGCCACACGGCTGAAGGCAACGGCGAAGAAACGACTGCGCGAAAGCAGGGCGTGGACGGACATGCGGGTCTCCTTTTCATCGAACGGCGCTGCACCGCAGGAATGAGAAGAGACCTGCTCAGAAAGAGCAATCACCGAATCGCGGCGCTCGCATGCGCTGCGTCGGTATTCCCGAGGGGACTAGTTGGCGGGGTAGGCGGTCCAGCCGGCGGTCCAGTCTTCGCTGCCAAAAGCGCCGTAGTGCGCAACCGGCGTGAAGAATGGATCAGCCGGAACGCTGGCACCTTGCAGAGCAGGCGAGCCGATTCTGGGCAGGAAGTTGGGCGCGCTGGCGTTGAACGGATCGGTCAGCAGTGGATCGGTCTCGCTGTTGCCGTTCTGACCCAAGATCCACGCCTTGACGTCGAATGCGGTGGCGCCCAGCGTCTTAACATCCGAGATGTTCTTGGCGTCACCGGCAGGACCGTTGCCAAAAAACAGAGTCTTGGTCAGGCTGAGCTTGCCCGCGTTGGCTTGGCTGATTGTGGCCTCTTCAAACGAGACACCAGCATCGGTGAAGCCAGCGATGATGAAGTTGCTCAGGCTGCCGTGAGTCCCCGAGCGGAACGCGATGCCTTCGCGCTTGTCGCTGCCGCCCGCCGGAACGCCGCGGCCCAGGCCCAGCAGCGTGACGTTCGACAGAGTGGGGCTGCTGTGCGGATCCAGCGTTGCATTCATGCGGTTGTTGTCCGCTTCAAACCCGCGATTTCCGATGCTGCTGTCTTGCAGCGATACCCAGAACTGACCGCGGCCGCTCCAGCCGAACTCCCAATCGAACGCGTCATCTTGGATGGCCGATGCCACGGCGTGTTTCAGGTTTACTGTGCCGCCGAAGAATTCGACGCCGTCATCCGAGCCTCGATGCAATTGGATGAAGTCGAGCGTCGTGCCCGAGCCAACGGCGTACAGGCTGAGTGCATTTAGCTCTTTGTCCGGCGCGAATTCGCGGCCTGCAAACTCGATGCGCACATAGCGCAGCGTGCCGCTGTTGTCTGCGGCGTTGGGCCTGCCGCAGGGGCCGTACTTGCCGGCGCTGGCTTCTGCTTCGGCGCAAGTTGTCTCGGGGCCCATGCCGGCAGCAGGCGGGTTGTTGATCGGGGCGTAGCCACGCAGGACGATGCCACCCCAGTCCTGCGGGCGACGCGTGCCGATGGCTCGGCTGCTGGTAAAGACGATGGGCTTCTGTGCTGTGCCCTCGGCGATGAGCTTGGCGCCGGGCGCAACGTTTAGGTAGCTGACGTTCATCATCGTCTGCTCGGCGTCGCCGCAGACCGTGGTGCCAGGCTCGATCGTCAACGTGGCGCCGCTTGCGACATCGACGCGTCCCGACAGCAGATAGCGCGTGTTTGCGGTCCATGTGGTGCTGGCTGTGATGGCACCGCGCACGATCGTTGCTTGCCCACCCAGGCAGGTTCCGACCTCGGGCTGTGGCATTCCCATTTCTGTTTCGCCACAGGCGGCGAACAACAACGAAGCGGCAGGCAGAATCCGGGCTAGGGTTTTCATCGCTCGCTCTCCTTGCATCGTGGTTAGTGGCTGTATGAAAGGGACAGATTGACGGTCGCGCCAGGGCGATAGCGAAAGGTCACGCCCTCGACGTATCCCTCGGGCGCATCGGCAGTGCGCAGGGCCTGCACGGTGCCTTTTTGAACGATCTGCACCGGCCAGTTGAGTAGGTTCTTGGCGGAAACGCGCAGCGCAAAGCCCTTGGGCAAGCGCTGCGAAAAGGCCAGATCCAGCTGATGTCGCGGCTGTTCCCAGCGGTTGGGTTGACCCGCGGCACCGACGGAGTCAATGCGCTCGCCAAACACGTTGTACAAGATGCGTAGCTGCGTGCCCCAGTCAGGGCGCTCGTATTCCGCGAACAGGTTGACGACAAACGGCGACTGCCCTTGCATCGGTCGGTTGGGATCGGTCTGCGCGCCGCCGGTCTGCGACAGGTCGACGCGCGAGTACAGCAGCGTCAGGTTTCCGCCAAGAGAGAAGCCGCGCGGACCCTCGCCGGCAAAGACCATCTCTTTGCGCGCTTCCAGTTCCGCGCCCAGCGTGTACGCACTTTTGGCATTGGCAAACGAGCGGATGATGTCGGCTCCGCCCTGAATGATCGTTTCGATCGGCTGATCGAAATACTTGGCGAAAGCGCTCACCGCGATCAGATCTATCGGGCCGATAAACCATTCCCAGCGGGCGTCGGCATTCAAGATGCGTGTTCGTGCAAGGTCAGGATTTCCCTGAACCGTCTCGCCGCCGAAAAAATCGGTGAACTGAAACGGAGCCAGCTCACGAAACTCGGGACGGGCCAGGGTCATCGAAGCGCTGGCGCGCAGATACATCGACGACGGTAGCTGATACACAACGTTCAAAGAGGGCAGGGGATCGACGTTGTCCAGACGGATCGTCGTGTCGCTCTGCGGCAGATCCGGTGTGCGTGAGACAAGCTGCTGCTGGCTGACTTCGGTACGCAGGCCGATGTTTACGCGCAGGCTGGAAAGCAGCGGCAGATCAACCAGGGCATAGAGCGCATAGATTCCCATTTGCCCACGGTAGCGATCAAAGGGATTGGTCTGGTCGCGCGCTTCGGTGGGATTGCCCAGCGCGTCTCCACCGAGCAGGTCTTCCGGCGGCAAGCTGGCGTCCAGCGCACCCACGCCGGTATAGCCAAAGCGATGACGCGTGGCTGAAAAGTCACGGAAGCGTCCACGCGCGGCGCCCCCCACACGGAAGCGTGCGGGTCGCTGCTTCCACGCCGAAAACGCTTGGCTGTAATCGAGTGCGCCGAAGATCTGGTGCTCGCCATTTTGCGAATAGAACCGTTGGCCGCTAGTACCCGAATTGGCTAGGCGGAAGGCTCCGCCTTCGACGCCCCGTTGATAGGCGACTTCACGGTTGTCTGGCTCGCTGCGCGCGGCCCAGGCATAGGTTCCGTTCCAATCGACGGTGCCCGAGCCTAGGCGGCTCTGCACGATGGAATTTCCAGCAAGCTGCGCAAACAGCAGGCTGCGGCTGACAAAGCGCAGGCGGCTGTACGAGACCTCGCGATCGCTGCCCGTGTTGAAGCCTTGGAAGACGCGCGCCTCATCGTCGCTGTTCTGGGTGAATAGGCCGGTCAAGGACACGCGATGCAGCGGTGCAAGCTGCAGGCTCAGGCTGGCCAGCGCGCCCCACTGCACGCTGCTTGTGGTGCGCCATGTCTGTCGCGGTGTGCCGTCGCTGAATACGCCGTTATCGTATTCAATATTGCTGCGCAGAAGCGGTCTGCCTTGCGTATCCGCATCCAGATAAAACGTGCGCACTTCTTCCTGCCGTGTCTGCGTATCGGCGCTGTACGTGAGCGCAGCCAAGTACCCCAAGCGACGCCCGGCGATCTCGCGCTGGCCACCCAACGACATCGACAAGCCATAGTTCGGTGCGCCGGTTGTGCTGCGCGTGCTCCAGATGTTCGGGAAGCTCTTGTAGTAGTCGATATCCGACTGCCCCGGCTGACGCACCGGCATGCGTCGCGTGCCGTCGTCGATGCCAAGAAAGTCCGTGCGTCCGCCGCTATAGCCGAGAGCCGGCTGAAATGCCGTCTGCAGATTGGCGCCGCCGCTGAGTCCCAGGTTTAGCTGAAAGCGGCTGGGAAATTCCTGTGTATTGATCTGCACCGAGCCGCCGGCAAAGTCGCCGGGGATGTCCGCCGTCGCGCTCTTGGCGATGCGAAGGTTGGCGAGCAAGCTGGCAGGAAACACATCGAACGGAACGGCCTGCTGATCTGGCTCGGGACTTGGCAGCGGCGCACCGTTGAACAGCGCGTTGGCATAGCGCTCGCCCAGTCCGCGCACATACACAAAGCGATCGCCCACCACGGTCGCACCGGTCACGCGCGAGGCAGCTTGCGAGGCGCTGGAATCGGCGGCCTTCTTGATCTCTTCACCGCTGACGACATCGGACACCGCGGCCGAGTCTTGCCGCTGACGATTCGCGGCTTCGGTGCTACTGCGGCCGGGCTCGCGGATGACGGTCTTTTCCACCTGCTGCTGCTTGTCTTTGCGCAGAAGAATGGGCGCATCGAAGCGAAACGTCGTTGCTTCCTGCACGCGCACTTCAAATGCCAGCACTTCGTACAGATCGAACGCGATCTGCAGCTTGTATGTGCCAGCGGGTACCGGCAGGGTGAAGGCTCCGTTTGCGTCGGTGGCGGTCTGATATTCCTGGCCCTCAATACCGACATACACTTCACGCAGAGGTTTCTTGCTGAGGGCATCCAGAACGGTTCCCGTGATGCGTCCCAAGCGGCTGGCATCCGGCTGCGCAGTCGCGCTGCTTGGTTCGTTCGGGCTGGGTGATGAAGGGGCAGAAACGGGGCCTGGTGCAGCCGCGGGCTGCCCATCTGTCGAAGACGGCGGCGTATCTGTAGAAGATGGCGGCGCATCTGTAGAAGATGGCGGCGCATCTGTAGAAGATGGCGGCGTATCGTGCGATTGA
>CAZKOY010000134.1:0-15396 GCA_964554495.1 uncultured Myxococcales bacterium
CGCATCTTGGGGCTATTGCGACTATCACCACGACCCATCGAAATCCTCCTCGAACTGCGCTTTCTAAGACGAGAACGGCGCATAACTCTGCGCGAACAGGGCTGCGGGTGTCAATCGTCTCGTTACAAAAATGTGGGCTGCTGTTGCGAGGTCTCGCAGGGCGCGTGGATAATGGCCTCGTGCGATCGCTCTCACCGCTGCGCATCGACTGGCTCGTCGCGTCCCCGTTTGAAGCAAGCCCGCCGCTGCCTTTGATTGATGCCCCTGGCCGAGTCGCGCTGTCGTCCTGCCCTGGACGCAGCGAAGTCAGCGGCGACGTCGAAGAGGATCTCGCGACGATCCTGTCAGTCGGTATCGGGACGGTGGTCTCGCTGGTCTCTGACGCCGAGATGGCGATGTATGGCGTCTTAGGTCTGCGCAGCGCTCTGCGCATGGCTGGGTTGCGCAGCGTTCACTTCGTCATTGAAGACAAGCAGGCCCCCGCTGATCTGCTGGCTACCCGGACGCTTTGCATGTCGCTTCTGCGCCTGCTGGGCGAGGGTGAAAACATCCTGCTTCACTGCATCGGCGGCTGGGGTCGCTCGGGCACCATCGCAGCGTGCCTGTTGACGCATCAGGGCTATGACGCCGAGGCTGCGGTGGACCTTGTTCGCCAGGCACGAAGCCCATACTGCGTCGAGACAACACGCCAGTTCAGCTTCGTGCGGACGTATGCTCGTTCGCTGCAAGACCCGCAGACGGGCACACAGCGCGTCTATTGCATCGTGCCGCGCAGCACTCTTGGCCAGCGCCTGCGCGGAGAGGCCGCGGCGCGCACGCTCACTGCGATCAGCGATGGTGAATTGCTCTCGGCAGCGACCCTTGCAGAGCGGATGCGGGCCCAGCTTGCCGAAGGCAGCAGCGCGGACAGCCAAGCACAGCTTTCGATCCTATCCGGCGAGCGCAGCGTAAACGATCGAGGCAACGAGACACTGTCTGTCGATCGAGCACTGGTGCATGACGGCAAGCGCTGGCGCGCCATGCCTTTTTCCGAACTTCTGATCGCGTCCGGCGCTTCGTCGTAGGCACAGAGCGTCGGTTTTGTTCGACTGCCCCGTGAGCGGCTTATGCGGCTGGGGCACCCAGCTTTCCCCCGCACTTCTTGCAGAACACCGCGTCGGCATCGTTGTGAGTGGTGCAGCCAGGACAGGCGCGCGGGCCAGCGGCAGAGTCAGAAGCAATCGCCGCAGGCAAGGCCTTAGCCGGCTCTGCGCTTTGGCTGGGGACCGTGGGCTTGTCGGCACCATCGACGCCAGGGGCAGACACGTCGGACGTTGGCTTTTCGGCAACAGACACCTTGGGTGCCGTCGATAGCCCGCGAGCGGCGCGGCGGGCCTTCAGATCCGCCTCGATCTGGCTGCGATAGGTCTCGCCTTGATCAAGCTGACGCAGCACACGCACGGCTCGCTCGCGATAGCGAGTGCGAATCTCGCCGTAGTCGTCCGTCGAGATCTTGCCCATCGCGTGATCTAGCTCCAGCTCTTTGATCGCGCGCTTGAGGATGAAGTACTCGCGCTCTAGCTCTTTTTTCCGGCGGCCACTTGCGGCAAGCGCCTCGCTCTGTTCGGCGGCGCTACTGGTGGCAACCAAGGCTCGGGCGGACTCGAACAGCAGCCGCGCGACCCACAAGAGCGCCCCCAGCGACAAAGACAGCGCAATGCCGGGGCCGCTCAGCCGACCTCCACCGATCAGAGCCGTAAAGATCGCCAGCGATCCGAGGATGGCGACGAGATAGACAGGATAAAAGGGCAGCCTAGTTGAGGTCATCGAGGTCATCATCGAGGCGATCGAGGTACTTCTGATCAGCCTTCGGATCGTTGGTCTTGTCGGCGGCGCCGGCTTGCGCCTTCTTTTCGGCCGCGTCGGCGAGCCGCTGGTTCTCGCGCCAGCGACGAGCCAGGATCGAAAGCCCAGCCGCGGCGCCAACCAGCGCCATCACCGGGATCAGCCAGGCCAAGCGGTTAAATCCCGTGTCGACGGGAACCACCAGCGCCGACTCACCGGGGTAGCGCGAGATGAAGGCCTTGACGATCTCCTCACGCGCCTTGCCTTGGTCGATCAGGTCCGCGATAAACGCGCGCTCTTTGGCGGCGAAGCCACAAGTACACTCGGCCAAGGTCTGACGACCACAGCCACACATGCAGACCAGCGACTTGCGTAGGTCGCGCTCTAGCTCGTTTCTGGGCGGCGTTGGAAACGCGCTGCCCGCCGAAGACATATGCGTGCTGGAATCGCCCGCCGCGGCCAAGGTCAGCGCCTGCGCCTGACCCGGCAAGGCCAGGCACAGAAGCAAGCCCGCCGTCGCAACCGCCCCCGCTGCACCCTCTGCCTTGTCGGCGCCTTTTTCTGCCAGGGCATACGCGCGCTCGGGAAGAAACGCGATCACCGTGCCGAGGATCAACAGCGCAAAGCCAAACCAGACCCAGTTCACCAGCGGGTTCAAGATGATCTTGATGCTGGCCAGACCAGATTCACCGTCGATGCCATTCAAGATGATGTACAGGTCCTCGCGGAGGCTCTCTTTGATCGTGACCATGGTGCGCGGGGGCTCTTCTTCGTGGCCACGATACGCCCACTTAGCCGGCCGCAGCGTGAAGCTGCCGCCGCCCGCCTCGGTCACCGACAGATAGACCTCGGTGACTTCTTTCTGCGGATCGCTGTAGCTGCGGTTGCCCTCGTACTTGACGGTATAGCGACCGAGCGTCGTCTGCTGCCCGCGATCGAGCGTGACATCGGTTTCCTTCTGATAGGTCTGCCCAGCGAAGCCGATGAACATAAACGCGATGCCGACGTGGACAAGATAGCCGCCATAGCGACGCTTGTTGCGCGACACGAGGCCAATGAGAGCGGTCATGAAGTCTTGCCGCGTGTGCTGCTTGCGGGCCAGCGTGCCGACGACGAACTCTTGCCCGATGGTGGCAAAGACGAAGCCGCACAGCGCAAAGCAGATCAGCGAGGCGGGAAGCTGAATCCTGTCGTGCAAAAACGCCGAGACCGCACGCGACTCAGGCCAGATCAGCGCCACCGCCCCCAAGGTCGCAAGAGCTGCTGCGATCGGGATTCGGAACTGCTTCCACAGCATCTCCAGCGACGCGCGACGCCAGGCAATCAGCGGGCCCACGCCGGTCAGGATCAGAAGAATCAGCCCGATCGGTCCCATCCACTTGTTGAAAAACGGCGGGCCGACAGTCACACGGTTCTTGGTAATCGCTTCGGACAGCGTCGGGAACAGCGTCGCAACCAAGATGAAAAAGGCCGACGCGAGAAGAATCCAGTTGTTCACCAAGAACGCGAACTCACGCGACACCCACGAGTCGAGCGCTCCGCGCGAGCGCAGCAGCGGCAAGCGATAGATGACATAGCCAAAGCTGAACACCGCCGCGAAGCCGATGAACGCCAGGAAGCGTGCGGCAAGTTCGGGGTCGTTTCCGAAGGCGTGGACCGACTGCACGATGCCCGAGCGCGTCATGAACGTGCCGATCATCGTCAGGATGAAGGTCAGAATGACCAGCACCACGTTCCACACCTTCATCATTCCGCGGCGCTCTTGAATCATCAGCGAGTGCAAAAACGCCGTTGCTGTGAACCAAGGCAGAAAGCCGGCATTTTCGACGGGATCCCAGCCCCAGTAGCCGCCCCAGCCCAGCACGTGATAGGCCCACAGCGACCCCAAGATCAGGCCCTGCGACAGGAAGTACCAACAGATCAGCATCCACTTGCGGACCGACTGCAGCCAGGCATCGTCGAGGTTGCCGGTGATGAGCGCCGCCATACCAAATGCAAACGGGATCGAGGCCGAGACATAGCCGATGTAAAGCGACGGCGGGTGCGTCGCCATGTACGGGTCCTGCAACAGCGGGTTTAGGCCCTTGCCAACGACAGGCGCCTCGGTGAGGAACACGTCAAACGGCCGCTTGTAAAACACGACGAGCGACACGAAGAACGCGAGGATCCCCATCAGAATGGCGACCACCCAGGGCATAAGCTCGCGATGGCGTTCGCGGTTGTTGTGGATGGCAATTGCCGCGAACAGCGACAGAAGCCAGGCCCAGAACATCATCGAACCATCGAGGCCGCCCCAGTACGACGTCAGCTTGTAGACCCAGTGCATCGTCGCGTCGGCGTTGTGGTGAACGTACTTGATCGAAAAGTCGTTGGACAGGATGGCGAAGAAGATCATCCCCGACGCCAAAGACAGCAGCGCAGCGCATGCATAGGCGGCGTAGATCGACGAACGGATTAGACGAAGCGAGCCGAGGCGGGCTCCAGCGACGGCTGCGCCTCCGGCGTAGGTGGTACAGAGCAGCGTCACCAGCAGCACGAAGCTGCCGAAGAGCGCGACCCAGTTGAGTGTCGGCATGGTGGCTGTTTCCTCGGCCGGCTAGTTCATTTTCTCGGCGCTGCCCTCTTTGCTGCAGCGCGTAACCATGGCGCTTTTCTGCACGCCTTCTTGGGCATACTTCGACGGGCACTTGGCCATCACTTCACTGGTGTGAAACGTGTCCCCGCGAAGCTGGCCTTTGAGCACCACTTCGGCGCCCTCTTTGAACGTATCGGGCACCACACCGGCAAAGCGAGCTTCCGTCACAGCACCGCAGTTTTCGACTTGGAATTTGTATTCCAACTTCTGGTGGTCGCGATCGATGCGCTTGGCGATCGAGCCAGGCACAACAAAGCCGTGAAGCTGCAGCCGCTTGTCCTGCCAGCTGGCTTTGTCGCGCATCACTTCGTCGACGTGCTTGTAGTACTCAAAGCTCTGGCTGTCGCTCATCGCGAAAATCAGCAGGCCAACCACAGTGGCGGCCGACAATCCCAAAAGCAGGGGGCGATAACGCCGCGTCGAAGCGGCGGGAAGGCGAGCCGGGGTCTTGCTTTCTTCGCTCATCGTTCCATCTCCGTCGTCCGTCATTCTAGGCATACAAACACCATTTAGGCAGAAAACATGCCCAAACGTCAGATGCCAGCGAGTGGCGATCGCGGGTCAGCGACTCTGCCCTGGTGTCCTTGGCCGCCCTGAGCCTCTGCCTCCCCTGTCATGGCCGATCCGTTGGCTGATGGACATCTGAGACCACACGACCTCATCCGCCTCTTGCGCTCACCCGCACGCATCCACAGGCTGCTTCATAGACGATGTCTTTTTCCTTCTCGGAGCCGCCCATGCAATCGCTCGATCCAACCCTTGGTGCCCCGCTTGCCGCCCTGGCTCGCGCAGCCATTCGCCATGCCCTCGGTGGCCCTGCAGCCAAGCGGCCTGTGGGTGAATTCTTTGCGCAGAAGGGCGCCGTGTTCGTGACCCTGTACCGTGGCGATACCCTGCATGGCTGTATCGGCTCGCTGGAGGCTCATCGCCCTCTTGTCGAGGACGTAATCGACAACGCCGTCGCTGCTGCGCTGCACGATCCGCGCGCCGTGCCCTTGTCACGCTCCGATGCTGAACGTCTGCGCATCGAGATCTCGCTCTTGTCACCGCAAGAGCGCGTGTCTTGCCACGACGAAGCCTCGGCCCTTTCTGTGCTTCGGCCCGGTGAAGATGGCGTCGTCCTGCGCTGCGGCTCGCGTCGCGCCACCTTCTTGCCGCAGGTCTGGGAACAGATTCCCGACGGCCACGAATTCTTGCGCGAGCTGCGCTGGAAAGCCCGCCTGGATCCCGACGCCTGGCCGCCTGAGATGCAGGTGTTTCGCTATCACGTCCGCAAGTTCGTCGATGAGGGGAGTCCCCCCGTGGAGAGACCCCAATGAGCCCCGCAAAACCCAGCGCTAGCGACGCAGAGCAAGCCAACACCGAGAACCAGAACGGAAGCGACAACGACAGCGACTTCCCCGCCCGCTATTTCCACGCGCTTCCCGACGGTCGCCTTCAGTGCGATCTGTGCCCACGCGAGTGTGCTCTGCGCGATGGGCAGCGCGGCCTGTGCTTCGTCCGCATGCGCAAGGGCGACGGCATGGTCCTGACCACATATGGTCGCTCGTCGGGCTTCTGCATCGACCCCATCGAAAAGAAGCCGCTGCATCACTTCTATCCCGGCTCGTCGGTGCTGTCGTTCGGCACCGCCGGCTGCAACTTGGCCTGCAAGTTCTGTCAAAACTGGGACATCTCGAAGTCACGGCAGATGGACCGCTTGGCCGACCAAGCCAGCCCCGATGCCATTGCCGAAGCCGCAGTCCGCGCCGGCTGCAAAAGCGTCGCGTTTACCTACAACGATCCCGTGATCTTCGCCGAGTATGCGATGGATGTCGCCGATGCCTGCCATGCTCGCGGCATCAAGACCGTCGCGGTCACAGCCGGATACATGCACGACCAGCCGCGTCGCGAGTTCTATTCCAAGATCGATGCCGCCAACGTCGATCTGAAGGCATTCACCGACGAGTTCTATCGCGACATCACCGCTGCGTCGCTGCAGCCGGTTCTCGACACACTGCGCTATCTGGTCCGCGAGACAAGCGTCTGGACCGAGATCACGACGCTGCTCATCCCCGGCCACAATGACTCAGACGACGAGCTGGCTCGCCTGTCAGATTTTGTAGCGCGCGAGCTTGGTCCGAATGTGCCGCTGCATTTTTCGGGCTTTCACCCCGACTACCGCATGACCGACGTGAATGCGACGCCACACACGACGCTCAGCCGGGCCCGCAGCATCGCCCGCAAGGCCGGGCTGCGCCATGTGTACCTTGGCAACGTCCACGACACCGACGGAGACACAACCCGCTGCACCAGCTGCGATGAGCCCCTCATCGTTCGCGACTGGTACCGCATACTCGACTATCGTCTGGACGAGCAGGGGCGCTGCCGTCGCTGCAAGACGCCGCTCGCCGGCCGCTTTGACGCTGGCCCTGGGACCTTCGGCCGCCGTCGCATCCCCGTCCATATCGGCCCCTGACGCCCTCGGATTCCCGTCCGCGTCGCAGCCGACTCCGCTTGTCTGCGCGAGGGATTTTGGGCATGCTGCCGCCGCGCTCGGGCGCACCTCTGCCCGCGTCGCTATATCCTGATCAAGAACCCAACGAAGGACGAGGCCCTCGACCCATGACGACGACGACCCGGTCAAGCAACGTGCAAGAGATCCTGAGCTGGTATCCCTCGGACAACCCCGGCACCCTGACCAACATGGCGCGGCTTCTTTACCAGGGCCGCCTAGCCGGCACCGGCAAGCTAGTGATCCTGCCCGTCGACCAGGGCTTCGAGCACGGCCCTTTCCGCTCGTTTGGCATGAACCCCGACGCCATGGATCCCGAGTACCACTTCCGTCTGGCCATCGAGTCGGGCTGCAGCGCTTATGCCGCACCCCTCGGCTTCTTGGAAGCGTGTGCCGGCAAGTACGCTGGTCAGATGCCGCTCATCTTGAAGCTCAACAGCAGCGACTCCCTGTCGAAGGTCGAGCCGTGCTCGGCCCTCACCGGCACCGTCGAAGACGCGCTGCGTTTGGGCTGCGTCGGCATCGGCTACACGATCTATCCCGGCTCGGGCGCTCGCAACACCATGTACCAAGACCTGCGCGACCTGACTCTGCAGGCCAAGCGCGCCGGCCTGTGCGTCGTCGTGTGGAGCTATCCGCGCGGCGCTGGCTTGTCCAAGGACGGTGAGACCTCGCTTGATGTCATCGCCTATGCCGCGCACATTGCGGCCGAGCTTGGCGCTCACATCGTCAAGGTCAAGCTGCCCAAGGACCGCATCGAGCAAGCCGAAGCACAGAAGGTCTATGACGCGCACAAGCCGCCGCGCGCCACCCTGACCGATCGTGTTCGTCACGTCATGCAGGCGACGTTCGGCGGCAAGCGCATCGTCATTTTCTCGGGTGGTGAAGCCAAGGACGACGCGTCTCTGATGGACGAGATCCGCGCCATCCACCACGGCGGCGGCCACGGCTCGATCATCGGTCGCAACTCATTCCAGCGCCCCTTCCCCGCCGGAGTGAAGCTGCTGCGCGACATCATGGACGTCTACGCGCAACCCTAGCGAGTCACCCAGGGCCTTGAATGGTTCGGCCCGTTCGTGCAGTCGCCACCGCATGAACTAGCCAGCCACACTGGTGCATTCATGACGAACCGCAGCAAGCCGCGCAAGAAACCCTCTGACATGCCGCTCGCTGACGAGAGAAATGCCGCTCTCAGCGAGCGCTCGCCATCCGAGCCCAGCGAGCAAGCGAGCGAAGAAGAAGACGGCGTCGAGAGTGAGTACAACGAAGAGCCGCGAATCACCAACCCGTACAACCCAGATCTGATTCGCGTAGAGCCGCGGGTGTATTCGCTGCGCCAGATCCTGGACATGATTCGTGACGGCGAGCTGGATCTGGCGCCTGACTTTCAGCGAAAGCTGGTCTGGGACGAGCGCCGCAAGGCTCGGCTGATCGAGTCGATTCTGCTGCGGATCCCACTGCCGGCCTTCTACTTCGACGCCGATAAGCAGGGCCGCCTGAGCGTCATTGACGGGATTCAGCGGCTGTCTGCGGTGAAGGAGTTCGTCACTGGTGGCTACGCTCTGCGCGACCTTGAGTATCTGCGAGACCTGACGGGCAAGCGCTTTGCCGATCTGGACCCGCTGTGGACCCGGCGCATCAACCAGACCCAGATCGCCGCCAACGTGATCGACCCCCAGACGCCAGAACAGGTCAAGTTCGACATCTTTCGACGCATCAACACGGGCGGGCAGCCCCTGAACACCCAAGAGCTACGACACTGCATTGGGCGCCAGCGCTCTCGTCAGCTCCTTCAGGCTTGGGCGGCCAGGCCTGAATTCCAGCAAGCAACCCAAGAGACCTTAAAGAACCACCGACGCATGAAGGATCGCGAAGCAGTGCTGCGCTTCTTGGCCTTCCGCTTGGCGTGGCCGCACATCACAGATCACTATGGCCCGACGACTCAGCTGGATGACTTCTTAACGCAAGTCATGAAGCGGATCGATGATCCGAAACAGATCCCCGATAGCCGGCTGGCTGTCCTTGAGCAGGACTTCCTCCGCGCGATGAAGAACGCCAGCCTTCTGTTTGGCAAACACGCATTCCGCAAGTGGCCAATGGGAGACGAGCGCTCGCCGCCGCTCAACATCGCCTTGCTTGAAAGCTGGGCAGTGCCGCTGGCCGATTACCAAGCAGACCAGCTAGCACCACACACCGCTGATATCGTCACCAAGGCTCGCCAGGTCATGCGCGACGACCGTGAGTATTTCGTCGCCATCACGCGCTCGACGAGCAATCAAGGAGCGGTGCGGAAGCGATTCGACACGGCGCGCGAAATTCTGCGCGACTGCACGCGCACCGAGGGTGTGTAGTGTTGCGCCGACTCAAGGTTCAGAACTTCAAGTGTCTGGTTGATCAGACCGTGGAGTTTGGCGCGCTGACGCTGCTCACCGGGGTAAATGGCGCGGGAAAAAGCTCAGTCCTGCACGCCCTGCTGTTGCTGCGCCAAGCCGAGGAGTCCCTGCCAAGCGAACCGTATGTCAAGCTCAACGGTCGATACCTCCTAGCCCTGGGGCAGGCGGCAGACGTGCTATCCCACCAAGCTAGCTCTGAGGATGTCTTGGTGAGCATGGCCGTCGAGAGCCATGACGGAGACGGAGCGTGGAGCTTCCGGGCCAAGCCGACTGATCGGGTGTTGACGTTCTCGCGCCAGCACAAAAAGCCTCTGCCTGCACTGACACGCCGCCCGTTTACGTACCTGCATGCCGAGAGGCATGGCCCCAGACAGGCTCTCAGCCTGAACTCGCTGCCCATCGAAGATCATCACGTCGGCAATCAAGGGGAATTTGTCGCGCAAGTGCTGGCGCTAAATGAGCACAAACAGGTGCGACCCGAGCTACTCCACTCTGAGCCGGCAGCAAGCGATCTATTCCGTCTGCAAGTCGAAGCCTGGATGCAGGCGCTCGTGCCGGGCCTGCAAGTTCGGGCCAGGACCGAGCCCGACTTTGGCGTGAGCAGTCTCTGGTGGAAGCGCAGCGGCATTCAGGCCGATTGGGTGCGCTCAACAAACATGGGCTTTGGTGCGAGCTACGCCCTGCCGATTGTCGTAGCGGGGCTGCTTGCCCCCAAAGACTCGCTGTTTCTTGTCGAGAATCCAGAAGCCCACCTGCACCCGCTTGGTCAGTCCGCGATGGGACGCTTCCTGGCCCGCCTCGCCGTCGCGGGTGTGCAGGTCATTTGCGAGACGCACAGCGACCACGTGCTAAATGGCATTCGCTTGGCCACGGTTGCTGAGCAGCACGCGCTGTCCTATCGCGATGTCCGTATTCTCTATTTCTCGCTGGATGAGCGCGGGATCTCGACCAGCACCCCCTTGACGCTGAACCGCCACGCCGATCTGAGCGACTGGCCAACCGGCTTCTTTGATCAAAGTGAACAGGACCTCAAGGCTCTGTGGCACGCTCGGACCCGCGCCGCAGAGACCGCCCAGAAGCTACGAAAGCGTCACGGTCGCTAGGATGTGCCGATGCGAGCGCGCTTCTGTCTAGAAGAGACCAGCTTTCGTCTGCCGAAGCTAAAGAAGATCGCTCTCTCTGCGCGTATTGCGGCGCTTCTTGACTTGATGGATCAGTGTCGCAGCGACGGCCACAGGATCCTGCGACATCACAGCCTAGAGTCCGTCGAGCTTCAGCCTGGGGTTCTGCTCGCCGAGCTTCTCTATGTCCGGCATCCAGATCTCGATGACACGCTACGCCGACGGCTCCAACTGGCTATCGATCGCTGTCAGCATCTGGAGGACGCTGCCCCAGACAGCGAAGACGCCTCCGCCGCGAGCGAAGTTAAGATCGATGAGGCGGATCCGAGCGTGCTGCAGGTGGGGGCAGAAACGGTTCGCGAGGCTCCAAGTATTGCGTTCGTCCATCAGCAGCGCACCGACGGAAAGGCCGTGGCCTGCTTGGTGCTTGACCAGGGCCCTAGGCTGCCGGGTCGCCATCTGGTCACGTATCGGGCTCGGACCTGGGATCTGCATTTCATCGCCCAGGCTGCTGGCCAGCTTCGTGCGTTCTATCGCGAGATCGCAGAGATCGAAGATCTCGACAAGCACGCCTACTTCGGCGTCGCTGAGCTCGCCTTCCCTGAGCTTCATTTTGCAGGTGGCCTGAGCCAGCAATGGAACGCGATGAAGCAACCCTATCGTCAGCTACGCCCCATGGTCACGCAGCATCTCGCCATGCTGAACGATCACTTCCCAGCGATCTTTGCGCAGCACAAAGGGCAACCCGATCCGATCATGCGCGAAGTCCGCGCGCGGTTCGGCATCGAGCTGAGCCCAGAGAGTCCTGGGACTCGTCGCAATAAGGCCGCCATACGACAGCGGCTGGTCCAGGTCGGACCGCATACGCTTCCATGCCAGTGGCATACCAAGCTCAGCCGCACGGCAGGACGCATTCACTTTCATCCAGGAGATCCGCACATCCTCGGCGGCAAGCTGCTCATCGGCCTGTTTGCCGACCACTTGGACACCTGAACCAAGACAGTCACCGCTGTTGCTCTTGCGTCCCACGCGGTAGTTGACCCTGACGGCGAGGATCTTTATCCTTCCTCGCTCAAGCAGGTCTCTGGAGGCTCACCAACATGGCTGTACGAATCGGGATCAATGGGTTTGGTCGCATCGGACGCTGCGTGCTGCGCGCATGGCAGATGGATCCGAACCGTTCGAGCGTCGAGTTCGCGGCGATCAACGACTTGACCGACACGCCTACCCTCGCCCATTTGCTGAAATTCGACTCGGTGCATGGTCGCTACAGTGGCCAGGTTCGCACCGACGGCAACACCATCGTCGTGGACGGCCAGCGCATCGTCGTCACGGCGGAAAAAGACCTGGGCAAGCTGAACTGGAAAGATCACGGCGTCTCGGTCGTACTGGAATGCACAGGCGCCTTCACCGAGGCGGCGAAGGCCCGCGCCCATATCGACCACGGCGGCGCGCACAAGGTGCTGATCTCAGCCCCGGCCAAGGGCCCAGACATCACGCTGGCCATGGGCATCAACCAGGACGCCTATGACGCTGGTAAGCACCACGTCATCAGCAATGCATCCTGCACCACCAACTGCTTGGCTCCCGTCGCCAAGGTGCTGCTCGAAGGCTTCGGCATCGAAAACGGCATGATGACGACGATCCATAGCTACACCAACGACCAGCGCATCTTGGACCTGCCGCACAAGGATCTGCGACGGGCCCGAGCCGCGGCGCTGTCGATGATCCCGACGACGACCGGAGCAGCGAAGGCACTCTCGGAGGTCATCCCGGCGCTCAAGGGCAAGCTCGATGGCTATGCCATGCGCGTGCCGACGCCGAATGTCTCGGTGGTCGATCTGACGGTGCGTCTTAGCAAGAAAGCGACGGTCGACGAGGTAAACGCTGCATTCCGTGCCGCTTCGCAGGACCCTCGCTTCTTGGGAGTCCTGGCGGTCAGCGACGAGCCAACCGTGTCTTGCGACTACAACGGCGATACCCACTCGGCAACCGTCGACCTTGCGTCGACGCAGATCGTCGGCGACATGGTCAAAGTATTGGCCTGGTACGACAACGAGATGGGCTACGCGACGCGCTTGTACGAGCTAGCCAAGTTCGTCTCGGGCCACAAGGCCTCTCACTAACCCCCGACGTGACGGCAGCGTCGCATCTTTTAGACCTGCCCGCTGCCGCATACAACCCCCGATGAGCACACCCTAAATGAGCGCGAACATTCGCTCGGTCGCGGATCTGGATGTCACGGGTCGGCGCGTCTTTGTCCGTGTCGACTTCAACGTTCCCCTGTCGGATAGCGGTGCGATCACCGATGACTCTCGCATCGTCGCGGCGCTGCCAACTATCAAGCACTTGGTCGAGCGCGGCGCTCGCGTGATCCTCGGCTCGCACTTAGGTCGCCCCAAAGGCAAGTCCAAGGACACCTCGCTCTTGCCCGTCGCGGCGCGCTTGGCTGAGCTCTTGGCGCCGCTGGTCCAAGAAGTCCGCCTGACCGACGAGCCTGTCGGAGACGGCGCCCGTAAGGTGGTCATGGACATGCGCGACGGCGACGTCGTGCTGCTGGAAAACCTGCGCTGGGTGGCGGGCGAGGAAAAGAACGACGACGCCTATGCCAAAGCGCTGGCTGGCTATGCCGAGGTCTACGTCAACGACGCCTTCGGCACAGCCCACCGCGCGCATGCCTCGACGGCGGGCATGGTCAAGCACTTCGCTGCCGAGTCTCGCGGGGCCGGCTTCCTGCTTCTGCGCGAGATCGAATTCCTAAGCAAGCTGCTCGGCAGCGTGCGCAAGCCCTACGTGGTCGTCGTCGGTGGAGCCAAAGTATCGGACAAGATCGGCGTGCTGGAAAACCTGTCCAAGGTCGCGACTAGCATCCTGATTGGCGGCGCCATGGCCAACACCTTCCTTCGGGCCAAGGGCATCGACGTCGGCAAGTCCAAAGTCGAAGAAGACAAGCTGGGCGTGGCCAAGAGCTTCCTTAAGACCGCCGAAGCCAACAAAGTCGAGGTGCTCTTGCCGACGGATGTCATCGTCGCGCCGGGTATCGATGCGGCGGCAGGACGAGCCATGCTTGTCGAAGGAATTCCCTCGGGTGAGATGGCTCTCGACATCGGACCAGCAACGGTCAAGCTGTTCCGCGAGCGCATCGTTGCGGCCCAGACCGTGTTCTGGAACGGCCCGCTGGGGCTGTTTGAAAAAGCGCAGTTTGCCGCCGGCACTATGGCTGTGGCCGAGGCACTGGCCGCATGCAAAGGGACAACTGTCGTTGGTGGCGGTGATTCAGTGGCAGCGCTTTCAGTCTCTGGTGTGGCAGACAGGATCTCGCATATCTCGACGGGCGGTGGCGCCTCGCTAGAGTTCGTCGAGGGTCAAGATCTGCCGGGTATCGCCGCGCTGCGGATGGCCAGCGAGAAGCGGAGCAGCCTATGAGTCGACGACCGCTTCTGGTCGGAAACTGGAAGATGCACAAAACGGTGGCGGAAGCGCTAGAGCTTGCCACCATCGTCAAGAACGCCGTCGCACCCGCGGTGCGCGCCGACGGAGTGGAAGTCGTGGTCGCGCCGCCGTATACCGCCCTGCATCCAGTGGCCAAGCGTCTGGAAGGCTCGACGGTGGCCGTGGCAGCCCAGAACTGCTATTGGGAACCACAGGGCGCATTTACCGGTGAGATCTCGGCGACCATGCTGGCCGAGGTCGGCTGCACGTACGTCATCGTCGGCCATTCCGAGCGGCGGCAGCACTTTCACGAGACCGACGCGCTGGTCAACCTAAAGGCCAAAGCGGTGCTCAAAGCCGGCTTGCGCCCGATCCTGTGTATTGGCGAGACCGCGGCCGAACGCGACGCGGGCGAGATGCGCAACCGCTTGGTCGGCCAGCTCGCCGAGGGTCTGTTTGGCTTCACGCCCGAGATGATGGAGCAGACCGCCATCGCCTATGAGCCGGTCTGGGCCATCGGCACCGGACGCGTGGCAACGACCGATCAGGCGCAGGAAGCGCACCGTTTCATCCGCGGATATCTGCACAGCCTGCTCGGAGAAGTAGTCAAATCCGTGCGCATCCTGTACGGTGGCTCGGTCAAACCTGGAAATACCGCTGGGCTTATGGCTCAGCCCGACGTGGACGGAGTCCTCGTTGGTGGTGCATCGCTCAAAGCTGAGGACTTCGTCCAGATCGTCCGTTATAACGAGGCGGCCGCGTCATGATTTATCTTCTGTACACGATTCACATCATCGTCTGCCTGTTCCTGATGCTGGTCATCTTGCTACAGGCAGGCAAAGGCGGCGGCGTCGGCGCGGGGCTCGGCGGCGCAACGACACAGCAGGTCTTCGGTGGCCGAGGCGCTAGCAACTTCCTTGAGCGGCTGACGACCGCGACAGCCATTGTGTTCATGCTGACCGCCATGACGCTGTCGTACATCAACAGTCAGTCCGAGTCGGCCAAGCTGCAGAAGACCGCCGCGGCCCGCAAGAAGAAGGCTGAAGCCGACGCCAAGAAGAAGGCCGAAGACGCACTGAAGGGCGAAATCGAAAAGAAAGCCAAGGAAGCGGCCGAAAAAGAAGCACAGAAAGCCAAAGAGAAGCAGGCCGCCGAGGCACAGTCCGAGCAGTCCGTGCCGCCCACCGGAGCCGAGGCGCAACCGGGAGCGGTTCCTCCGACGCCGACGGCGGGGAGTCCAGAGGTGGGCGCTGCAGGACAGCCAGCCGCAGCGCCGGGTGCGCCTGCCGCCGCAAAGCCCGGTCAGGCCATTCCGCCGCTTCGCCCAGCAGCCCCAGGCACCGAGGCTCCCGTCTCTGCAAAGCCAACGGCTGCGCCCCCCATTGCTGCCCCGGCGACCGCGACGAAACCCGCGCTACCGCAGCCTACGGCGCCAACAGCCCCCGCACCGACGGCAGCACCCAAACCGACTGCTCCGACGGCGGCTCCCGCTACACA
>CAZKOY010000135.1:0-15186 GCA_964554495.1 uncultured Myxococcales bacterium
GGGCAGCCGTCTTCGTCTTCAAAGCCGTCGCGATCTTCGGGATCGTCGGGGCACTTGTCGATGTTGTCGGGGATGCCATCGCCGTCGCGATCGGACTCGACCGAGTCAGGGCAGCCGTCTTCGTCTTGGAAGCCGTTCTTGGTCTCGGGCTCGTTGGGGCACTTGTCGTCGACATCGAGGATGCCGTCGCGATCGTTGTCCGGCTCGGGGCAGCCGTCTTCATCTTCAAAGCCATCGATGTCTTCGGGATCGTCGGGACACTTGTCGACGTCGTCCTTGATGCCATCGCCGTCGCGGTCGCCAACCAGTGGCTCGAAGATGAAGCCCAGGAAGGCCCGCCACTGCGAGCCGCCGGTCTGCTTGCCGGTGTCCGAAAGGCCGTACACGCCCGCGCCCGCGCCCAGAAGCAAGAACGACTTCTTGGCCAGGTACAGCTTGACCGCGCCCACGCCTTCGAGTGGGAAGGCATCCTTGTTGCCGGTCATATCGACGAAGCCGTACAGCTCGCCGAGCAGGTCGACGTACTTGTTGATGATATTCCAGGAAGCGCCGATGCCGTAGCTAAGCTGCGTGCCCAGCCGACGCGAAAGGCCCGTGCCGCAGCCGGCAAAGGGCGACATCGTCGAAAACATCGTCGTCGTGTTGTCGGCGGGATAGCAGAAGCTCGACGACATGCCGTTTTCCATCTTCAGCACGCTCGGCTTGCCGTAATCGGTAAAGCCCGTGCTGCCAAAGCGAACCAGCACACCGACGTTGAGCGCCGTGCGGAAGCGACGATCACGGCCCCACTCGCGATCCACCAGCACCTGCGGGTGAATGGTGACGTTGTTTTCGGCCATGAAGTGCTTGTGGCCGTCGCCGTTGGCCCACTTGTCGATGGGCAGATACAAGGACAACATGCCGCCCAAGCCCACCGGATACTTCGAGGTGTTTAGGATGCGACCCTTGAAGTGCAGACCGGGGTCGGCAATCGCCACCTTGGAAAACGACAGATCATCCCGGCTGTCCGTGCTGGCATTGAAGCCACCGCACTCGCGACCCGGCTCACAGACCTGACGGTTGCCCTGCATGATCGAGAGCGGCAGGGTGACCGCGATCTCGGTGTACTTGTACAAGCCCAGCGCGAACTGAAGCTGCGCGGTAATCAGGTGATTGACCGAGAAGTTGCGGCCGTTCATCACCGTCTCGCCAGTCAGGCCGTGCATCCCGCCCGAAGGCAGCGACAGAACCAACGGCTTGCCAGCCCAGGTGCCCACCAAGCCCAGCGAAAAATCGAGGTGCCCCAAGACCTGCGACGCATTCAGCGTGACGTAGCCCTTGGTATCGATCGCCGGTCGGAACAGCTGCATGTTGTACGTCGCGTCGAGGAAGCCACCTTCCTGGACCGGCTGCGCCGCGGCCTGCTGAGTGGAAAACAGCAGCGCCGCCGCCGAACACAACATGCCAACTTTCGAAAACGCTCCATACAAATCGCGGAGACGCATCGGCAACGTCCTACCTCATCTATTTCGCGGGGTTAGCGTGCGTCGGTTTCTCTCGCTGACGCACGGCAGTTCTCGTCGAGAGTGATTGTGCGTTCATAAATGACTTGTCCTCTATTGTCAAACGGCTTTCTCTCGACTACTGCAAGGGCTTAGGAATCGCTGCGATGTCGCTTGGATCTTCGGTGCCCAGCTCTGGGCTCGCCTCAGAAACCAACCCGCTTGTCCCGCAGTCCCCGTCGGGGTCTGAAGCGGGCCAGGCAGTGGGTCCCCATGTAAAGACCGCGCCAAAGGTCGTGTTGGCAACCTCATGGGCTCCGCCGGATGTGCGCGATCCCGACGGATATCTCGACGCGCTGCAGCGCCTGGGAGCAGAAGCCGTGGTGGTGGTGGCCAGCGATGCCATCCCCGCGGATCTGACGAGCCTGCAGCGCTCGCTGGGGCGTCGCCGCCACGAGCTTCCGGTGGCCGCGCTAGAGGGCCAGATCGGCGCGCTTCACCTGGGCACCCCGCAGGCCTTCCAGACGCGCCTGTGCGCCATCGATCGGGCAGAAGCCCAGACCGCAGTCGCCGTCGTTCGCAGCGCCTTGGACTTGGCTGGTCAGCTCGGGGCCAAGACGGTCCTGATCTCGCTCGGCAGCATCGGTGAGCGCAGCGACGGCATCGAGCGCCTGTGGGATCGCCTGCTCGGCTGCTTTAGACGCGGCGTGCTCTTGTACGACCCAAGCTCGGCAAAAGAGCTTCGCGAGATCCGCGCTGCGCTGGCCAGTCGCCACCTGGATGCGGCGATGCGCAGCTTGGACCCGCTGCTCGAAGAAGCGTCTCGCCGGGGCATCACGCTCTGCCTGCGCAACCCACCGCGCGGCATCGAGCTACCGGCGGCGTTTGAGCTCGCCACGCTGCGCAGCGTCTTTGCCGGTGCGCCGCTTTCGTCGCTTCTGGATCTGCCGTCAGCGCATCTGTCCTCGATGCTGCAGCTTCTGCCGCTGCGCGACACGGTGCTGGCCTTTGCCGGCCCGCAGTCTCGTGATGGCAGCGCCGACCCTACGGCGCCACCGTGGGCCAACTTGGCGGATGCCTGCGGCCTGATCGCGGGACTTGTGCCGGGACAGGGTGAGGCGCGACCTGCGGCTGTAGCGCGAGCGCTGCCGACGCAAGCCCAGCGCCTCTTCGCTCCGTGGGCTCTGCTTTCGCCGGACGAGGTGCAAAAAGGCATGGCCGCGGTTGCGGCGCTTTGAAGCCAGCTACGAAGGAACGACGGGCAGGCGCACTTTGACATCGGTCGACGCAGCGCGACGGAAGCGGAAGTCACAGTGCGAGCCGCCCTGGGCCAGCGTCTGACTGCGCGCCAAGCCCCAGGCAAAGGCTTCGCTGCCGGCGATGTCCGCCAAGCAAATGTAGGGCGCGAAGTCGGCCGCGCCCGCCGACAGTGCAAGCTCGCGAATGGCACAGCGCGAATAGTTGACGCCGTACTCGAACTGCCCAGGCTCACGCTCGATAAACGAAAACACCCAGCCCCCAAGAGGACGCTTCTGCGAGCGGCGCGCCAGCCAACGCGAGATCGCCTGCATCGGGCCGCTCAACATGCCGGGGCCAGCGAGCCAGCGCTCGACACCCTGCGTGGCGGCAAAGCGCTTGCGCGTGGCGGCATCGCAGACTTCCCAGACTCGCTGCGCCGGAACCCCGTGCCGCGAGAGAGCCAAGAACAGCGCGATGTACACCGCACCGGACAGTGTGAACATGCGCATCTGTGGCGCAAACCAGCCGGGATCTTCGGCCAGATCGAGCAGCCGTTCGAATTCGCGTCGCTGCGCTGCCAGTACCTCGTCCGCGAACGAGCCGTCTTTGTGCGCAAGAAGCTCGGGCCGAAGGAAGGGTTGCCAGCGCGCAAGCTCATGCAATGCGAAGCGACGAATGCCTGCTAGCGTAGCCATCGACGGTACCTCGCTGTGTAGTCTCGCATGCCCACTGCGGCAATCGCGCCTGTTTTATGCGTTGAGCTTGCGCAGGACGTCGTCCAGTCGCGCTTCCGGCAGCGAGACCCGCGTCGGCATGCCACCACCCAGCTCAAAGAGCTTCACAAAGTCGAGCCCCGATTCAAAGCCCGCCGCGATGATGATGTAGCCAGCATGTCGCACGATGGCCACCGCGGCCAAGGCCTGCCCCGCAAGCAAGAGATCGGTCTTGTCGAACGGACCGCGGGCATGATGCTGCGCGTCGACGAATACGGCGCGTCCGCGCGGCTCGTACAGCCCGGCCAAGCGCGCGGTCTCGCTGGCCATGGCGACAAACTCATCCGCGGCCTCGGCGATGACGGCAGCATCGTCGTCCCTTGGCAGACCTGCCACCAAGTGACGCACGATGCGATGCTTGAGAGCATCGTCGCGGAAACGAGCGCGCAGCGCGTGATCAATGCGTAGCGCTCGCAGGGATGGATTTCCCGTGCGCGTGTCGATGGCTCGCGCGTCGTCGTCAGCGCCAGGGTACGGCTCGCGACCGCCGCGCAGCCACTTAGCCGCCGCATACAAGCCGTCGAGATCCAGGTGACACAGGATGCTGCCGATGGGGCCGACGGTCTCGACCAGCGCGGGCGTGATCATCTCGGGACAGGCACCGTGCTGTGACTTGCTGGCCAAGACGAAGCGCGGATCGCTGCGATAGTCGCTGTGGCGTTCATGGTCGTGATGGTCAACCCAGGCGGCCAGGCGGCTGCCAAGGCCGTCGATGAGCGGCCGCGTGATCTCGGCAAACGACGTGCCCATACCGTCGGCGGCAAAGGCCACATCCAGCACAACGACGCGACCGGGCAAGCGGCTGGCCCGCGGAAGCTGACGTGGCGAAGTAAAGAAGAGCTCGACGTGCGAGGCTCTATCGAAGGACGCGGCGGTCATCGCGGCGAACTTATCATCTTTACGCGGCGACGGCGGCGCGCTGCCACGCAGAACCGAATTGTGCCGCGGGGATGCAAGCTGCCTGCGAATCTTGGCTGCCTGCCCGCGTCAAACAGGGCTAGTATCAAAGCAATAGGTCGGACGAAAGAACACATTGAACTAGAGGTTTTCAGATGAAAGCAACACAGCGATTCGGTCTGAGCGCACTGCTCGTTTCCGTCGGATGGACTGGCGTCGCCGCGGCTCAAGGAGCGCCCAGTGTCGGCACGGCTCCGGTCGTTGCGGCTCCACCCGCAGCGGTGCAGACCCCGCCGCAGCCCGTCGGGCCGGTGTATCAAGTGCAGCCGGGACAGACGGTGTACGTGCAGCCTCCGGCGAATGGTCAGCCCGGTGCGCCGATCTATGTTCAGCCTGCCCAGCCCGTCCAGCCCGGTGCGCCGTACGTGCAGCCGGGCGATCCCAATCAGCAGATGTATATGCAGCCGGGTCAGCAGCCGGTCTACGTCGCGCCGCCCCCGCCCATGCAGCCGATGCCCCGGCAGGTGCTGCGCTATGACCTGAAGCCGAACTACGGCCTGATCATCGGCGGAGCCGTGACGCTGGGCGTTAGCTGGCTGATTCACAGCGGGACCGCGGCCATTGCCGAGGCGGTGTACACGGCGACCGAATACCCGGTGCGCACGATGTGGACCAACTACATCCCGGTGCTGGGTCCGTGGATCACCATGACGACGCTGCCGAACGATTCGGTGCGCGGTCTGTCCATGGCGGGCCTGGCGTTTTCGGGCTTGGTGCAGGGCACGGGTCTGGCGCTGCTCATCGCGGGTGCGGCCAGCCGTCAGCGCGTGCCGGTCTATGCCTGGAACCAGCGCATTCAGCTCACGCCTTCTATCGGTCCTGCCGGTACGGGTCTCGCACTTTCCGGGAACTTCTAGTTCCTGCCGCGCACTAAGCCCTTCACAGGCGGCATCCCGCCGCTTCACAATTCCAACATCGTCCAGCTTTGCCCGCCGTCTGCGATAGGCGGCCGGTCGACCCTTTGCATCGGGGGATCGTATGTCGTTGGTTCGCGTCAAGTCGTCGCGTCTTGCGTTGGCCCTGCTGTCGCTCGGCGTGGCCTTTTCAGTGGGTGTGGCCTCGGGCCGGGTCGTGCGCAAGCGGCCCAAAGGCATGCAAGAGTCGAAGTTCTTCCGCGTCGATATGGACGCGCGCAAAGCCGTTGCTGCCAGCGATCGCGTGGCCGCGGCGCTTAAGCTCGACTTCACATCCGTGACGGTGGACCAGCCGCAGTACTGGCCGAACGAAAAGGTCTATCTGCGCGTGCTTTCGCTCGGTCGCGAGGGGGCCGAGTGGACAGGTAAGCTCGCCAAGCGCGACAGCCAAGCGCGAGATGTAAAGGGCACTCTCGATAAGAACGGCGTTGCGGTCCTCGAAGTTCTCGATGGAGAAAAGACCCCACTAGAGCTTGGCGAGTATCGGCTGGACGTGCAGATTGCTGGCGGCAAGGCCAAAGGCAGCGCGACGTTTGCCGTCGTCCAAGGCTCGCTAGGCTCGGTCTCGTTCGCGCACGAATTCCGCAAGCTGACCAAGCCAGAAGAGCTTGAGACGCTGCCCGCCGGCTGGTTTATGGGCAACGCTGCAGGCGCCGGACTGCGCTGGGGCAATGGCCTCAACTTCAAGAATGAGCTTCGCGTTTCGAACCGACCGTTTACCGGCGAAGTGGAAGTACACAGCCGCTGCATGCTGCCGGGCTGCAACGGCACCTTTGCGGGCCCGTCGCAGCGCATCAAAGCCGAAGGCGGCAAGCTGGCCGGCACGCTAAACGTCGGCGGACACTCAGGCCCGTTTCAGATCGAGGTGGTCACTCCGCGCGGCAGCCTGCGCCATCAGTTTGAAGGCTCGTCGCATGTCGAGCGCGAGATGTTGGCCATGTCGGGCAATGTCTCGTTTGCGCACCGCGTCAGCGTCGCACCCTACGAAAACACGGTGCAGGTGCCAGGTCGCGACCTGTTTGTCGAAAGCAAACGAACCAGCGAATCGCCGTTTACCGTCGAGTCGATCCTGCCCAAGAACGGCAAGCTGCTTTTGACGATCAATGCGCTCATCAAGAGCCCGCTTCTGATCGCGCACAAGCCCAAGCCCGATGGCAGCTTCGAGTCGCGCAGCATTGCGCTGCCCAACGAGCTTGCCGCGCACAAGCAGCTTGAAGTCGAGCTTTCGGCTCCGTACACGCTGGTCACCATCGGCGGCTTTATCAACGGAGAGTTCAAAGAGGGCTGGGCCGTTGGGCTGATGCCGTCGGGCCTGAAGCTGACCATCGATCCCCCCGGCGAAGGGCGACCGTTTGCTTCGCTGCCGCTTACGATTCGCGCCCGCGACCTAGCAGACCGACCGGCGCAGGTGTCGGCGGTAATCGAGGTCTATGACAACCGCGTGCCGGCTCGCGCACCCGCGACGGCACTGGCCAGCGCGCTGGGCGATTCCCTGCGCAACGCCTCGCGCTCGATCGCAAGCTGGGTCGACAACACCGGCATGATCGAGGAATACATCGAAGACCCGCCGCCTCGCACGCAGCGCCCCGCGCCAGCCAAGAAGTACAAGTCCGAAAAAGAAGCGGACAGCCTGCTTGGGGACGCTACGCCCTCTGGAAAAAGTGGATCGAGCTTCGGGATCGGCGGCCTGGGGCTCATGGGTCGCGGCAGCGGCGGCGGCGGGGTCGGCTATGGCTCGGCAGCCGGCCTGGGTGGTCCGTCGCTTCGCATGGCGGCTCCGAGCGTTTCTGGGCGTGCCAGCGTCGGATTCCGTCGCGGCGGGGCAGGCGGCGGCGCAGCAGCCGGCGATGCCGAACCTAGCGAAGAGATCCGCGAAGGGGATCGCAAGGTCGTGTTCTGTGGCACGGTCACCACCGACGCAAATGGTCAGGGCACTGTCCAGGTCACGCTGCCGCCGCAGACCGGACGCTTGGTCGTGCGCGTGATCGCGGTGCGCGGTCTGGACTATGTCACGGCGCAGTCCGCACTGGATGTGAAGCGCGATGCCAGCGTCGAAGTCCGCGTCGCGCGCAGCTTCGTACCGGGGGCCAAGCTGGTGGTGCCAATCGACACCAGCAACGACACCAAAGAGACGCTGACGCTGGTCGCCGATGGCATCGGTGTGAGCGCTCCATTCCAAAAGAGCGTGGCGCCGGGGCACGACACGATCGAGCTGCCGCTTTCGCTGTACAAGCCCGGCGAGCTTCTGGTGTCGCTGCGCGATGCCACAGGGCAGCTTCGCGATCAGCGACGCCTGTCGCTGTTGTCGCTGAGCGAGCAGCCAGTCACCTATTCGCGACTCGCATTCGGCGATGGCGGCAAGCTTGATGTCGCGGCAGGCGAGACGGTGCGCGTGTATCCAGGCGCTGGACCGCTTCTGCGCAGCGTGGCCATGAACATCCTGACCACCACGGAGTCGTGGTTTGGCCATGCCGAAGCGCTGTCAGCGCGGGCCGCTGTGCGAGCCGTGCTTCTGGCCGCGATCAGCAAGCGCCTGATCGATGACGAAGGGCTGGGTCACACGATCCGCACCGGCATCGACAAAGACATCCGCGATCTTGATGAAGCGTTCTGCGACAAAGCAGGCGAGGGACTGTGCCGTCCCTATCCGGGCCTGCCGCATCAGCCTGTGTGGACCGGCTGGGTGGGTCGCAACCTGCTGTCGGTGGTCAAAGCACTAGAACAGGCCAACTCGGCCGATGCTCGCGTGCGGCAAGCGCTGACCACAGCGCAGGCGATGCTCGGCCGCATCCGCACCGCGCTTGTGGCCCGCGCGTACAAGAGCGATGCCGACGCCGGCTTTGACAGCCAAGGCCAGGGCGTGATTCCCGTCGAGATCGATGGCCAAGTGGTCTATCGCGTGCTGACCGATGACGCGGTCAGTCGCTTCGCCACAGAAAAGCTGCTGCCGCGCTTGGACTTGGATGCACAAGACGCCGAGCTTGCGCTTTCCAAGGCCTATGACGTGTTCCGTTTCTTGCGCGCGTTCGAGCGAGTCGGCGGTCTGCAGTACCTGACCGAAATCGCCACCGCGCTGTATCAAAAAGGCGACATGGCCAGCTTCGCCAAGCTGTATCGCCAGGTGACGCGCGGCATGATCCTGACGCAAGAGCCGGGTCTGTTGCAGGGACCCGCGCTGCTCGGTGGCGTCTATTCGACCCCGATGGCGCTTGTGCGCTTTTTGGAACTGCAGCTTCTTATCGGCAGCCGCGCCAAGGCCACTGAGCCGGGTCAGATCCGCGGAGCGAATGGCGCCCAGCCCCTGCGCTTTGAGCAGACGCTGCGCGGCCCGCTTAGCATCGATCTAGCCGCCGGAGCCATCGCGCGGGTCGATCGCAAAGACCTCGTTCGCATGGAGCCGACCCCCACCCGCAGCTTAGGTCGCGTGCGCACCAGCAAGGCCAGCGCACAGGTCGGCGAAGAGCTCTCGCTGACCGTCGAGCTAGACCCCAGTCGCGATCCGCTGGAGTACTACGCCATCATCGCCGTACCCACCACCACGTCGGTGAAGCAGACGGAAGACATCTTGTCGGATTATCGCGGCCAGCTCATCTATGGCCAACAAGGACAGGGCGGCACGCAGATGCAGATCGTCACCGTGCCCTTCCGCGGCAAGCGCAGCCTGAACCTGCTCTTGGAGGGAGCGTATCGCGGATCCTCACCGGGGCTCGTGGTCATTCGCCACATCGAAGCGCGCGGCCAAGTGTCTGGGGTCCCAATTCCCGAGGTCACAATTCGCTGAGCAGGCGCAGCCGGCCACACGCGCGGTCGCGAGGATCCGTACGACGCGACAACGCTACGTCGAGGGCTTGGTCGGCAGCGCCACGGCCAGCGGCTGTGCCGCCGTTTCAACAATCGCTAGGGCTTGGAAAGAAGGCGGTGTCGTTCCCACCAAGCCGGTGGCAAACACCGTGACGTTCTGGCCCCGCGTGGCATCGGCGACACCGGGTTCGATGACGATGTCGAACAGGTCACGCGGCTGCCCGCTCGCTCGCACCTTGAGCGTCGTCGCAGGCAGGCCCGCTGCGAAGTCGAGATATCCCGTCGCCCGCGGGAAGCTCAGGTTGCTGAGCAGCGCCTTGCCGCCGGCCAAGACATCCACCGCAGGCGCATCGGGCGCGGCGTGTACAACGCGCAGCCGCGTGCCCCCCGCAGCGTCTTTGCTGGCAAGCGGCAGCGCCGACACCGAGAGCTTGCGCTCGGCAGCCACACCACTTGCCACTTGCCCGTGCGCAAACAGGCCCCAGGACAGAACGGGCAAGAGCTTGACGTTGGCAGACAGCACCGCCGTCGCCTGTCCCGTCGGGCGCACCTCGATGGGATACACACCCCCTGGAACTTCGATGCGGGTCGAGACTGCGCGATAGGCCAGGCCGCGAATCAGCGGGTCTCCGGCCTTGGTGACGACATCGACAGATGGCGCATCGGGTGACGTATGCGCGACATAGAACGATGCCTTCGGTGCCTTGTCATTGATCCGCACAGACAGATCGATCAGCTGGCCGCTCGCTTCATCGATCGCCGAGACCGCAAAGAAGCGATTGTCTGCCGAAAGTGGATTGATCTCGCCAAACGCGATCGCCGTCAGCACCGCGCCACGGGCGATGGTCGCATCCGGCGTGCTGACAAAGGCCAGATCGATCGCCGCATCACCAGGGCGCACGCCCAGCGCCGTCTTGGGAGCCAGATCGGCATTGATCGTGGCAAAGGTCGAGGCCTCGCCGAACTTCACATCGTTTAAGAGCGTCGATGTACCCGCAGCCAGATCAACCGTCGGCGCACTCGGCGACCCATGCACCAAGCGAAGCTGCACAGCGCCCTTGTCCGAGGTTCCCATCGGCAGCGTGCGCAGACGGAAGCCCGTGCCGCTGTCGCTGGCGTCGCTCAAGCGGCCTTCGGCGAGCACCAGTGTGCGCGAGTCCTTGGCCACGCGGATGTTCGTCGTGTACACCGCGGCACTATTTCCGGCAGCCCCAGCCGCGCGTAGCTCGACTTTGTAGTCGCCCGCGTTTAGCTCGACGTTGCCCGTGCTCTTGCGATAGTCGAGCGCTTTGATCGCAAGCTGGCCGTTCAGATACACATCGACGGCCGGCGCATCGGTCGATGCATGCACGACGTTGATCGTCGCTTTCTGACTGACCACGGGATCGCTGACCTGGGGATTCGGCCGCGGCGTTTCGCTGTCCATGCCGCAAGCAAGCAGGGTCAGCGAGGACAGACAAAGGGTACGCGTAAGGTTCATAAGACGCCTCCTCTCGATGGACGTAGAAGCGCCAGTCGCCGTCGCTAGCAGTCCACTGCCAAGACGATGTCGAGCGCTGGCCGGAAAACGTCTTTTGGGATGTCAGGCGCTCAACGCTCGCTTCATAGAAAATCTCTATGCAAAACAAAAAAGGAACGCCATGGACAGGCAGTCGCAGCGGACCGAGTACGCCAACCGGCGCCTAGGCGCGCTTTGTCGCCACCCACAGCTTCGAACGGAACCACGGCTCATTGATCTCGACCGTCAAGCCGTGCGCCTGCAGCAGCGCCGGCACATCGAGGTTCTGATACGCCAAGTAATACGGCTCGTTGAAGTACCGCGCGAAGAAGCGATACACGCGCTCGGCCCGCTCGCGCCCCTCGACAGGAATGTCGACACGCTGCATCGAGTCGACCAGCAGCAGACGCCCGCCGGGCTTGAGCACACGCACCATCTCGGCCACTGCGCGCTCGATGGCGGGGCGCGGAAGCTCGTGCAGAAGCCAGATGCAGGTGACGATGTCAAAGCGCTCGCGCCACGCATCCGCGGGCTGCCCCGCTGGCTGCAGCGACTCGGCATTTAGCTGCAGGAACGTCGCGTTGTCGCGGAAGCCCAGCGCCTGCGCCAGGCGCGCATAGCGCAGATAGGCAGGCGACAGATCGATCGCCGTGATCGGATGCTGCCGCCCCTGCAGGCGAGCCTGCGGAATCCACGCCGCCGTACCGCAGGCCACATCCAAGATCTGAAGCTCGCGACCCGTCGGAATGTGATCGATCACCGCCTGCCGCATCAAGCGATTGCAGCCCATAAACAAGATGCTGATCTGCCACTCATACGTGAGCGCAGACTGCAGCGACAGGTTGCCGTTCTTCTGGTTGTGAAAGTCGTTGAGGTAATAGTTCGGGTACGGAAAGTCATCAGGGGCCGCAACCGGAAGTCGCACCGTGCCGCTTTGAAACTTGCGTCGGATGCGCAAAAGATCCAGCGGCGTCGCGGCCAGCATCGCCGGCAGCGTCAGCAGATCTTCGCGCTCTAGCTTGGCGAGGATCTGGCGAAAGCCAGGCCGGGCCAGCAGCTTTTCGTGAAAGGCGTACGCCTCTTTCAGCGTGACCGGAAGCGCCGTGAACGGCACCGGACCACCGGGAAACAGCGCGGCCAAGCCAATGTACGGTGGCAAGCTGCGCGCCGTGTGAGCCAAGGCATACGCGCGATCATGCAGCGTGGCAACGGGGGCAAAAGCAGAGGCGGAGGCAGCGTCCATCATGTCCACAAGCTTACTCGCTTCGGTGTGCTGCGGCGCAAGCCTGCTTGTTCGGCAAACCACCCGACGAATCTGCCCAGCACGGCGGCCTCGCGGACGGCATCTTATGGTGAATAATCTATCCCAATTCGACTTCGGATAGATTTCCTCTATCAGCCAGAACCAGGGCCTGAATCGGGTAAGTCGCAGATCGCGCGCAGGGTCGTGACGACGTGGCGCTGCGCTCGCTCATCGCGGACGGCGATGAAGATCGTGTCGTCTCCAGCGATGGTGCCGACGACGCCCGGCCACGCGCTGCGATCGATCGACAGGGCGGCGCGCCCCGCTTCCCCCGGTGGCGTGTGCAGGACGATCAGGCAGGGGCCAGCCGTCGCACAAGACAGCACCGATTCGGTCAGCGGGCGTAGCTCATCGGGCATGCTGCGCCCCACGTCCCCCGCTTCAGGATCGCCGGCATCGCCGCTGCCTTTGGCCGACCCAGCCTGCGCGGAAACCGTCGACAGCCCAGCGCGGCGATACACCCCGCTGTCTTTGACCAAGCGCAGGGCCGCGATGTCACGACTTACCGACGACTGCGTGACCTGAAAGCCAGCGGACTCAAGGGCCGCAGCCACTTCTTCCTGCGTGTGCAAGCTGCGTGTGCTGATCAGCTCAAGCAGCTTGCGCAGCCGCTGCGCCCGTCGCGCTTTCATGGTGGATCCATTTCAGGCTGTGCCGCGCTCGACAGCGGCGCCTGCAGCGCAGAAAGCGCGGCCGCAAAGCCAGAGCGCAGCGGGGCCGCCTCGCGCTCACAGATCTGCAGCCGTGTCTGCAGCGCAGAAAGCCCCAGGTTGCCCGCAGCCCCCGTCGAAAGGCGGCGCGACAGAAGCTGTGCCTGCGCCTCGACCGAAGTCGGAGGCAACAGCGCAAGGCCCGAGCGCAGCTCTGCCGCCACTTCGTTGTATGCGTGACGAAACGGCGTTCCGGCCTCGCTTCGCCGCAAGACTTCATCGGTGGAAAGCACGCCATCGCGGATCGCGGCCAGACAGCGCGCGGCATCGACTTCCAGCATGGGCAGCGCCACCGCCATCATCTGCAGCATCTCGCGCGTGCGCAGCACACCGCGGAACAGCGGCTCTTTCAAAAGCTGCGCATCGCGGTGATACCCCGAAGTCAGCTTGCTCTTGAGCAACAGCACAGCGGTCAGATCTCCGTCGAGAGCTGCGGCGCGTGCGCGGGTCAGCTCAAACAGATCGGGGTTACGCTTGTGCGGCATCATGCTAGAGCCGGTAGCCAGGCTGCCGGGCAGCACAAAATACCCATACTCCTCGGCGGCGTACAGACAGACATCGCACGAGAGCCGCGACAGATCGTGCCCAAGCTGCGCGCAGTGGCTAAGCACCGCGGCTTCCAGCTTGCCGCGGCCGTTCTGCACCGCGGTGACGGCATGCACAAGCTGCGCAAAGCCCAGGGCCTGTGCGGCGGCTTCGCGCTGCAGCGAAAGCGGTGCGCCATAGCCGGCTGCGCTGCCCAAGGGCGAGCGATCGACCTGCCGCCACAGCGCAGGCCAGGTCTCTAGCGTGTCCAAAAGACCCTCAGCCAGAGCCGCGGCCCACAGGCCCATCGTCGACGGCATGGCCCGCCGCTGATGCGTGTACCCCGGCCACAGCACGGCCGCGTGTTTTTCGGCGAACGCACACAGCCCGCGCACGACATCCGCGGTCTCGGCATGCAGACCCAGAAGCGCGTCCTTCAGATACAAACGCAAGTCTGTTGCAACTTGATCATTGCGCGATCGACCGGTGTGCAGGCGAGCCCCGGCATCGGGATCGCGGGCGGTCAGCCACAGCTCAACTGCGGTGTGCGCGTCTTCGTGGCTCGGCTCGATGATCAGCGTGCCAGCGTCGACGGCACAAAGGGCCTGCTGCAGCGCGGCGCGCAAGCGCTGATGTTCGGCATCGGCCAGCAGCCCCGATCGCCACAGACCGTATGCATGCCCCAAGCTGCCCAGGACATCCCAGCGCAGAAGCGTCCGATCCCAGTCGCGATCGTCGCCGGCTGTATAGACCAGCACGCGCGGGTCGAGCGGCGTTGCCTGCGACCACAGCGTCTCGCCGGGCGTGGCCGCCGGACTGTTCGATCGCGATGGGCCTTTGTTTTCATTCATGGCGCACCTGCCAAGTAGCGCTGCGCGGCCTCGCGATAAAAGTGGCGCGCGGCCGTGACCTGTTCGATGGCGACCCACTCGTCGGCTGTGTGCGAGCGCAGGCTATCACCGGGCCCGCACTTCACGGCATCGAGATGACGCAAGAACACCCAGTCCGAACAGGTCGGGCTGCCATACGCGCGGCCAGTTGGACGTGCCGCCTGCATCGCCGGCAGCAGACGCGAATCAGCCGGTGTCTCGCAGGGCACCAAGCGCTCGGACACGACATGCAGCTCGCTCTGCAGCGCCGATCGCAGCGCAGCGCCAACCTCGGCATGCGTCCACGCAGGCGTCGTGCGCAGATCGAGCAGCGCCTTGGCACTGGGCGGCGTCATGTTGCGAGCGACACCTGCTTCCAGCATGGTCGGTGCAATGCTCGGCTGGCCCAAGATCGGGTGGGGGCGATCCAGAAGCAGGCTTGGCAGCTTGACCAAGTCCGCGGCCAGGGTCAGCACCGCGCTGCGATAGCTGCTCTCGCTGACATACGCGGCATGGCGCTGATCGCCGGTCGCGCGAAGCTCTGCCACCATCAAGCCGCGCTGCGCCACGGCAAAGTCTAGGCTGGTCGGCTCGCCAATGATGGCCGCGTCCAAGGCGCCGCATAGCGGCACGGCGCGCCCCATCGATGTGTCGCGGGTCTCTTCGCTGTAGCCAAAGACGATCAGCAGTCGACCGCGCTCGATCCCGCCTTGCGCGTGGAGATCGCGCAGCGCGCACAGCATCGCGGCCACACTCGCCTTGGCATCGCAGGCCCCGCGACCGTACAGGCGTCCGGTTTCCAGCGACGGCACAAACGGCTCGCGCGTCCACCCAGATCCTGGCGGCACGACATCCAAGTGGGACACCAAGGCCAGCGTGGGACCGGCCGTGCGCCCGACTAGCTCGATGCGCAGCGAGGTGTCATCGCAGATCGGCGACAGGCCCTGCGCTTCGGCCCAGGCGACGATCTTCTGCGCCACGTTGGCTTCTTGGCCGGACAGCGAAGGCGTCTCGACCAGCGCCCACAACAGCGCAAGTTCCTCGGGAAGATCGGCCGGACAGCGCGCAGCCGCGTGGGGTTCAGCGATTGCCATCGGCGAGATCCACGCCCAGGTA
>CAZKOY010000136.1:0-15152 GCA_964554495.1 uncultured Myxococcales bacterium
GACATCAAGCCGAGCAACATCTTTCTGCATCGGCAAGCCAGCAGCGAGGGCAGCGAGGCGGAAGTGGTCAAGGTGGTGGACTTCGGTCTGTCCAAGAACATCGACGATCCTGCCATGCGCAGCACGGCGCGCGGCATCATCTTGGGCACCGTCGAGTACGTCAGTCCCGAGGGCACAACCGGCGAGAGCGAGCACGTCGACTTCTTCAGCGATCAGTGGGCTTTGGCTGTCGTGACGTACCGCATGCTAACTGGCCGATTGCCGTTTGAAGGCAAGAGCCCACTGCAGATCTTGGCGGCGATTCAGAAGCAGCCAGCACCATCGATCAAGAGCATCGTGCCCGATCTGCCGGACTATGTGGTCACTGCCATCGAGCGCGCGATGGCGAAAGAGAAGACCCAGCGCTTCGAAACAGTGCAGGACTTCGTGCGAGCGCTGCAAGGCCTGCCGCCGCTTAGCCATGCGCTGAGCAGCGCGGCGGATGCCCGTGGGGGCGCTCGCATCGGGCGCCGCGGCGCCAGCATCAGCGGAGTGGGAGTGGCCGGTCCTGGCAGCGCACGTGGGGCTGGTGAGACCAGTGGCAACCTAGCACCCCCCGCTGCCGATGCCTCAGCCAGCCAACAAGTCGCTGTTCCGACCGCTCAGCCAGCGGCAAGCAATCCCGCACCTGTTCCTGCTTCTGCGCGTCACTCGCTAGGAATTGGCCTCGCTGTCGTCGCCACACTGGTGGTGATGATCCTCGCCTTCGTCATGGGTTTCCTTCTGCGTCGACACTCCGCGAACCAGCAAACACCGACGCCTCCGCCTGCCGTGCAGGCACCGCGCTAAACGAGCGAATCCGCACACCGAGCACTTCATCACGTACTGCAGCACCGCCAGCCGGGGGGAGGCATGTCCCCAGGCTGTGGAGAGCATCCCCATCTAGATCGTCCCCGCTTTGCGCCGTTAGCATGGCGCCAGCATGGGGAGGGAGAAGACATGAGCCTAACGAACAAACTCGAAAGCATTGCGATAAAGACCCTCGAAAAAACAGCGGTGAAGGCAGCCAATGTGGCTTGGCCGCTTGTCGCACAACTCAACCGACGCCTAGAGCGCCCCTCGCCGACGCCGAGCTGGGCGCCCGGTCCTCTGCTGAAGTCACGCGAGCGCAGCAAGCCACCGCTTGGCTGGCCGCGCGAGACCGATTCGCTGTGTCCGCGCTGCGTCAAAGAAGTGCGCAGCGACATCCTGTCGGGTCGCAAAGATCTGTCTGAGCTGACCACCGGCAAGCCCGGCGAAGTGCGGGCGCGCATCGTCGAGCGCAACGGCCAGATCGTGATGGAAAAAGAGTGCGCAAAGCACGGCACATTCAGCGATGTGATGTCGATCGATCCGCAGTTCTTGTCGCGCATTGAGTCGCTGTTTCCGGGCCGCGACTACAAAGCGCTTGAGACCCCACTGCGCAAGCACGGAAGCTCTTCGGTGCAGTATGGCCGCGGCTCGGTGCTGACGGTCGATCTGACCAACCGCTGCAACATGATGTGCGATCCGTGCTTCATGGATGCCAACCAGGTTGGCTTCGTTCACGAGCTATCGTGGGAAGAGATCAAAAAGATCCTCGACGACAGCCTGAACATCACACCTCGTCGGCAGATGAGCATCCAGTTTTCCGGCGGTGAGCCAACGCTGTCGCCCTATTTCCTGGACGCCATCCGCTATGCCCGCGAGGTCGGTTACTTCGCGGTGCAGTGCGCGACCAACGGCCTTCGCTTTGCGCAAGAGCCGGGCTTTGCCAAGAAGGCCAAGGAAGCAGGCCTGCGCATGGCGTACCTGCAGTTCGATGGCGTCAGCAACGAATCGAACGCGCACCGCAAGATCAAGAACCTGTTCGATGTAAAGCTGCGCGCGATCGAAGAACTGCACCAGGCAGGCATCGACGTGATCCTGGTCGTCACCGTCGTAAACGGCGTGAACAACGATCAGATTGGACCGATCCTGCGCTTCGCGATCGAAAACAGCGACAAGATCACCGTCGTCAGCTTCCAACCGGTCAGCTTCACGGGCCGCGATGAAGACGTCGATGACGAGACGCGCGCCAAGCAGCGCTACACGCTTTCGCACTTGGCGCACGATGTGAAAGCGCAGACCGGAGTCACCGAGCCTCTGCGTGACTGGTTCCCACTGTCGGCGATGGGACCGTTCTCTGCGCTCGGCGACATGCTGATGGATGGACAGCAGAAGTTCGGCACGCTGAACTGCGGCTGCCATCCCAACTGCGGCATCGGCACCATCCTGTTCGTCAACAAAGAGACCAAGCAGATGGTGCCTCTGCTTGAGTTCCTGGATGTCGATCAGCTGATGAAAGACATCACTCTCATCGCTGATGGCAACATGCCGCGTGAGGTGGCTCTGGCCCAGGTCGGCTTGGCCTTGGTGCGCAACTTCCGCCCGGAAAAGGCGCCGCCTGGATACAGCGCAGCCGAGCTATTCCGGCAGTTCTTGTCGCAGACCGGCAACCGCGGCGCCAAGCCCGGCGAGTTCGAAACGGATGCCAGCGAGTTCAAGTGGCGCGTGCTATTCGTGGCCGGCATGTGGTTCCAGGATCTGTTCAACTACGACTTCCGGCGCACCGAGATGTGCATCATCCCGTACGGCACGCAGCTTGGCGAGATCAGCTTCTGCGCCTACAACACGGGCGTTGGCTGGCGCAACATCGTCGAGCAGATGCTGGCCAACGCTACCGTCGCTGACTGGTACAAGAAGCACGGTCGCCATCCGGTTTATGCCAAGAACAAGGATCTCGATCTGCCGGAATACGACAACCCGCTGACCAGCAAGCTGCCGGATGTGCCGGGCTACGTCACTTCGCTAAACGAGCAGGGTAAGCTGCGCCTGCGCGTCGTGGCCTAGGGTTGCAAGACGCGCGAGCCGTGGACTCGACGTTTTCGCTGGGTCCGCGGCTAGCTGCGTAGCTCGGCGACCAGCGTGTCGCGGATTTCTGCGGGGACGATCAGGCGGTGGAAGTATTTCGCCGTCTGCAGCGCTGCGATGATGCTGCTCGGCTCTTTGTCGATCGGGTTTGCGCCAACGGCCGAGATCTGCGGACCCGAGCGCGAGCCAGCGCTGCTGTCGTTGTCGACGATCCAGATGCTCTCGTCTGGATCGGCGTTGCGCCAGTCATAGCGGCGGTACGACACTCGCTCGGGTTCATCGACCGAGACGTAGTACTGCACGGTGTTTTTGTCGACGTGGGGCAGGCGCTCGCGCACCAGCTCTTCTGCGCGTTTCTGCAGGCGCTGCATGCGGTTGTACTTGCGCGGATCGACATCAATCGCCTTGAGCAGCGACCGTCGCAGCAAGCGCCGACTGAGATCCGCGAGCACGGGATCGCGGTGTGCCTGCCACTCTTCGATCAACGCAAAGATGTGGTACTCGGTCAGCCGCAGATAGTCAGAAAGGGGCAGATCCTGCCCGTCGTCGAACAGCGCTTGCAGCGGATGCCGTCGCCCGCGTGGGCCAGCCGGTTCGCTGCTGTTTGGCAGAAGCGGAAACAGATCGCGTGCTCCCTGCCGATACAGATCTAGCGCGCGATGCAGCACGCAGCCCAGGTGCGCCGCCGCGGCCCGCGCTGTGTGGTGGTAATAGACCGTTCGATACATCTGATCGAGCGCAAGCAGGTATCCCTCGACGGGCTCGACGGCGCGGCGGTACACGGCGATGCGGGTGCGGTCGAGATGCAGCAGCATGTCCAGCAAGCGCTCGATATCAAACGCGTGCCCCGGCAGCCCAGACAGCGATGCATCGCGAATCAGATAGTCCAAGCGGTCGGCATCGATCTGGCTCGACACCAACTTGTACGTCCAGTGATCGCTGCCACTTGGCGTCTCGCGCGAATCGCGGCCGTTCCCGTTTCCTTTGCCTCGCCACTTCTTGCTGACGTACGCGGCAACCTGCTCAGGAAAGCGGGCATCGATCATGCGTAGCGTCGCGTGGACGCTGACCACGCTGGGGTCGCCATAGCCGGCGAGCGCGTCGGGCTCAACAAGCAAGCGACGTGTCAGCCACTCGTGTTCGAAGCGGATCCCGCAGACCGACAGGATCTCTTCCAGCACGTGCGAAAAGGGGCCGTGTCCAATGTCGTGCAGAAGCGCAGCCGCGCAGGTGGCCATTCGTCGCCCCGGCTCAACGGGATCTCCCATGTTGCGCGTGATGCGGCTGTACATCTCGCGCGCCAGATAGCAGACCCCCATGCTGTGCCCAAAGCGCGAGTGCTCGGCCCCATGGAAGACCAGATTCACCAGACCGTTCTGTCTAATGTAGCGAAGTCGCTGAAACTCTGGCGTGTCGATCAGGCGGCGGATGAGCCAAGACAGCGCCGCATCGGGCTGTGTCTCAGACGAAGGGGGCGCTGCGTGCAGGTCAACAGCGTCAAAGCCAATTTGGCCATGGATGGGATCGCGAAAGAACTTGGGGCGCGCCATGTGCCGTCACCATATCACCGCCCAGGCAACCCGGTGGCACGTCGCGCGCAGCAGCGTGCTGGCCCGCTCATTCCAGGGGCAGCACTCCATACGGCAGGTCGGGATGTGCCTGGACGTAGCCCCAGGCCGTCGGCAGCGACTCGCAGAAGGCATAGCCCAGCTTGTTTGGCCCGGTCTCTTCAAACGAGGCGAGGTGACGCACCAGCGCCTGCACCTGCGGCTGCATGTCGGCGCGATTCCACTTCGCTTGCTGCGCCTGCAGGGTTGCCTGCGGGTCCTGGCTGGGATCCTCAGCCATTGCCAGGGACCAACCGGCCAGAGCCAGATCGTCAACCAGAAGACCTTCGATGTCGGGGCGCGTCTTCTGCGTCATCACCAGTTGACCTTTGCCGATCGTCTCGCTGCTTCTGCCATGTGCGCGCCAATAGAACTCGTAGGGATGCCACCACGCGATGAACGGTGTCTGCGGCTGACCGGCCTTGATCTGCACATGACCCGTGACCGGTGTCTGCGATACGACGTCCGCCGGAATCGATCGCCCTGTGAGCTTTTCAAACTGCTTGCGCGCCGGTTCGCCAAAGATGTTGAGCGGGATCGAGTAAGCGGCCCGCACCGCGTGCGGGATCAGGTGCAGCATCAGCTCGGCACGCTGGTATTCGAGGAAGTCTTCAATCGGCATCAGACCGACAAACTGTTTGCCGTTTTCGTCGCAGATCGGGTTTCCCTGGGCATCGGTCACCGGCTTGCTGCCTTGGTCATCCGGGGCCGCAATGGGACAGCCGTCAATGACGCGCTCGTGCTGGGCCAGGAAGTACGGCGCCGTGGTCTGTCGCGCTTCGGGCGTCCACTGGCTCCACTCAAGCGCCTTATTCCAGTCGAGGTTGGCGAGCAGCAGAAGCTCGACCTTGGCAGGCACTGGGTCGTTTAGATAGTCGCGGTATTCCTGCAGAAGGCGCAGCGGCGGATAGTGAAACAACTGCACGCACTTCTGTCGTGACAGCGTCAGCCCATGACCAAAGAACGGCCGCCACGCAAGCGCTGGATTCGGGTGGATCCACTGATCCGGATCCCATGGCTTCACATCTTGCTGCGTGCGCGGGCCGCGCGCCTTGATGATCGGCAGCACCTGCAGCGCCGTCTGCGCATTCCTAAGCATCTGCAGATAGCGTGGGATGAAGTCGTCGGCGAACTGCTCAAGCGCGCTCACTTGCGCGGCCGAGATGCCATCGCGAAAGAGCGCGATCTGGCCCAGGTCGCTGCGCACCGCGATGTAGGCATCGATGTTCTCGCGGCGCAGCGTCTGTGAAAGATAGTGCTGGACCGTTTGGTCTAGCGCCTGCGAATCCGTCGCACTTCCTTCGAACGAGTACAGCGTCGCTAGGTCGTCCTTGAAATCGCTCAACTCAATCAGGCGGTGAAAGTTCGGCACGGTATCCCTCCCCGGTGAGCAGCCTCGGAAATTGAGCCCACGCACAGCGCGGTCTCGTCACGAATATAATTCAAGGATGCTGTCTTCTCGGCAGGAAGCCGAGGTGCTTGCGGGGGCGATTCAGCGCGGCTGGCTGAGCGAAGCGGATCTTGCTTCGCTCGGTTCGCTGTCTTCTGGGCAGCAAGAACCGGCAACCTATCGCTATGGTCAGACGCTGGACCGCCTGCTGCAAGCCGGTCGCTTGCGTGAAGACGCGATCCTCGATCTGATTCACCAGCTTCGCGTGACGCGCTCGCTCGCCGAGACCTGCGATCCGCGCGGTAGCGATACAGAAGCGGACCGCGCTTCTTCTGCGACCGGCGCGGTTGGTGATGTGGTCGCGATCAACCCGCAGTCGTCAGCCGTCCACGCAGCAGCCGGCGCACAGGCCTGGGTTGCCGCTACTTCGGCCCCACTTTCGGCCGCGCTTTCGCAGTGGGATCGCTACGAGATCGTCGAGCTCTTGGGACGAGGCGGCAATGGCGTCGTCTACAAGGCCACCGATCGCCGCCTGAGCCGCACGGTCGCTCTGAAGTTCATTCATGACATCGGTGCGCAGGCCGTGCAGCGCTTGATGCGGGAAGCGCGGGCGCAGGCGCGCATCGATCACAATGGCGTCTGCAAAGTCTATGAAGTCGGCGAGCTAGCTGGACAGCTCTATATCTCGATGGAGTATCTGCGCGGCCAGTCGCTGCAAGATGCACAGCAAGCGATGACGCTGGAAGAAAAAGTCCACGTCATCAAAGACGTCGCCGAGGCACTGCACGCCGCGCATCAGTTGGGCATCATCCACCGCGATATCAAGCCGGGTAATGTCATGGTTTCGCGGCGAGATGATGGCGGATGGAAAGCGGTGCTGATGGACTTCGGCCTGGCCAGCGATGCCAACGCCAGCGATCGCTTGACGCAGAGCGGATCGGTCATGGGCACGCCAGTCTATATGGCACCCGAGCAAGCCTCAGGCGAAGTCAGTCGCATGGATCGTCGCACCGACGTCTACAGCCTGGGCGCCATGTTCTATGAGCTGCTGGTCGGTGAGCCGCCATTTGATGGCGCGACCATGGTTGGGATCCTGTGGGCTGTGATGCACAAAGATCCGGTCCCACTTCGTCGCCGCAATGCATCGATCCCCGCCGATCTGGAGACCATCACGCTCAAGTGTCTGCACAAAGAAATGCAGCTGCGCTATGAGTCTGCGCAGGCGCTGGCAGAAGATCTGCGACGTCACCTATTGGGCGAGCCGATCATCGCGAAGCAGGCTTCGCTGGGGCAGCGCCTGCGGCAGGCCGCACGCAAGCATCGCTATGTCCTGGCGCTGACGACGTTGGCGGTGCTTGGCATCGCGGTCTCGGCGGGCATCTGGGTGCATGGACGCATTGAGCTGGGGCGGCAAGCGCGCCTCTCGCAGAGCTTTGGGCAGCGCATCGAGATCGAGATGTTCCTGCGCTATGCCTATGCACTGCCGCTGCATGACACGCGAAAAGAAAAGCACGTGATCCGCGATCGCATGCGCAGCATCCAAGAGGGCCTGCGCCGCATGGATGGCGAGGCCGCCGCGATGGCGCGCTATGCCTTGGGGCGTGGTCACTTCGCGCTCAAGGAATACGAGGCGGCGCTGGAACACTTGGAAGCGGCGCATCGCGGTGGCCTGAAGACGGCAGAGGTTGAGTACGCTCTGGGGCGCACGCTGGGCGAGATCTACAACGCACACTTCAAAGATCTGCAGCGACGCAGCGGTCAGCGCTTCCTGCAAGAAAAAGCGAAGATCGACAAGCGCTACTTGGAACCTGCGCTGCATCACTTGCGACAGCCGAGCGGCTTGGGAGGCGAGTCCAAAGCCTTTGCAGAGGCTCTTCTTGCGTACTATCGCCAGCAATACGATGAAGCGCTGCGCAAAGCCGATGAAGCACTGATCACCGAGCCCTGGCTGTACGAACCCAAGAAGCTGCAGGGCGATGTCTATTACGCGTATGGCTTCGCCAAGCAGAAGCGCGGTCTTTATGACGAGTCACGCAGCGATTTTCATCGCGCCGCAGCGCTTTACCACAGCGCCGGAGAGATGGCGCGCAGTGACTCTGCGACACATGGCGCCGAAGCCGATGCTTGGGTTCAGGTGATGGAAGTCGACAAGACTCAAGGACGCTCACCCAAAGAGGCGCTCGATCGTGCGCTGTCGGCTTGTGATCGAGCCATGGCCGCGGACCCAGATAACGCCAGCGCTCTGCGAAAAAAGACCTGGGCTTTTATTCGCTGGGCCGAATTCCAGGCGACGCACGGAGAAGACCCGCGTCCGACGGCAGAGCAGGCCATCGCAGCCGCGCAGCACGCAGTGCGCCTAAACCCCAAGAACGCATTTCCATACGACCAAATTGGCAACGCCTATCTGCTGATCGCCAAAGCGGAACACGCCCAAGGCCGCGACAGTCACGGGTCCGAACAGCGCGCCCGTGAAGCATTTGCCCGATCCACCGAAGTGAACCCGATGTTTTCCTGGGCGTGGAATGACTTCGCGGTGCTGCATCTCACCAAGGCAGAGTGGCTCGCTGCACAAGGGACGGCGCATCGGGATGAGCTTTTGGCCGGCGTGCAAAAGCTGCAGCGCGCTTTGGATGCAGAGCCCGACTACTACGTCGCGTACAGCAATCTCATCGATGCATATGAGCAGCTTGCGCGCGATGAGCTAGAGCATGGGCGCTCGCCGATGAGCTGGATCGAAAAGGCCAAAGAGACCGGAGAGCGCTCGCTGCAGGTCAATCCGAACTACTACCAGACCTATCGCAACTTGGCGTCGATCCAAGCGCTGCGTGCAGAGTTTGAAGTAGCCAGAGGCCAAAGCCCACGCGAAACAGCGGCAGCCATCGAGCAGGCTCTGGCCCATGTTGAGCAAGCGACACGCGCCAACTCAGACGATGGCGAGACACACCACTTGACGGCGCACATTCATTTCTTGGCGGCACGTGAACACGTGCGCGCGAAAGCAGACGCACGCGAGGCGATTGAGCGCGGGCTTCTGGCCATCACAAGAAGCCTGCGTGTGCGTCCAAACCACGCCGAGACCTATCTGGTTCAGCAGCGACTGCTGTTGCTCTTGGCTTCCAGCAACCCAGCCCCGCGATCGCTGATCGAGCAGGCTCGCCATGCCGCACTTGTTGCCTGCAAGCTGAGCCCGCAGAGTCCATCTGTGCATGTCGGGTTTGCTGAGGTCGCGCTGGCCAGCGCCGCCGGGGGGGCCAAGAACCAAAAGTCCATCGAGCGCGAGATCAGCGAAGGCCTGGCCTCGCTGGAGCGTGCGCTTGCTCTCAACCCTCGTCTGGCGTCTGCGCTGGTGTTGAAAGGACGGCTCATGCTGCTTCGCGCTCAAGCGCGCGGCACGCAGGCGGCACAGCGACCAACTGTGCGACATGCGCAGGATCTTTTTGCGCAAGCCCTGGCGCACAATCCGCTGCTGCAGCAAGAGCTTGAGCGTCACGGCATCGCGCCGCGAACGGCTGCGCAGCAAGCGAGCCCGGCACCGGCTGTTCCCACCGCGGAATAGCGGCGGACCGCCCGTGTGCCACCGAAAAATCGCAGCAGCGTGGCTAGGGCTCCTGCGTGAGCAAGAGCCGCAGAGAGGCCACGCCTTGTGGCGATGCCGTGGCCACTTTTACAGACGGGAAAATCGCTCGTGCTGCATCGCCAGAACAGCTTGGAATTGGCTGTTCCTGTACATCTTCGCAAGGCAGCTTTAGCTGTTCGCACAGGCGGCGATCGGCGCGCGAGAGCGGTTCGCTGCTGGCGATGACGCGCAGGTCCTGCAGACCCGCTGGATCCTGCAGATAAAACGTTCCTTCAGCCGGAATGCGCAGCGGACAGCGAGCCGCCACGCGAGGTCCACGTTGGAACAGCGCACGATCTTTTTTTGCGCGCACCGGAAACAGCGTGCTGCCATGACCCATGGGATCGAACAGCACGACATATAAATAGGCAGGCTGGCTGGTACGCAAAAGAAAGTACAGATGATCGCCCGAGTGGAGTGTCTCGTTTTCCGAGAGCGGTCGCTCGTTCGTTCCGTTGACCAGTACGGCACGCAGAGACACGCTGAGGTTGCCGTCGTGTGGCAGATCGTCCGCGGTGTTGGTCGGCGCCCCGGCCGCTCCGCGTGCGCTCATTTGGCGGACGTTCGCCGGGCAGCCGAACAGACCCGCGAGCGAAAGCAAGCCGACCCCTCGGGCGACTCTGCGGAAGAGCGTGGCGTGACCCGCGCGCTGCGTCCTCATCGGCCGCTCCACATCGGCATCAAGATGTTGCTGGGCTGGCTGGATTGAACCGTTGCACCGACGGTGATACCGACCCCCAGAGCGAGGCCCAGAGAGACACCGCCGGCCCACCACAAAAGGCGCCTGCGGACCGCTCGCTTGGGATTGGGCAGGATGCCTTGGTCCGGCAAGGCCGCCAGCACATAGTCCGGTGCCGCATTCGGCTTGGCCAAGGTCGGTGTCTGCATCCCGGCGGTAAGCTGCGGCACGCGCACGCTGGCCCAGGTCTCAAGCTCGCTCATGCTGATGCGGTTGTCCTCAGCATAATCGGCCACGCCGCGCAGCCCTTCGACCAGCGCCTTGGTGAACGCCCCGTTAGCCCACGCCGGAGACTCGCGCGCGACTTGCTCTCCGGTCGATGCCGCGAAGACGACAATGCGGTTCTCTTGCGTGAGATCGTTGATCAGGCGGTTGTAGCTTCTTCGTCCCAGCACGTTGCCCGAGTGGCAGGTATCCAAGAGCAAGATGACGCGCCCTGGAATCGCGCGCAGCGCCTCTTGCAAGGTGGTTCCCGACAGCATTGTCTGCCGATCGGCCTGCGCATCCGCCGGCAAGAAATAGTACTGCCCGTCGGGATCGTTGGTTCCATGTCCAGCCAGAAACAACACGACCGTGTCTTCGGCGCCGCTGGTGGCGATCAGCCAGGCAAGCCCGTCTTTGATCTGTTGCAGCGAGGCCTGCCGATCGCTGAGCACGCGAACCGTGATCTCGCGATACAGAAGATCGCGTTGCCGCTGCAGCGTGGCGGCAAGGTCATTCGCATCCTTAGCCGCAAAGCGCAGCGACGGAATATCGGCAGACTGGTATGTGCCAACGCCGACCGAAAGTACCCACAGCGCTGGGCGCTTCTCTGGTTCACCCCGTCGCAGACGAAGCTGGGCTGGCGAGCTTTGCACCGCTCCGCTTTGGGCGACCAGCGAGAGCACACCATCCGGCTGCGTCGGTTTCAAGGTCAACGTGTATCGACTGGCGGTCGCCAGGCCGCGCGACTGACTGACCACGACCGCTGGGTGCGGGACTCCGTTGATCGAAACGCTGAGCGCGACCTCGCCACCGGATGGATCTTCTACCTGTGTCTCGACAACCAGCGTCCCATCCTTGGCCACTCTCGACGAGACAATCGTCAGCCTGGGCTGGCGCGGCGTGCTGGCTGCGGGGGCTTGTCCCGGCCAAGGCAGGCTGGGTGTGGCTGATCCTGCTTGGTTTTCTGTCGGTACCGGCTGCGCCTGTGCCTTGGCCGGGCCCTGGATGGGTCGCATCCACAGCACGGCCGCTAGCACGGCCAGCGCGGGCCAGAAAAGCGAGGCGCTGCGACGGCTCGGCGGCGACATTAGCTTCCACGCTAGCCAAAAGCGCAGACCGCTTCCGATCAGCCTGCCTGTGATCTGCTTTCGAATATTTCGAACGGTCGCTCTGCCAAGTCGCCCACAGCGAAGCGGTCTTCGATAAGGTGCGCAGGCATGGTCCAGCAAGCTCGCTCTTCCCGATCGCGAAATCGCGTCGCGTCCGCGTCGCGTCGCGCACCGCCGTCCGCTTTGGCCCTTGCCGATCTGGCGGATCGCTCGCAGCCCATGGATGTCACGGCGGGGCTCTCGGAATACCAGAGCTATTACGCCATCATCCGGCAGATCCCGCGGGCCAAGGTGCTGACCTATGGCGATGTGGCCTGGCTTGCGGGGCGGCCTAGCTCAGCCCGTCGCGTTGGATACGCGCTGTCTGCTCTTAAGGACGCTAGCGTTCCGTGGTGGCGAGTCGTCAATGCTCGCGGTGAAGTCAGTCCGCGCGCGTCCGACCTGCTTGGCGCCTGCGAGCTAGACCAGCGGGCTCGCTTGCTGCAAGAGGGCGTGAACCTCGACAGCGATGGGCGCATCGACCTGTCGCGCTATCGCCTGCTGCATCGGCCCGACCGCCGTTCTTCGCGATCACAGCCAGGGTAGCTCTGCGAGCGCATCCAGAGCAGAATGCGCCGATGCATGTGTCACGCCTAGGCCATTCACCCTGCACCCTTGCCCTGTTCGTCCGCGCGGTCTGCTTCGCTTTGTTGCTTGGCAGTCCGCTCTTTTCCCCTGTGAGTTCCGCAGGGCCTCTCGCTGTACATACTCCGTCGCCACCGACGCTGCGCTTGCCGACATCGGCGCGCCCAACCGGGTATCAGCTGCACTTGCAGCTTCAGCCTGGCGCCGATCAGTTCAGCGGCACGATCGAGATCGCGCTGCACGTCAACCAGCCGCTTGCACTGCTGTGGCTGAATGCCGCGCCCGAAGTGCAGATCGATCGCGCCGAGTTTTTTTCAAACGATCCGGCGCACAGCCGCATCGCGGTCCTTGGGCAAGAGCGAAGTGGGCGTGACTTCCTTGGACTGCGGCCCGCTGCGACGCTGACCGTGGGGGCGTGGACGTTGCGGATGCAGTACCACGCGCGCTTGCTCAAGAACGAAGGCGTCGGGCTGTTTACCGAGCACGACAACGGCGACGATTACATCTTCACCGACCTGGAAGCGCTGGATGCGCGGCGTGCATTTCCCTGCTTCGACGAGCCCGAGTACAAGGTGCCGCTGCAGCTAACCCTGGACGTGCCCGCGGCGCACACCGCCGCAGCGAACGCGCCCATTGCTCGCGAAGAGCCGCTGCCTGGCCGGCCCGAAAAGAAGCGCGTCACGTTTGCCAAGACGCCGCCGCTTCCGACCTATCTTTGGGCGATCGCCGTCGGTCCGTTTGGCGTGGTGCCGGCGGGAAAGGGCGGCAAAAAGGGCGTGCCCCTGCGCATCTTGACCCTGCGCGGTCGCGAGGCCGAAGGCCGCTATGCCGCACAGGTCACGGCTCCGCTGATCGATCTTTTGGAACGGTATACCGGCGTGCCGTTTCCATACGACAAGCTCGATCAGGTGGCGGTGCCGAACCAAAGTCACGCCATGGAAAACCCCGGCCTGATCACCTATGGCTTGCGCACGATTCAGATTCGGCCCGATGAAGAAACCGTCGCTGCGCGTCGCCGCTTCGCGCAGGTCTGCGCGCATGAGCTTGCGCATCACTGGACCGGCGATCTTGTGACCTTGCGCTTCTGGGATGACCTGTGGCTCAACGAGAGCTTCGCGAGCTTCCTTGATTCCAAGATCACCGAGCAGTTCCAGCCAAGCTGGGAAGAGCCGCTTGAGCGCGTTGCCAGCCGCGCCACGGCCATGGACAACGACAGCTTGCTTTCAGCCCGTCGCATACGTCAGCCCATCCACAGCAATGACGACATCGTGAACGCCTTTGATCCGATCACGTATGCCAAAGGCAAGGCGGTGCTAGGCATGTTGGAAGACTGGCTGGGACCGGCGGTCTTTCAGCGCGGATTGACGCGTTACCTCACCACGCACGCTCACGGTACGGCGGTGGCCGATGACTTCTTGCGGGCGCTCACGGCTGAGGCGCAGTCGGCAGGCAAGGCTCGCGAGGCATCGCTTGTGTCGCACGTGGCAGCGAGCTTTCTCGATCAGCCCGGTGTGCCGCTGGTGTCGCTGAGTCTTGCGTGCCAAGCCGGCCCGCCGCGCCTGCGCTGGTCGCAGCAGCGCTATCTTCCGCTGTCCCCACCGGGAACCGATAGCGCTGCCGACGCCGCGCTGCACTATCGCGTGCCGCTGTGCTTTGCCGTCGACAATCAGCCGACGCGCTGCGAGGTGATCAGCGGTGATCGTGGAGAGATCACCCTGCCAGGTCGCTGTCCACAGAGTGTGCTCGCCGATCCCGCGAGCCGCGGCTATTACCGTGTGCTGTACGATGCCGCGCTGTTCGATCCGCTGGTTGCGCGTGCCTTTCCGCGCGCTGGCTCGACGGCGGATCGCGAGCTTGCACAGCCGCTGGCTTTGTCGCCGATCGCGCGGCTGGGTTTTCTGCGCAATGTCGATGCCGGCCTGCGCCGCGGCGATATTCCCCTTGCGCGCGTGCTGCCCCTTTTGCCGGCCATGGCTGCCGATCCCAGCCGCCACATCGTCGGTATCAGCACCAGCTTGGCGACGATGCTGCGCGACTATGTTACGCCCAGCGAGCGCCCCGTGTGGCAGGCCGAGGTCCATGGCTTGTACGCGCAGCGCCTGCAGTCCATGGGCCTGCGCATGCAGCCACAGGATGACGACAACACGCGCCTTCTGCGTTCCAGTATCTTGCCCTTGGCGCTGGGGGACGCAGGTCGCACACCGACGGTTGCGACGCTGCAAGGGCAAGCCGAGGCTCTGCTGACAGAGTGGCTGGTCGATCGTCGCGCGCTGGATGCCGAGACCGCGCATGCCTTGGCTTTGTCGGCTCCGCAGCAAGCCGGACAAGGACTGTGGCAGAAGATCCTCGATGCCGTGCGCCGCGAGCCCGATCGCGTGCGGCGCAGCGTGCTGTTTTCGGCGCTCGGATCGTTCCGCGATCCCGCCTTGGCCGCGTCCAGCATGGCGCTCGTGCTCGACCCGGCGTTCAGCATTCGCGAGACGCTGCCGCTGCTTCTGCGCCTGGCCTCGTTCCCCGAGACGCGCGAGGCGGCCAATGCTTTTGTGCAGACGCACTTTGATGCGCTGGTCGCTCGTCTGCCCCGCGATGGTGGAGCCGGCCTAGCGCGCGTCTTTTCTGGCTTCTGCGACAGCGAAAAGGCAAGCGCAGCCGCGCGCTTCTTTGATGGCCGCTCGACGAAGTATGTCGGCGGACCGCGCATCCTGCGCCAGAGCAGCGAGCGCGCCCAGAAGTGCGATGCCCTGCGCCGTCGCTATGCGCCCGAGCTACAAGCGCTCTTGCGCCCGGCCGCTCGCCCGCCCGCCCCGCCTTCTGCAGCGACGCGCCACAGCCGACAGAGCGAGTAGGTTCCTATCCCAGGTGCAGCCAGGGATGATAGGGGGATGACACGATCACGCCTCAAGCCCGCGCGCCCGTCGTCAAACTAAGAACAGGGAAGAGAAGTAGAAGTTCG
>CAZKOY010000137.1:0-15099 GCA_964554495.1 uncultured Myxococcales bacterium
GGCCGAGACGCCGTAGAGCGCTCAGCGCGCCGAGGTCTTGCCGCGGTCCCAATAGGCGTTCATCTGAGACAGCGAGAGCTCTTTTAGCGTGTGCCCGTCCGATTCTGCGGCCTGTTCCATCGCAGAAAAGCGCTGCACGAAGCGCGCGTTGGCGGCACGCAGCACGTCTTCCGGCGGATGGCCCAGCTTGGAACACAGGCGCGTCAGCGTGAACAGCACGTCGCCTAGCTCGTGAACGATCGCCGCGTCGTCGCCGTCGCCAAGCGCTTCATTCAGCTCGGCAAGCTCTTCGTTCAGCTTGTCGCGCACGCCCGTCAGATCCGGCCAGTCAAAGCCCACCGCCGCCGCCCGTTCCCCCAGTCGCTGCGCCCGCAAAAGTGCCGGCAGCCCCGTCGGGATGCCGGCGAGCGTGCCGCGCTTTTCGCTCGGCCCTTGCGCCTTTTTTTCCGCGGCCTTGATCGCTCCCCAGTTGGACAGGACTTCCTGCGCGTCCTTCACCACAAGCTCGCCATAGACGTGCGGGTGTCGCCGCTTCATCTTGTCGACAAGCGCCGTACACACCTGATCGATGTCAAAGGCCCCCTCGCGCTCGCGCAGCGCCGACTGAAACACGATCTGCAGCAGCAGATCGCCTAGCTCTTCGCGGTGGTGCTGCACATCGCCGCTCTCCAGCGCCTCTAGCACCTCGTGGGCTTCTTCCAATAGATACGGCTTCAGCGAGGCCAGCGTCTGCTCGCGATCCCAGGGACAGCCATCGGGGGCCAGCAGGCGGTTCATTAGCTCGACGACGTCGACGAAGCGGTGGCCTTCTGTTAGGGGCCGCGGACTCGCATGCGGAGCGTTGGGCGAAGGATGCATGCGGCATTTCACACACACATCGAAGTCGCTTGGCAAGACCGTGCATGCGCCACGATGGGCTGTGCAGGTCGACGCTTTGTCGTAGACTGCGCCGAACCGCATGATGGCGCCGTTTTCTTCCGCCTTTCTCCGTCGAGATCCCAGGGCCGCGGCGTTTCTGCCGGCCGACTTCCGCGACCGCGAGGCCCGCGCCGCGCTGGTGCAGCGACAAGCGCAGCGGCCCCTGCCCGTGTCGGAAGCCGTCTTTGCCGAGCTTGCGATACAGCAAGCCGCCCTTGGCGACAGCCCCGCACGGGCCAATAACCTCGACGCCCTGCGGCAGCCCGGCACCGTCGTCGTCGTCAGCGGACAGCAGCTTGGCCTGTTTCTTGGGCCGCTCTACACGTTCTACAAAGCCGCCACGGCGATCCAACTGGCCCGGACGATCGAGCGCGAGCACCGCGTGCGCTGTGTCCCGCTGTTCTGGCTGCAGACCGAAGATCACGACTTCGAAGAGATCCGCCACTGTCACCTGCCGATCTTTTCTGGCGAGCACGATCTGGACGGTCTGACGCTGTCACTGGCCGCAGCACCGCCGAGCGCGAGCGATTCGGGGCAGCCCCACGACCGCGCATCGCTCGATCGTGGATCGCCCGATCGTGGATCCATCGATCGCGGATCCATCGATCGTGGATCCATCGATCACCGCACGCTCGGCCCCGAGATCGATGCGCTGGTGCAAGAGCTTGGCGAAGCGCTTGCGGGGCTGCCGCAGGCTGCGGACTGCCTGTCGCGTTTCTCGGTCCACTATCGTCGTGGCGCGCCGATCTCGACGGCGTTTGCTGGCGTCTTGGCTGGCTTGTTCGCCGAGGAAGGCCTCTTACTGATCAACCCGCGCCGCGCCGCGCTGACGCGGGAAGCAGCGGGTCTATATCGCGTTGCCATCGCGCAGCACGCAGACTTGGCGGCGGCGCTGACAGCGCGCGGGACCGATCTGATGCAGGCGGGCTTTGCCGAGCAGGTGGCCGTGCGTCCCGGCTCGTCGCTGTTCTTCTTTCACGAGACACCGACGGGACCGCGCTTCCGCCTCGATCGCCAAGCCGAGTCTGATGCCTGGCTTCTGCCACAGCCCGATGGCCGGGCGCCGCGCCGGCTGTCGACGGCGGATCTGCTGGCCACGCTCGATCGCGAGCCGCTGTGCTTCAGCACCTCGGCGCTCTTGCGACCGCTGCTGCAGGATCTGCTTTTGCCGACGGTGGCGTACGTGGGCGGGCCGGGAGAGATCAACTATTTCGCGCAGCTTGCCCCACTTTATCGCGGCGTTGCCGGCACGCTGCCCATCCAGCAGCCCGTGGTGGTGCCGCGCGCCCGCTTTCGCTGCATGGACGAGTCCAGCCGATCGCTTCTGGCCAAGCTTGGCCTTACACCGAGCGATGTCGAGCGCCCGCGCGAAGAGGCGCTGCAGCGCGCCCTGCTTCGTCTGAGCCCAGCTCACGATGCGTCCGATGCGGCAAGCCACAGGCTCGACCCCACGCTGGCCAGCCAGGTGCTGCGCCAGTCGCTTCTGTCCGATGCGCAGGCCCGCTTGGATGCCCTGTCAAAGAGCGAGCCGGGTCTGCGCGACGCCATCGTGCGGACCCGCCGATCGATTGAAATCAATGTCGATCGCCTGCTGCAGCGCTATCAGCGGCTGGTGCGTGAGCGCGACGGTGTGCTGTGCCAGCGCATCGATCGCCTGCAGCGCATGCTGTATCCGCACGGCGAGCCGCAGGAGCGCCACATGTCCCTGCCCTATTTCTTGGCGCGCTATGGCCTTACGGCCTTCAAAGATCGCGTGTTCCACAGCCTGGCGGCACAGGGCTGCGAATACACCGACGTACGGGATCTGATCCTCTCGTGAGCCCGAGCGATCGGATGCCGGCGCCGGATGAAGCGCTGTCCAGCCTGGCAAAGCCACCGGAAGGACGGCCGCTGCGCATTGCGCTGACCTGTTACCCGACGATGGGCGGAAGCGGCGTGATCGCGACCGAGCTTGGGCTGGCGCTGGCCGAGCGCGGCCATCAAGTCCACATGGTCTGCGCCGATGTTCCCGAGCGGCTACGAGCGCATGTAAACGAGAAAAAGGAATCCCAGCGCCCCGGACTCCTTTTTCATCAGGTACCGGTCGAAGAGTATCTGCTGCCGAACATGGGAAGCTATCCGCTGGCCTTGGCGGTGTGCTTGGCGCAGATCACACGGGAACAGGGGCTTGATATCTGGCACCTGCACTATGGCGTGCCGCACGCGGTCAGCGCCTTTCTCGGCCAGGCCCTGCTCTCGCACCCGACCGCCTCGGCGATGCCTGATGGCGTGCCGTTTTCGTCGCAGATGCGGCCCCTGGCTCGGTCGGTAGTGACCTTGCACGGCACCGATGTAACCGGCGTGGGACAACGCCCAAGCCTGCGCGAGATCCATCGCTTTTCCCTGATGGCCTGCGATGCCTTGACGGTGCCTTCGCAGTTCCTGCAGCAGGCTGCTTATGATCTGCTGCAGCTTCCGCGCGAGCTTCCGATTTCGGTGATTCCGAACTTTGTGAATACCGAGGTCTTCGCGCCGGCTGGGCCGCGGTCTGGATCAAGCGCGGCTGCGCGTCCGTTTACGCTGTGCCATGCATCGAACTTTCGCCCGCTGAAGCGCATCGAAGATGTCATCGCGATCTTCGCCGCGGTGAAAAGGCAGACGGCGCGCAGCGTCCGCTTGCTGCTGATCGGTGAAGGGCCCGAGCGGCCACGCATGGAAGCGCTGGTGACGTCGCTGGGCCTGTCTGGCGACGTGCAGTTTCGCGGCGCTCAGCCCACGCTGACAGCGAGCCTGCACGAGAGCGATGTGTTCCTGCTGCCCAGCCAGAGCGAGTCGTTTGGGCTGGCGGCGCTGGAAGCGCTGAGCAGCGGTGTGCCCGTGGTGGCATCGCGCGTGGGTGGACTGCCCGAGGTAATCGCAGAAGGCGACGAAGAGACCGGATTCCTTTTTCCGGTCGGCGATGTGGCCGGCATGGCGGGCGGCATCCTGATTCTGATCGCGGATCCGCAGCGTCATGCCCGCATGGCGCAGAGGGCGCGCAGGGCCGTCCTCGCCCGCTTCCAGCGGCCGCAGCGCGTCGCGGACTATGAAGCGCTGTACCGACGAATTCTCGCGACTAGTCGCGACCAGAGCGCGGCGTAGACGCGTCCTGCCGCAGAAGCCACAGGATGGCTTCACTCTCGTCCTCAAACACCTCGCCGCGAATGGGCCAGGTGCGCATCAGGCGGCGCATCTGCAGGATGCCGATCGGCGTGCGCAGAAGGACGGCGACGCAGTCAAAGCTGGTCATGATCGGCGTCATGCTCGTAAGCAGCTTGCCTTCAAGCTCAGGATCGGCAGCGCGCGGGGCCTCGCGAGTATCGGCCAGAAGCCGTAGCTTGGCGCGCTCGCTCTTGGGCAGGATGCGATCGAGATCCTCGGTGAACTGCGCCAGGATGCCGTCGGCGGATCCAGCGGTGAGCGCCCGATCGCTGCGGCGAAAGCGGGCCAGCCGACGCGCCGAATCAAAGGCAACCTGCAGATAGATCGTTCCGCGATGGGGAAGCTCAGACCATGGCATGGGTGGCTCCGGGGCTTCGCGCTAAAGGATGATGTCGGTGCTGAGGAAGTTCGAGTGATCGTGGTCCAAGATCGCGCGCACCGTGGCCTTGCCAGCGGCGTTGCCGTTTGCGGCCACCATGCTGCGGACGGAAAAGCTGCGCAGCGCATCCCCGACCGAGAGCGTCCCTTCGGCGCTGCTCTTGCGACCGGTGAACGGAAAGACATCGGGTCCGCGCTGACACTGCGAGTTGAGGTTGATGCGACAGACCTGGGTCGACAGCACGTCGATGAGCCTGCCCAGCGTCGCGGCATCTTGACCAAACAACGCCGCCTGCTGGCCATAACTGGTCTCAAGCATGTAGTCGGTGAACTCGGACAAATCGGCGATGGGCACGATGGGCAGGATCGGACCGAACTGCTCTTCGTGATAGATGCGCATGGCCGGCGTCACACCCGAAAGCACTGCTGGGTGATACGCGGTATAGGCATGCGATCCGCCGCCGCGTACCTGATTGGCCACCACCGCCCCGTGCGCGACAGCGTCGCGAAGATAGGAATCCAAGCGGCTGGCCTTGTCCGGCTCGACGAGCGGTGTCAAGCGTACGCCGGGGGCCCAAGGCATACCGTTTGGCAGGCTGTCGACCGCATCCGAGAGCGCGGCCGTAAAGCGCTCGGCAATGTCGCGGTGGACGAAGAAGATCTTAAGGGCGGTGCAGCGCTGGCCGTTGAACGACAGCGCGCCCTTGATGCACTCGGGAATCGTCGTCGACAGATCCGCGTCGGGCAGGACGACGGCGGGGTTTTTGGCGTCCAGGCCCAAGATGCAGCGCAAGCGATGCAAGCGCGGGTGAGCACCTTTGATCGCGTCGGCGGACTTCGAGCTACCGATAAACGCCAAGACATCGATGCGGCCGGTCTGCATCAGCGGCGGGACAATCTCGCTGCCCTGGCCGTTTACGATGTTGACGACGCCGGGGGGAAACGCCGCGGCAAAGGCATCGAGCAGCGGATCCCACAAGAGCACGCCGAAGCGCGGCAGCTTGACGACGGCGGTGTTGCCCATGATCAAGGCGGGAATCAGCGTCGCGAAGGTCTCGTTCAGTGGGTAATTAAACGGCCCCATGCACAGCGTCACACCCAAGGGAGCCCGTCGTACCTGAGCAATGATGCCCTCGCGAAACTGTAGGCGGCTGTTGTCGCGGTCCTGGGACTTGAGCGTCTCGACGGTGTCGCGGATGTACTGCACCGTGCGATCGAACTCGCCCTGCGCGTCGGCCCAGGTCTTGCCGACCTCCCACATCAGGAGGCGACAGACGCGATCGCGGGCGGCGACCATCGCGGCGGTGAAGCGCTCGACGGCCTCGATGCGTTCTTCGACTCGCATGGTGGGCCAGCGCCCAGCCCCGCGGGCCCACGCCGCCTGCGCAGCGTTCAGGGCTTCCAGAGCAACCTCGATCGAGACGTGCGCGGTCTGTCCGATGACGGTGGGCTGCGGCTCTTCCCCTGGATGTGCTCGCAGCCACAGCGGCGAGACGACATCCCGCGTCGCAGCGGTATAGATACGCGTCTCGCCCGCGATCAAGACGCGCGGCTGCGTCGCTGGATACGCCATGGCCGCGGGTACCGCATCGCGCGCCGGGAAGTTGGTGGCAAGTCGCACTTCACCGGGCAAGGACAGCGCCGACGAGTGAGGGGCAGAAACATCCGAAGAAGCCGAGGACATCCGATACACCCTTTCTGGCAGTCGAGCAGGCGAGCTGAATAGCCGAATTGACAGCGTACAACGGGACGCTCTGCGAAGGCTGCGCAAGTGTGGGCCCTCGCTGGCAAGCCCCAGCCCCGGATCGGGACCGGCCAAGAGACACCGCACGACCAGAGCGATTCTGGCCAACCTGCGCGCAATCGGCCGTACCGGCACAGGTGGCGCCAATTGGCAATCTGTGTCTCATATATTTATTTTCTTGTAGGGCAAAGCAGGCTCAGCTAAGGTGCCGCGCCTGTTAGGAGGAACAAGAGAACATGTCCGCAACAAGAAACGACCCAGCAACCGATGTAGAAGGCATTTTTCAGCGTGAGCTTCAGGCCATCAACGAGGATGTGCGCCGCAAGGCTGCGCTCTCGACGATCAACAACCTGCGATTGAACAACCGTGTAACGGTCGACCAGTTCGTTTCCAGCATCCAGAAGCACAAGGACGTGTGGGCCGTGGTCTCGACGATGGGGATCATCGATCTGGCCATGGCGCTCACCGGGCGCTCGATGGCAGACCCCGAGAAGGCCGCGGGGCCGAAGACGCGTACACGACTCAGCGACGACCAAAAGGCGGGCCTGAAGGGTGTGGCCCTGCGCCTGCTGGAGTCGCACAAGGCAGGCCTGAGCCGCACCGAGCTGGCCGCCGTGATTCGCGACGAGCAGCTCAAGCCGGCTGGCATTGCCGACGAAGAGCTGGCCGACAAGCTGCGCATTCCGCTGGCTGAGCTGGTTGGTGAGAACAAGATCCACACCGTCGGTGAAAAGCGCCTGATGAAGTACGTTCCAGGCGGCACCAAGAAGAAGTAGCCCTCCGTCTCCCCTGCCCTCGCCCCGCCGCTCGTCCCGCGCCTCTCCTCTGACCGTGACCGCAATAACTCCGACGCTGCACTGCTTCATAGCAGTGGTCTGCTATTAATTACGGTTCTGCACTAGACCCAGTGTGGTCTTGCAGTTAGCGCGCGGGGAGGTACCTATTCATCAATTTCACAGCCACACTGCTTGGCCGATTGCCTGGCAGGCATTACGCATCAGTGATCTGCCGGGGATATCCTGGGTATTCTCCGAATCATCAGCGCTGGCAGGCTGGACAGAAATACGTGGAGCGTCCGGCCTGAACGATGCGGCGGACAACCCCTGGGCAGCCACGGCGCGGGCAGCTCTGGTCCTGTTGTTCGTAGACTGAAAAGTGCGTTTGGAAGCTGCCGATCGATCCGTCGGCCTGCACATAGTCGCGCAAGGTTGACCCCCCGGCCGCGATGGCGTCGTGCAGAACATCCCGCACCGCGCCCACGATCCGCCGAGCTTCGGCGAGCTTGAGGCTACACCCCAGCCGCAAAGGCGAGAGGCGGGCGCGAAACAGGGCCTCGCTGACGTAGATGTTTCCCAAGCCCGCCACCACGCTCTGATCCAAGAGCAAGGCCTTGAGCGGACTCTTGCGAGCGACGACCTTTCCAAGTAGCTGCTCGCCCGTCCAGCTGGCATCAAGCGGTTCGGGTCCCAGATCCTTGAGCAAGGGATGCTCTGCCAAGCGGTCGGAGTATCCCAGACTTAGGAGTCCGAAACGCCGCGGGTCCGAGAACGTCGTACGTCGGCCGTCCTCGGTAAAGAAGACGACATGGTCGTGCGCGGCAAGCTCAGGAAAGGGCGGCGTCTGTACGGCAAAGCGCCCGGTCATTCCCAGATGCGCCAGGATCAACAATCCATCTGGGCGCAGCGCATCGTCCAGCCTGAACAACAGATACTTGGCTCGTCGCTGAACCGCAAGGATGCGCCGTCCGATGACGCGCTCTGGAAAGTCATGCGGAATTGGGAGTCGCAGATCGCGGCGACGAACCCACACATCGCGCAGAGCTCTCCCAGCGAGCTCTACATGCAGACCACGGGCAATCGTCTCAACTTCGGGTAGCTCGGGCATGGAATGTTGCACCCTACACCAGCCCTGCAAACCGAGTGCAAGAGGCGCGAGATATTCCTTTTCCCAGAGACAGCTTCCGCGGTACCCTGAGTGTAGAAACGGTTAGGTGACATTACTTGGCCATGATCTAGGATCCAATGGAGAATTTTGGCTCACAGATTTGGACGGATCTTCTGGCTAAGCTCAATGCCCTGAGCGCGGATCGGTTGCGCCTAGAAAACGAGCTTCAGCAGGTGAATGCCCTGCTGCTAGAAGCGCAGAATGCCGCGCTGTCGGCCAGCCGATCGCAGCGTGAGACCATTCAACTCTTTGTGCAGCTCACCAACGCGCTGCCCGTGGTGTTCTGGATTCTGGAAAGCGCCACGCTCAACGTGCTGTTCGTGAGTCCAAGCTTTGAGACGCTGACGGGCTTGCCGTCGAGCGATCTTCTGAAAGACATCACGGTTTGGCGGAAGATCGTTCACCCCGAAGATATGCCAGCTCTGGCTGAGCGGCTGCAGCGCCTGCGCACGCTCGAAGCCATGCCTGATACCGAGCGAACGTTTCGCATTGTGCGCGCGACCGATCGAGCGGTCCGTCACGTGCGCATCATGGTGTTTCCGATCTTCGACGCCCAAGGCCAGCCGTATCGCCGGGCGGCGCTGCTGGAAGACATTACGGAACGCCACAGCGCAGAGCAGCAGCTTCGTCAGTCCATCGACTTCCAGAACTCGATCTTCGCCAATGCAGAGATCGGCATCGTGGTGCTCGCCCAGCAGGCTCGGTTCTTGGCGTGGAACCGATACATGGAAGAGACCACGGGCTTCTTGGAACAGGATGTCCTCAAGGGGAAGCACGCCGATGTCCTGCTGCCGTCGCATCCCCTGCTGCGCGGCAGTGAACCCGCCCTGCGTGGTGAGACCCACACGGAAGCGCCCTGCGTGGTTCGTCACCATCGTACGAATCGCGAAATCTGGGGTCAGCTCAACTGGGGCCCGCTTCGCGATGTACGGGGCGGAATCAACGGAGCCATCGGTCTGATGCGCGATGTGACCGAGCAGCTCTCGACCGAACAGCGCCTGCGCGCTTCCGAAGCCATGTTCCGCACGCTCGCCGAGGGCTCGCCCGATGGGCTGCTGCTGACGAAAGGCAGCACGATTCAGTATGTCAACCCGACGCTCCTGCGCATCACCGGATACAAAAGCGAGGAGCTTATCGGCGCAGATCAGGCCCAGCTTCTGCCTGAGGTGGAACGTGATCGCGTCCTACCGCGCATGGCCGAGTTCCTGCAGAAACCCGATGCGCAGTGTCGAGAGGCTCTGGAGCTGTACCTCGTGCGGAAGGACGGTCGCTTGGTTCACGTCAGCGGACAGAGCGCGCACGTTCATCTGCAAGAGGGCGCGGCGACCCTGACGATCATTCGCGATCTGACCGAGCGCGATCACGCAGCCGGCTTGCAGAAGAACCTCGATCGCGAACGGGCCCAGCGCTCGCGAACGCTGGAAGCGCTGCAGATGGTGCAGGATCTGTCACGCCGCCTGGCCAATGCGCAAGAGACCGAGAGCCGTCGCGTCGCACGCGAGCTGCACGACGACATCGGACAGCTGCTCACGGGGCTCAAGCTCAGCCTGCAGCGAGTCGACCCGGCCAAGATCGAGGACGACACCGGCCGCACCGCGCTGCACAACGCGCAAGAGCTGGTCGGCGATATCGTCGAGCGAGTGCGTCGGCTGTCCTTGGAGCTGCGCCCAACGATTCTCGATGACCTGGGGCTCTTTCCCACCCTGCGCTGGCTGGCTGAGCGCTATGAGCGAATGATGCACATTCGCGTACAGCTGCTGGCCCGCGGAGTCGATCGCCGCTTCCCGCCCGAGCTGGAAAGCACCGCGTACCGCATCGCGCAAGAAGCTCTGACCAATGTTGCGCGGCACGCCAAGGTAAATGAGGCAACTGTCCGTATATGGTCGGATGGAGTGCATTTAGGACTTCAGATAGAAGATCACGGACAGGGTTTTCATCCTGAAGGATCACTCTCAGCACGACAGGCGGCAGGGCTCTCAGGAATGATGGAACGCGCACGCTTACTCGGAGGCACATGCACCATCGAATCGCGGCCAGGTGAAGGCACGCGAGTCACAGCCGAGCTCCCGCTGCAGCCCGCCGCGCCCGAGGGGCTCTTGGAAATGCAAGACGCCTTATCGCGTCCCTCAGAACCTTCTGAGCCGAACGCAGGACAGACAGCCCAGCGATAACCCAGGATGCCCAGTTGGAACAGGGCACTTCCGTTGGAGAAAACGGACATGAACAAGCTGATTCGAGTCGTAGTCGCAGATGATCACACCGTCGTTCGGCAGGGGCTGTGCGCTCTGCTCTCGGCGCAGTCGGATTTGACCGTTGTCGGGCAGACCGGAGAAGGCCTTGAGGTCGTCGATCTGGTTTCCAAGCACAAGCCAGACGTCCTGGTCTTGGACCTGATGCTGCCCAACGTCAGCGGCTTCGACATCGCGCGACAAGTCGCCAAGCTGCATCCGCGCTGCCGCGTGCTGATTCTGTCGATGCATGCGACCAAAGCGTATGTGGCGGAAGCGCTGCGCTGTGGCGCCGCGGGCTATGCCCTCAAGGCCTCTGACGCGACGGAGATCCTGCGCGCGATCCAAGAGATCGCAGCAGGTCGGCGATACTTGCCCCCATCGATCAGCGAGGCGGATCTGGAGCCGTACGAGACGCGCGACAGCGGCGAGTTCGATCCATACGACACACTGACGGGACGCGAGCGCCAAGTTCTAAAGATGGTGGCCGAGGGCCTGACCAACGCCGCAGTGGCGGACAAGCTGAGCATCAGCCCGCGCACCGTCGAGATCCATCGCGCAAATGCCATGCGCAAGCTGGACCTGCAAAACCATGCGGCGCTGGTTCGCTATGCCGTCAAGCGGGGCCTGATCTCCGTCGAAAACGACTAGCGGCAAGCCATCAAAACCGGGCACAGGTGGCAAAGGCCCTGCTCTTCGCTGATCCCGCTTTGGACCCGCGATTCATCCCCCTTGCCTGCTAAGCCATATCGCCTGCCTGCCGCTAGGGAGGCGCGTTGAAGCACGTTACGTCTGCCCGCGCATCCTGATCGTTGTCCTCGCGGCACTGCTCGACGGCCCCTCGCGGCATTTTTCCATCGTCAGCCACGCGAAGAACCACGCGCGTCGTCGCTATCGGAGGAGAGTGCCACATGCAGCTTATTCGCTGGCACTGTCCAGGGCTGAGCGGAACATCCAGCCGAGCGCTGCAGATCGCAGCCCGCACGCCGTCGGGAGGCGCGTCATAAAAGCTGGCAAAGATCGGCGCCGCCGCAGGGGCAGCGCCCCGATTGCAGACCTGAGCCGCCAGAGTCCATGCCTGGGTGCAGTCGCGGGGAAACTGCACCGCTTCGATCCGGCCAGTCAGATCGGGCAGCGCTCGCTCGCGCCCAGGCGGAACATCGTAGCCAGCCTGCGCCATGCGAAAGCTGTTGTGACTCTGCCAGTACGCGGGCTCTCGCATCGGTACGCTGAGATCGTCGCGGATATTGGCAGCGTGATAGCTGTGCTGGTTCCATACCGATCGCGCTGGCATGAACTGCTTTGCCGGATCCGACAGAACAAACAGCCCGCGTGTATAGCCCAGCCACGGGCTCTGCAGATCTGCTTCCGGTCGATTCGCACGCGCGCAGTAGCCAAATAGATCGATATCCACGTCGCTGCTGACGATCACTTCAGCGTGGCCGTCGCCATCGACATCAGCCACTGATGGCGTCTCAAGGCCTGTGCTGCTGGTGATGTTGACCGCGGCCAGCGTTCGGCCGCTGAAGCCCGATAGGATGCGGAGCCAGCACTCATCGCGGAAGAACACCTCGGCGGCTCCATCGCCGTTCGTGTCAAAGGCGCTCACTCCGGCGCTTCCCGACGAGCGATCGTCGATCCGGCGCGACCACAAAAGGCCTGGCTCGTGTCCGGTACAGCCGCGTGGCCGAAGCATCAATGGATCCCCAGTCCCCGGCACAGCGCCACAGCGCAGCGCATAGGCATAAAGCCACTTTTCACCCGCGAGTCCGAAGTCGGGCGTGCCATCGCCGTCGAAGTCCGCGATCACGGCAGGTCCGCCAACGCCACCGGACTCGGCGCGATACGGCCCAAAGATGGTTCGGTTGGCGCGCAGATCGAACACACGCACGACTTGCCCCTCGGGTCGCGACTCGATCACCAGCAGATCGGGCATTCCGTCGCCACTAAAGTCCGCGACCTGGGGATGAAACGGCACTGGCAACAGCGCTGCAAGATCCCTGGGCGTCTTGTCCACGCCCGTCAGGCCATCGTGGATGCGCTCGCTGCTGATCACTTCGGGGCGAGCATCGCCGTCTAGATCGGCGACCACGGACAGCGATCCCCAAGGCGGAGTCCTGCTCTCTTGCGACCACAGAACATCGATGCGCGGCCCTCCAGCCTTGGGTCCCACGTAGCGAGCTGCGAAAGATCCAAGCACGATCTCGGGCGGCGCCATGCCGTCGAGCTCAGCGATGGCGGGGGCGCTCCACAGCGCATGGCCATAGATGTTGCGTTCCAGACTGGGCTGGGTGGCCACAGCGAGCACGTTGCCGCGACCGTCAAAGACCACCAAACGATCCTGATCGTCCACAGCAACGATCTCGGGGTGGCTGTCTAGATCAAGATCCGCGACCGCCACACTTCCCATGCCATCGCTCCTTAGCGCGATCTGGTTGCGAAAGACGGTCTCGCAGGTGTCCGCGCGCACCGCCAGAAGCGCGCTTGGAAACGTCTGAACAATGATCTCGGGCCGCGCATCGCCGTCGAGATCGGCGATCACCGGCTGCGACGTGCTGTTCCATCCTGCGTTTTGGCAGCGCACCGCAAGTGGCGCCAGCGGCGCGTCGCCGGGAAAGCGAGCGTCGCGACACGCACGACGGAATGGCTCTAGCTGCACGCACGCGTCGTAGGCAACGCAAGCCCGACGGACACAGCGCGTGTCTCCCGCGCAGTCCAGATCGGAAGTGCAGGCCCTGGTGCTTGCCACGCAGGCGCCGTCGATGCAGCGATAGTCTGGCGGGCAGCTACGCTCGTCGCGGCATGGTTCGCCCACGCAGCCCAGTGGCGCCTCGGCATAGGGATCTTCGTGCGGGCGCATCGGGCGCATGTCAGCAAGCGCCTCGAAGCCCTCGCGATCGGGGCCACAGCCGCCCAGAGCAAGCAGGCAACAGATGAGCATGCGCGCCATCGACATCGACGCAGCGCAGCATAGCCCAGCGCCACACCACGGACGCAAGTTTGCGTTCCTGCAGCCGAGCTGCCCTGTGATATGGTCCCGCATTCGCGCAGTTGCGCGTCGAGTCGGGCCCATGCACAAGCGTCCACACGAAGTGGAAATCATCGGAGCGCCGCTGGATCTAGGCTGCAATTTGCGCGGTGCCAACATTGCGCCAGCGACGGTGCGCATCGCGGGCCTAGCCGACAAGCTGGGCGAGCTTGGTATCCGTGCGCTGGACAGCGGCGATGTGCCCGTTCCCTTGCGCGAAACCCTGGGCCCCGGCGCGGCTGCCGAGCACTACGTTCATGTCATCGCCGAAGTCTGCGACGACCTGTGCAGTCGAATGGATCGCGCGCTGTCGTTTGGCCGCTTTCCCCTGGTCATTGGCGGCGACCACAGCATCGCGATCGGAACCATCACGGGTGCAGCCAACTATTTCCATCGCCAAGGTGGAGAGCTGGGACTCATCTGGGTCGACGCGCACGCCGACATGAACACGCCGGGCACGTCCCCATCTGGCAATGTCCATGGCATGCCGCTGTCGACGGTCCTGGGTGTGGGGCATGAAGCGCTCACGCGCGTTGGTGGTCCTGGCACTCGCTTGCGTCCAGAAAACGTCGCGCTCATCGGCATTCGCAACCTCGACGCGGGCGAGAAAGAGTTCGTGCGACAGACCGGCATCGCGTATCACACGATGACCGAGATCGATCAGCGCGGGATCTATGCCGTGATCACGGATGCCCTCGACGATCTGTGTCGCCGCTGCAGCGCGATCCATCTATCCTTCGACCTGGATGGCGTCGATCCGCTGTGGGCTCCCGGAGTCAGCACGCCCGTACCTGGTGGCCTGACCTATCGCGAAGCGCACCTGCTGTTAGAAATGGTGGCTGCCCGCGGCATCCTGCGATCGATGGAATTCGTCGAGGTCAATCCGATGTACGACAACAACCATCAGACGGCGCGCTTGACGATCGAGCTAGCGCTGTCGGCCTTGGGCAAAGCAATCGTCTAATGAATTCCCAGATGCAAGACGTGGTGAATCCGCGCGTACAGGAAGACCTGCAGCTTCTGGACAGTGCGCTGGCGCTGGCCGCTGCCGCGGGGGAAGTGCTGCTGTCCGGTCTCGGCCGCAGCCTGATCGTCGAGACCAAGAGCGATGACACCGATCTCGTCACCCGCTTTGATCGCGAGGCGGAGGCAGTCATCGTCGACGGTCTGCGGGCCCGTTATCCGCAACACCGCATCCTTGCGGAAGAAGGCGGCGAGCGCCCAGGTGAGCACGGAGCCCCCTGCTGGATCATCGATCCGCTTGATGGCACTACCAACTTCGCGCATGGCCTGCCGCTCTTCTCAGTCTCGATCGCGTGTCTTGTCGATGGCCTGGTACGCGTCGGGGTCGTACTGGCACCGGCCATGGGGTGGCGATTCACCGCGGTTCGCGGCCAAGGTGCGACACTCAACGGTCGACCGATTGGCGTGTCGCAGACGGAATCGCTGGACTCTGCGCTGCTTACCACCGGCTTCCCGTACGATCGCCGCACATCTCCCGCCAACAACTTGGCGCAGTTTGTCGCCTTCAAGAAACGCGTTCGAGGCATCCGCCGCCTGGGTTCTGCGGCCATCGATCTATCGCTGGTCGCTGCGGGCAAGTTCGACGGATACTGGGAAATGAAGCTCAAGCCCTGGGACATCGCGGCCGGCACGCTGATCTGCGAAGAAGCCGGTGG
>CAZKOY010000138.1:0-15046 GCA_964554495.1 uncultured Myxococcales bacterium
GCTGGGCACAAAGCCCTGGTTTGACACCTGCACCTCGACGCGACGCGGGCTCTGCTGCGTGCCTTGCGCAACGGGCGGTGGCAGCGGGCGCGAACGCTTGCCACAGCTTGGAAAGACATCGAGCAGACACAACAGCAACAACGCGGCGTGTTTCATGGCCGCGCACTGTATCGCAGACGCGGCATCTGCGCGAAAGCCGAAGCGCTGTGGACAAAACGAGGAAGGCAGCGAGCGGGAAGACGAAGCGTGCAGAGACGGCAGGGACGCGCCCAGGAAGCGCGGCAGGCTACCCAGTCAGGTTGGCGTTGATCACTCCGTCGAGCGGGCCGTTATAGAACTGCCGCACGGCGTCTTTGCTGCCACCCGACACGGCATAGAGCACGGCTGCGCACGCGGCGCTGGTGCAGTCGGCGGTGGGGACGTTGCCGTTGTTCTGACCCGTCGTCGGATCCCAGTTGGTGCGGCCGTTGGGGCTGACATCGCCGAACCAGCCGTGCGGGATCAGGCCGTTGCCCTGCACGAACAGCAGGTTCATGCCTCCCGGTGTCCCGTCGGGCCAGCCGCTGCGCTGGAAAGGATCTTTGGTGGTGTCACCAGATAGCGTCATCACCGAACGATCGCCCACACGCTTGCTGGTCATCACCGGATCTTGCGTGTTGTCTAGCTCGTTCTGGAAGGACACCAGGCTGCGCGCGAAGCCATCGAAAAGCTCGGTCGGGTTGCCGGCAAAGGCACCGTGTGGATCGTCGTTGAACGCCGGCAGCGTAACCTGCGCCGTCAAGCCCAAGCGGAACGCGTTGGCGGTAACGATCAGCACCTCGGTGATGGCGCGCAGGCGATCGTCGGTCTGCGCGATCGAGCCGCCCCACTGCTGAACTTGTCCCGGCTTGACCTGAAGCTCGCTGGCCAGGTTCTTGACGACCAAGTTCATCGCCGTGCGCACATCGCCGCGGACGCGATCGTACGCCGGGTGCTTTGCCCACTTGGCCAGACCCAAGAACGCCGCGTAATACTGCTGGAACAGCGCACGGTTGTTGTCGGGAGCCAGGCGCGTCATCAGCGTTGACGCCGAGCTAGAAAACAGGCCGACCATGGCTCGCCCATCGGGCACGTTCGATGGCGACGGCGCACCAGGAGGAGCCGGCGCAAAGACCGGGTTCTGCCCACCGCGCTGAACGCCGATCGCTGGGATCAGCGCATGCAGCGCACTTTGAATCGCTGCCGATGCAGCAAACAGGTTGGCGCTGCCGCCCTGCGTGATCTGCACGGTGTTGCCGTTGAAGGTCTGGAAGGTCGAGTGTGCCTGGCTGCTGCCGGCAACAAACACCGTCCATGGCTTGCCTTCAAAGACCGGCTTTCCGTCGACAACGCGGTTGTACAGCGTGCGGCCGTTCTTGAGGTTGGCCTTGCGAAAACGCGAGTCGACGGGGCCGTCGATGGCGTACTGCGGATCGTTCTGTTCGATGACCTGGCGCACCGGCCAGATGACCGTGGCGCGGGACAGAGCGCCCGTGCCGAGAACGATGTTGACCATGTAGTTGGGCTTGGCCTGATCGGCGAGTGCGCTGCCGCCCATTTTTTCCAGCATGTCCATGGCGCGCAAGGGGCCCAGGCCAAGGGCTGCGCTGGCAGCGAACACGCCGCGGATGAAGTCGCGGCGCGAGGTCCCGCGGAGGCCGATGTCTCGATTCTGTGTCATGGCTAGGCCCTCTTTAGTCGCAAAGGAACGCAACGCCAGCGATGGCCGCAATCGCCAAGCGCTTCCGCGTCAGTTCGTCCGCCACACCGGCAGCGGTGTCGCTGGTCATGTTGTTGCAAAGATCCACTTGGCGGTCGGTGGGGGTGGTGCCGACCAGGCAGGCAAGACCGTCGCGGTTGCAGGTCTTTCCGTCAAAGAGCTTGGCGCCCTGGCAGGCTCCGCTCATCCACACGCCTTCGGGGTTGGTGGTGGTGATCAGCTCTTCGGCCATGGCGATCATGACGTCTTCCAAGCTGACGAGGCTGCTGGTGCTGTTGCGCGTGGCTTCGGGGACGCGAGCGAAGAAGTTGGCAACGCCCCACACGGGCTGCGCTCTGCGAACCAGCGCGCCGACGCTGCCAGCATTGGTGTTGTCCAAGTTCAGGCCGCGGCTGCGCAGGATGCGCGAAAACGTCTCGAACCGCAGCTTGCCGCACGAGTGCAGCTTTTCGCCCTCGGCCGCCGTCAGCTGGCGCCCGTCTTTGAAGATGTCGCCGACGTTGTCGAGGATGTCGTCGTGATCGAGTCCATAGTCTGGACCGCGCTCTTGCTGGGTCAGAAGCTGCGGGTCGACGGGTAGATCGATCTGGGCGCTGTCACAGCTGGCCAGCGCAAGCGTCGCAGCCAGGCTCAGGCCCAAGCTGGGGAGCAGAAAGTTCTTGGCCATGATGGGTTCTCCTCGCTGCGCTCTAGTAGCGAACAAAGCTGTCGCTGGTGAAGGCCTTGCGGACCAGCTTCTTGACGTTCCAGTTGCTGTTCTTTAGGTCGACAAGAAGCTTGTTCGCCATGTCGTCGGTCAAAAGCGCGCCGTCTTCGACCACGTCGGGTCGCGACATGGCCCAGTTCCACACGCGGCTGGCGATGCACTTGCCGAACTCGGGATCGCTGGCGATGGCCGCGCCCAGGGCCGGCAGATCAGCGACGGGCTTGCCAACGCGCCAGGCCGTCATCTCGCCATTGGGCAGCCAGTCAATCGGCGCAGCGTTTGGCTCGTTGGGGATCGGCACCTTGACGACGATCTGCATATTCAGCGCGCCATTTGCGCCAAAGCGCGCGAACAGCGGTGCGATGTGGTTCATCGTCGTGTGGCAGTTGGCGCAGACGATCGACTTGTCGTCTTGGAAGTCGATGCGCGCATCTTTCTTGTTCTGCTTGCCGGTGATCGAGTTGTAGTCCCAAGGCGAGGTATAGCTGCCGCCCGGACGAGGCTGCGGCGCGCCCGAAGTCTCGGCGGGGAACTTGCGGCAGACGAAGGTCTCTTGCACCCAGCGCACGCGGCGGAAGGCCATCGATGAAAAGAACTGCGCTTGCACACCTGCGTCAGTCAGTACACCGACGGCGCTTTGGTTGGGGCAGTTGGCCGGGCTGAACTTGCCGGTCTTGCCATCAAACGTCTGGCAGGTATCGCGGGTCGCGGTGACGATGTCGGTGAACGGCTTTTCATCCACCACCAGCGACGCGGCATACATCGGAGCGTAGTCGAAGTTGACCATCGTCCCGCCGCGGTTGTCGCTGCCGCCCATCTTGAACGTGTCGCGGAAGAAGTCGATGACCTGGGCGCCGAAGCTGGGCCGCGACATGTAATCGTCGACGAGCTTCTCGTACTCGGCCTGGCGCATGCTCTCGGCCGCGTCGCGCACCTGCTTGATCTCAGCCAGCGATGGGTAGTTGCCGGTCAGCTTGATCGCGGCCGAGCGCAGCGCTTCTTCGTAATCAATACGCGTCACGATGGCCGGCTGCATGGTGTTGCCGTTGGGGTCAACTGGCTTGCCGCCAGACTGCGCGCCACCTGCGCACGCACCCAGGGCGGTCGAGGCCAAAGCCCAAGAAAGCATCAGTCCCGTTCTCGTTCGCATGACTCCTCCAGCGTGCAAAGGCGCGTTTACTTTTCGCCCTTGGCCCACGCGTCGACGGCGTTGGTAAAGCGCGCAAGCGCGTTGGCGTCGCCCTGTTTGTACGGATGGTTCGGCGTGCCACCTTGGGCCGCCGGGGTGATCTGCTTGATCAAAATGCTGTTGCGCGGTGCCGCCCGATCGACGCGACCGAGCGTGTTCAGACAGAACTGCTGCAGCGTTTTTTCGTCGCTGGACAGCGAGGCTTCCATGTTGAAGGCGCCGTTTGCGGTGTTGTTGCGACCCGGAGCATGGCAGCTCTGCGCGCACGGCTGAAGCTCGTTCTTCACGGGCGGGTTGAACAGGTTAAAGGCCTTGCACTTGAGCTCCATCATGCCCATTGGGTTCACGCGTTCCAGAAGCTCAAACGCGATACCGATGCGGGCACGATTGGTTTCCGGGGCCTGGGTCAAAAGCACCGTGCCGCCGCCCACCGTCGCTGTCTTGCCGGCCGCGACGGTCAGATCGATGCTGACCAGCGTGTCTGCCGGGTCCAGCGATGTGCCCTTGGCGCTCAAGAAATAAAAGCGCGGGTGCTTCAAGCGAATGCCGGTGCCTGGCCCGGCGGTCAGCTTTAGCTGCGAGACGCGGAAGATGCGGTTGCCCTCTTCCTTCAGCGAAAACGTCAGATTGGCCAGCGGATCGAGCACGGGCGCAATCGTCTCGAAGCTCATATTGAACTCGCCGTCTTGCAACGGCACCGTCGGCATCAGGCCAGACTTGTTCATGCCGGGGCGCGTCGCGACTTCCGCTTCCAGCCACGCTTTGACGGCATCGGCCTGCACGGGCGCAAGCGGCGGACCGGCGTGCTGCCCTTTTTGCAAAAGCAGGCTTTGGATGACCGGGTCGGTCAAGAACGCTCCGCCTTTGTACGCGGTGATGGCCTGGTATTCCTGGCCCATCGTTAGAAACGGCATCACCGAGCCCTGTGCGATGGCATGGCAGACGCCGCAGTCGCGGACGAGATCTTTTTTGACCAATCGGTCAAACATCGTCTGCGGATGGACATCGTCTAGCTCTTCACTCTCGGGCGCGAGAGCAGGCGTGCAGCCGAGCAGCGCCATCCCAGCGCCCAGCGAGAGCAGGCCCACAAGCTGTCGCGTCACGCCACGCCGCAACCCACGGCGAGAAGCACACCGGGCTGCGTGTTCTGTGTTGGTGCTCACCGATCGCATCGAACACCCTCCTCAAAGCAGGGCCACACAAGAGCGTAAACGCGACAAAAAACCAAGCGATTTCGAGGAATAAGCACGCTATGTGCCAGGCTCTGCAGGCTGCATTGTGCGATGGAATTTATGTGAATTGAATTGCTCGAATCGAGGTACCGATCACGACGCACTGCGTTGCAGTGGGGACGTCCGCAGCTGCGAAAAGGCGACCGAAGCCAAGCCTGGCCAGGAAGGCACGGTGATGGATCGATCCAGCAGCTTGAGACCCGCAGCTGTCGAGCGCAGCCATCAGTGCGCGGCGAGTCCGCGCTGCCTAGTCGCCCCCGGAGTCCGCGGCCCGCTCGATGGCTAGCTCGACGGCTAGCTCGACGGCTAGCTCGACGGCTAGCTCAACGGGTCGACCAGCAGGAACAACACATCGTCGCCGGTCTGGGCCAGCGCAATATGCGTGACGCGGGCTGTGTTCGACGGCTCAGACGTGCGCTCTAGCTGACAGAGCGCGGGCAGCGGCTGCAGGTTCACTTGGTCGGCCGGAACCAGCTCTAAAAAGCGCGAGACCAAGACGGCACGCGGTCCGTCCCGCGTATCGAGGATCAGGGTCCAGCGCCCGAGCGAGCTATCGTCAAACGGCAGGAACTCAGACGGCAAGGGCAGACTGGGTGGCAGCTCGGGCTCGCCCTCGCTGGCGATGCGCAGGATGCGCTGCGTCGGCAAGCCCCAGCGCAGGTGTATCCCTTGGATCATGAAGAACGCGCCGCCCAGGTCCAGGTCCGAAGCGACGCCGCGCGGGGCGTCCCCTTTCATCGCGGACGATCCGCAGCGCTCGTTTCGATCACACTGCGCACCAAAGCAGGCAGATCCAATAGGACCGCGATCTGCCCACCCAGCTCGAACTCGCTTTGGGCAAAGCGAACGCGGCTTAGGCGCAGGGGAAGAAGCTGCAGGTTTTCGACGGGCAGCGCCTCGCGCACTTCATCGGCGGGAATGCCCACGGTGCAGCCGTCGGTGTGAGCGACTAGCGTGCGCGGCGGCTGGCTTTCTTTCTGCGCAAGAGGTTCCCCGGCAAGCTCCTGCGGCAGGCGCAAAAGATCCAGCACCGCGGTCGCGCGACCCCGCCACGCCATGACCCCGGGAAACATCGGTGGCGCACCGGGCACTGGCATCCAGTTCTGCGCGCCCAGGATCTGTTCCACCAGGCTGGCGTCGACGGCGTACCACTGCGTTTGGCAGCGAAATGGGATGACGTGCTGCATGGGGCCTAGTGCTTGGCGGCGCGAGCCCGCGTGATAAACGCCTGAATCGATCGCACGATGCCTGGCCAGTCGTCGGACTTGCAGATGTAACCGTCGGCACCGCAGCTCTTGGCGATCTGGGCCAGCGTGCGCTCGGGCTGATCGGAAAACAACACGACGGGACAGATGCTGCCCTTCATAGCCCGCTGCGCGATCTGGATGAGCTGATCGCCCTTTAAGCCAGGCATCGAAAAATCGACCAAGGCCAAGCTGGGCTGCGACTGCATCAGCTTCTGGCTGAAGCCGATGGGGCTAGAGAGCGTGGTGACCTCAAAGCCGGCTTCTTCCAAATTCAGACGGGCTACTTCGCGGCAGAATTCGCTGTCGTCGACGACGACAATGTGGTGCTTGGGCAAAGACATACGGCGACCTCAGCTTCGTTTGCCGGGGGTTGAATCACGGGATGTTCGGGAAATGGGGCGAAGGCCGTCGCTGCTCTGGCCGGCGCGGGCCTGTCTTTCAGCCAGCGCGAACAGCTCAGAGCGCAGCGAGTCGAGGTTCAGCATCGTCACAATCGGGCCCGAGTCCCGTCGACGACGCCCCCGCAGTGCGATGACGCGCTCATACGCAAGCTGCGCCTCGCTAGCGTTGTCCATCGCTTGATGACACAGCGCCAAGTACAGCGCCGCGGGCCACAGATCGGGCGACACAAACAGCGCGCGGTTTAGCGACGGAATCGCCCGCTCGGGCCGACCGCGCATGTACTCGCTCATGCCAACCAGCAGCAATAGCTCGTCGGAATGAGCCGAAGGATCGGTTCCACTCAAGACAGGGGCCAGCGCCAAGAGCGCTCCGTCGGCGTCTCCTGCGGCAAGAAGCTGGGCGGCCCGCCGCAGCTCGGGCCGGGTCGTCGATGATGGCGAAGACGCCAGCGGCGGCGACACACTCGGAACGGATGAACCGCTGCGTGCCGCGGCGCGTGGTCCCGTGTCTTCGGCGACATCGCGCCCGCTAAAGCCCCACAGAAGACCGCTGCCACTGCCACTGGGACCACCAGGCGTCTGATGGCTATGGCTGCCCTTGCTGGGACTGCTGCCCGTGCTCGCCGATAAGACCGGAATCGTGGGCGATGAGATGCGCTTGATTTGCCCAGATCCCGTCGGAAAACTGCTGGGAAGCGGCGGTGTTGGACGGCGCGAGGGCGGCGGCAGGCCAAGCTTGGGCGGCACCGAGCGCGCAGCCAAAGGCGGCGTCACCGCGCGGTTGGAAATCGCAGCATGACGCGGACGCACATGCGCCCAGCGCTCGCCGATGCGCACTCGCTCTAGCTCATCCGGTTCGAACTGGAACTCGCCCGCGCCAAGCAGCAGATAGCCACCCGGTTCCAGCGCTTGCGCCAAGCGATGCAGCGTCGCCTGGGCCGCTTCAGGCACGAAGTACATCAGCACATTGCGGCACAAGATCAGGGGCCAGCCATCGGACAGAGTCGGCATCGGCGGCGGCGAAAGCAGGTTGTGAACATCAAACAAGATGCTCGACCGCAGCGTGTTGGCGATCCGCATGCCGTCGGAAACCGGCTCTAAAAAGGCCTGCATCGACGGCGGCAAGCGACGCGCGGCATCGGCGGGAAAGCGGCCTTGATATGCCTGCTGCACCGCGTGCGGGTTGATGTCCGTCGCCAGCACGCGCACGCTGCGCTGCGCCAAGTGCGCCAGCATAGCGATCGAGTACGCGTCTTCGCCGTTGGCACAGGCCGGGACCCAGATCTCAAGCGGCGGGCTGCCCATGGGGCGCTCGCGAATCAGATCGCCGATCACCTCAAGCTGCTGAGGATCGCGATACAGCCACGAATACTGCACCGCAACGTGATCCAAAAGCTGAGCGGCTTCTTCGGTATCGTTGCCTGCCACATCCTCGGCATAGGCCAGCGCCGATGAGTAGCCGAGCGCCGTGGCGCGCTCTTCCAACCAGCGCAGGATCTCGGGACCGCGCTGGCTCAGATCGATGCCAGTCCAGCTAGAAATCACGCGCAGAGCGCTGGGATTCTGGCTGCTCATCGCGAGCCTCCACTGCGCGGGGCCGCACTGCTGCATAGCAAGAGCAGCGCTTCACTGATCTCGGTTGGGGTCAGCCAGTACTCCGCTGCTCCACTCTCGCGGGCGACGCGGGGCATACCGTCGACAGTGGTGGTCTCTGCATCTTGCGCGATGGTGACGGCGCCGCCTTGACGCATGGCCATCAGGCCTTCACTGCCGTCATTGCCAAGGCCGGTCAGGATGACGCCGATAGCGCTTTCGCCATAGCTCTTGGCCACTGAAAGAAACAGCCGGTCTACCGACGGTCGATGACCACATATCGCCGGCCCCGTATCGGGGGCCAAGACGCCACGACGAGGAGAGATCAAGTGCCCATCATCGGCGGCCAGATAGACGCAGCCGGGACGCACAGGCTGCGACTGATCCACGACGTGAACTGGCAGGTTGGTGTGCGAATTCAGATAGTCGGCAAAGGGCCGAGCAAAGCCCGAAGGCAAGTGCTGCACGATGGCGATGGCCGCCGTGAACGAAGGCGACAGCGGGCGCAGAATATCGGCCAGAATATTGGGCCCACCGATCGAGGCGCCAATCGCCACCAGCGCGATCTGCTGGCCCGCTCGACGCGCCACCTCGGCCCGTGGTTTTCCAGCGATAGCCGGCGGCAGCTCGACGCGGCGTGGGATGGGCGTCAGTGCCACGCTATCTGGAAAGCGCCCGCGGCCGTCGCTGACCTCAGACGGCCCCCGATGAGGCGTCTGTCCCGCCCCACCTGTGCGGCCCAGGATGTGCCGCACCACGCGCACGCGGGCCAGGCGGCGGACCACGGTGCGCAGATGCCCGGCGAACTCGGCGTCGATACGGGTCGGCAGGAACTCGCGCTGCAGCACACCGCGGCGGATCGCTCGCTGCACGCTCTGCTCATCGGGGGTGATGCTGCGCTCTTCGACGAGCAGAATTCCCGTCGGACGCTCGGCCATGATCAGCTCAATGGCGTCGAGCCCACCGCTGTTGAGCAGCGCGCTACTCAACAGCAGCAAGTCGGGGGAGTGTTGCAAGACAGCGCCCAACGCTTGGTGGGGGTCGCGAAGCTCGGCCACCACTTTGATATCGCTGTCGGCTTCCAGAAGCCGACGCAGCTCGTGACTGCGCTGCGCCGACTCGGCCGCAATGGCGACCAAGAGCAGCTTCACCGCGCGCCTCCGATCAGCCGCGAGACCGTGCCGACCAAGAGACCCTCATCAAACTCGGACTTCACAATGTAGGCGTTGGCGCCCAGCATGCTGGCGCGCTGCCGGTGATCTTGCGAGGTGTTGCTGGTGAACATGGCGACCGGCAGACCAGGCCAGCGGGGCCGCAAACGTTCGAGCAGTCCAAAGCCATCAAGCTGCGGCATATCGACGTCAAGCAGTACCGCGGAAAACGAGCTTCGTTCGAGCGCGGCCAAGCCCTCGTTGCCGTTGGCCGCTGTGGTGACTTCATAGCCGCTGGTCGACAGCACCTGCGCCATCAGCGCGCGAATCACCGCCGAGTCATCGACGATTAGCACGCGATGCCGCGGGCGTTCTTTTTGTGGGCGAACCTGCTCACCAGTCTGCAAGCGATCCTCGGCCAGCTTGACCAAGTCCGCAGGTGATAGCCAAAGCACCAAGCGACCGTCGTCCAAAACAGCCGAGGCGGTAGCCGGCGCGATCTGCGTCATCAGCGGATCGCAGGGCTGACGTAAGAGCTCGAACTCGCCGAGGATGCGGGCGGCCGAAAACGCCCATATCTGATGATCGCTCAAGCTCAGAAGCAAGGCGTGCGGCTCATCCTGCGGCTCAGCAAAACCCAATGTCTGGGCCAGCGAGCGCAGCGGTACCACGCCATAACGCGACCATAGCGCACGTCCTCCAGCGACGGGACGGACGTCTTGATCTTGCAAGCGCAGCATCTCGATGATGGCGCGCGAGGGCAGCGCGAACAGCGTCCCGGCAATCGACAGCACCAGGGCGCGCTCTTTGCTGATGCGCACGGGCAGCTTCATCAGAAGCTGTGTCCCCTGGCCTTCTTGACTGCTCAGCAAGACCGTTCCACCGACGCGCTGCACCCGGCTGCGTACGATGTCTAGGCCAACGCCGCGACCTGATAGCTCGCTGATCGCACTGCGCGTTGAAAAGCCGTGCTGGAACAGCAGCTCGAACGCTTGCTGCTCGGACAGCGGCGGATGGTTGGCGGGCAAAAGGCCTCGCAGGATCGCGGCGCGCCGGACATCTTCGCGGGCAATGCCCCGACCGTCGTCGGTCACCGTCAGCATGACCACGGGGCCAGCGGACTCGGCATGAATGGTCAACGTCGCATCGGCGGGCTTGCCTTTCGCCTCGCGTTCCTCGGGTGACTCGATGCCGTGATCGATCGCGTTGCGCAAGATGTGCAGAAGTGGTTCCCAGATCGTATCGAGTACGGGCCGCTCGATCTCGACGCTGCCGGCCTGCACGCTGACGCGCACCCGCTTGTTCGATGCCTGCGCCAGATCTTTGGCATGCGCCGCCAAGTCGTGCAGCGAAGGCTCGATCTGCACCAAGCGCAGCGCCCAGGCCGAGCTCTCGATGCCGTCCAACAGGCTCTGCAGGCGCTCGAAGTCTTCGAGCAGCGATCGCGCCTCAGAGCTAAGCGCTCGCGTGTCCGGCCGATCGCCATCCACCGTCGAAGGTTGCGTGAAGCGTTCCTGCCCCAGATTGAAGCTGCTGACAGGGGCCAAAAACGTCGGCTGAGGAACAGGCGAGCCGCCATCCATGGCTTTTTGCGTTCCATGTACGACGCGGCGGGCTTGCATGCGCAGCGCACGCAGACCGGCCGAGAGCTCGGCGATGGTCCCGCACAACGTGTCGATGCGGTCGGCCTTGACCTGTACCCAGCGCTCTCGCTGCTGTGGCGATTCGCGGCTCTCTTGGGGGGCGGCGCGGCTCTCGTCCTTGCTGCCCGTTGGGCTGGCTGCGGGATCCTGGCCACGACCGGCATCCACCGCTGCGCTGCTTGGCGTCGTGGCTGCAGGCTGCGGCGATGTAGCCAAGGCTGGAAGCGGTGCAGCCACCGTCGCTGCCTGAGCAGAAGGCAGAGGCCGTGGCGGGGCAGCCTTTCCTGCGGGCGGTGCAGCTTCTGGTGCAGCCGCTTGCGAACTCAGAGCAGCTTCAGCGCTCTGCAGCACCTGCTGTGCGCTCTGCAGGGCTTGCGCATACTCGGCATCGCCGCCGGGGTCGTCTTGCAGCACGCGAGCCGTCAGGTCCAGCGCTTGCCCCACCAGCTCATACGTCGGTCCAGCTTCGTCAGCAAGGCCGTGGCTAGCTTGCTCCAGCGCGTTTTCGGCGCGATGCACAATGCTGCTGACGGCGCGCAGGCCCAGCATGCGCGACTCACCCTTTAGAGTGTGCAGCTCTCGCGCGATCTCCATAAGCGGTGCCGCGCTGGCGTCTTTGCGTGCTCGTGCCGTGAGCTGCTGCTCTAGCCGTCGCAGACGCTCGACGGCACTGGCGCGAAAGCGCTGCAGCAGCTGTTTCTGCGCTGGACTCATTTGCTGCCTCGCCGGCCTTCCGTCTTGAACGTTCCAACCAGCGACCGGAACTGTTCTGCGGTGCTGCGCAAAAGCTCGACGGACGCCCGGCTCTCGCGTGAGGATCCGACGCTGCCCGACAGGATGTTGCCGATCTCGCGCATGCTCTCAAGCACCTGCCCGGTCGCGGTTCGCTGCTGCTGCGTGACCATTGTGATGTGATGCGCCGAGTCCGTCGTCGACTCCGCGAGCTTGCGGCTCTCGTCGGTGGATACGGCGCTGGATGTACCGGCGCTGCGGATATCGACCAGCAGCGTCTTTACGTCCTGCACCGATGCCGTGATGCGCTCGGCCAAGCGACGCATCTCGCTGGCCACCAACGAAAAGGCGCGCCCGGCTTCCCCGGCCCGCGTCGCTTCAAGCGATGCATTCAGCGCCAAAAGATCGCTGCGATCGGCGATGTCGCGAATGACTTCCAAAAGCTCGGCGATGCGGTTGGTGTGACTCGTCAGCGACAGCACGTGGCCCGCCATGCTCTCGGTGGTCTGCCGGGTGCGCTGCGCGTTGTCGAACACTCCATGCGCGGCTTCGGCGATGTTCGATGCACTGTCCAGAAGCGACTGCACCGTGCGGCTGACTTCTTCGACGCCGGCCGCTTGCCGCGCCGTGGCTTCTTCCTGCCGCTGCACAAGCTCATATAGCTGCGTCGAGGCCCCAGCTAGCTTCAGCGCAGCTTCGGCAATCTGGCCGATGATCGATCGCTGGTGCTCGCACATGCGATTGAACGCCATGGCGACTTCGCCTTCGGCATCGACCTGCGCGGTCAGATCACCGCGGCCCATCATGTCCATGCCTTGAGCCAGCGCTCGCAGTACATCCAGCATGTGATCAAAGGCCTCTGCCATCTGGCCGATCTCGTCGCGGCCATGCATCCCCAGGGGCTGCTGGCTTAGATCTCCTTGCGCGATCCGACGAGCGGCGACGGTCATGATGTTCAGCGGTCGCAGCAGCCAGCGCGCCACTAACAGGCTGCTCAGTACCCCCAGGACAAGAAACGCCCCCAGCACGATGAAAAGGACGGCGTTCATGTCGTGCCGCGCTTGTTCCAAGCGTTGCAGCGACAGACCCAGTGTGACGCGTCCGCTTATGCCCTCGCGCAGGCGGATGGCCATATCGACGCGCACCGCGTCGCTGCGAAACTCGACGCTGGGCTTGTCCGAAAGGGGCGGCAGTGGGCCGGTCGCGCGCTCGCCATGGACAGCGGCGGCCTGGCTGCCGTCGGGACGGCGAATGACGACAAAGCCATCGGCTAGCTCGCTGAGCCCCGTCAAAAAGTCCTGCATGCGCCCGACGTCGTTGGCTTCCAGCCACGGCCGCGCGGTCCGCGCTGTCAAGCTAGCCAGCGACAGGGCACTGCTCTCCATATCGCGGCGGGCAGAGCGCTCGATGCCCACAGACAGCAACAGAAACAGGCTTGCGGACAGGCCCGCCAAGAGCAGGGCCGTAAACCACGCAAAGCGAATGCTCAAAGGGATGTTGAGGTACCTTTTGCGCATGCGGTTCCCGTCCCGCATCGTGACCGCTACAGACTGGCGCAAACGGCTTGGTCAGATGAGGGGCCTTGTTAGTGTACAAGGCCAAAGAACCTCAAAGAAACCCGAGATCTCTACGTGGCGACAGGGGGCGTCGAATTCTTTTCGGCGTGCTGCTGTGCAGACGCCCCGGCCGGCTGCTTTACGGTCTGCAGCAACGCCACCGGAACAAACACAAAGATCGATGCCAGCAACGTCAAAAGAGCCACGGGAATGCTGGCCAGATAGTACGCCGTCAGCACCGCGACATCGCCAAGCGTCCCAAGCGCTCCGTGCTTGCTTCCAACGGCTTCTCCGTCGGGGGAAAGCCCCATGGCGGCGCGGGCATCCTTTACGGTCTTTGCAAGCAGCGTCGCATCGTACGTCTCGCCATACAGGCTGCGGCTGCGCCGTCCCAGAAAAAAGGCCCGCAGCGTGCGACGAGGACACACCAGAAAGCCGGCGTTTAGGGCGCCCAGGTTCAGCCACCACGCCGCATAGAAGCGACCGCAGCCGGCGGCAAGCTCCCATGCGCTGATCTCGAACTCGCCGCGCCAGTCGGTGCGATATCCCGTCACGATGTGGTGCAGATCATGGAAGCGAACGGCAGCCACGCGCGCCGGGGTGTTCGGCATAAACAGGCTAAGCGGTCCCAGCTTCAGCTTGACCCAGGTGTCGCCGTAGCCTCCGTCGGCACCGAAGCGGTTTTGGGCAAAATACGCGGCGACAGCGTCGCGCAGTGTCAGCGAGTCATCATAGTGGTCTCTCATGATCGCGTCCTCCGTTTGCGTTCGGGCAACGGGCGGGCAGGCGAGCGTTGTCTTCGCGTCGCTTTGCTTGGCGTCGTCGACAAAGCCGGCCCAGCCTCGCTGCGCAGCCCCGAAATTTGCAGCTGCAAAGCCAGTCGCAGTCGCTGCGTTGCTAGCTCTGCGTCTTGCTGCACCCCAGCAATGGGATCCAGCAGCCCCACCAAGGTCAAAAAGTACGTGGCAAAAAAATTCATCGTCGCCAGAAGTGGATCGAAGTCAGCGCGAAGCTCACCGCGCGCCTGCGCTTGCTGCACCAAGCCGGACAGGCGCCCGATGAACTCCAGCGTCAGGCCGACATGCTTTTCTGCGTCGCTGACCCGGCTGTTCGACCCAGAGGCCCGGCCCGGCTCGCCCGCTGCGTTGGCGTTGGGCTTAAGACCCGCCGGCTCGCTGTCCAAAAACAGAAGCTCCTTAATAAACAGACGCGACAGCCGACGGTCGCTTTCGTAATAGTGATAGAAGCTCGAAAACACATGTACAAGCTGCTCTAAGAGCACGCTCTGGCTCGTCGAGTGCTGCCCCGCGCCGTCTCCTGCTGGCAGCGAATCAAAGGCGCGGCGTTGCACATCGAGCACCGCGTCGGAAAACAGCAGAAAAAGCAGGCCCTGCTTGTCGCGGGCATACAGAAAGATCGTGCCGACGCCGATGCCGGCCCGCTCAGCGATCTGGCGCATCGTCGTGGCGTCGAAGCCCTGCTGCGAAAACAGCTCCCGCGCGGCCCGGCTCAGCCGCTCGCGCTTGTCTTGCTTATTGGCTTCCCGTACGCCCATGGTCGATGCCTGCTTTCTTCCTGGCTTCGCTTCGTTCGGGCTGGTTAGCAGTCGCGCGCTTTCGTCGGCTTCATGGGCTTCTGTGGATCGTGTGACTGCGATGTGATCCGAACAAGTTCAATTGTGAACATATTCATATTTGAACGCAATCACAAAATCTGCGAGCAGCCGGCACCCAGCGCGCCTCGCCTCTGCCCAACTGCGCGGCCAAACAGCACGGCCATACACCGCGGCCAGACAGAACGCGTGGAACCTTGTGACAACGATTGCGATTTGGGTGACGGGCTAATAAAGTAATCCCAT
>CAZKOY010000139.1:0-14996 GCA_964554495.1 uncultured Myxococcales bacterium
CGGCGGAACTTCAGACGGCGGAACTTCAGACGGCGGAACTTCAGACGGCGGAACTCCAAGTGCCGCCCCACCTTGCCTGCCGTCGGAGGACCAGCTCACGCCGGTAACCGGTCCGTCGAGTCCCATGTGGAAAGTTACGAACCTGCAGATCCGTGGATACTATCTTCAGTTCACAATAAGCAATATGCCGCCACCGGAAAACACTAAGATAGTTACATGGTTCTATTCACAATCAATCAATCAACTCTTGCGCAATTCTGCCGATTCTGTTCAATCAAGCACAAAATGGAAAGCGAAATGCCAAGACGACAACAGCAAGGATATCATTTTAGAGATAACTAAGACTGATGCCAAACAAGCGCTCGATGCTAGCGAGCAGGCGGCGCGGCCGCGGTTTTTGTTGGATGTTCTATCGGGTCCGATTTTTACAGTGGCATCTTCGCGGCCTCTCGTAAACACATTTGCTTATCCAGTGGCTGCTAACGTTTCGTTTGAGCCTATGTTCTATATTCCAACGAATTTATCAACCTGGAGCCTCTTGCTGGGATTACCCATTTCATTCTATTTCGACCCAGCGAACGAGCGCTTTGCTGTGAGCATGCTTCCTGTCGGCATTCAACTGGAAAAGCGCGTCTCCTCAGTGATTCAGTTCGTTCTGCAAACAGACATCAGCCTGCTTCAGTATCGTCAGGCCGCGGCAGAACCCAATTGTTTAGGAAAATTTGGCATACGCTTAGGCGTTCGCTCGGTCATCGCATCTTCGCTGGCCCTGGGGTTTCATTATGGGTTCTCCGTTTTGACGAATCTAAGCTCTGGGGCTGGCATTCTATTTACCGGCATCCAAGCATCCGTTGGTTATATTAGATAATCAAATTGATTCGCACAAATAACCCATTTATTATCATCGTTTAAGCACGTGCTCTTGCCCGTGTGGATTGCCGCGTATCGGTATCACGATCAGGTGTTTCGCTTCCTGGTCAACGGCCAGACGGGCGAGGTCGTCGGCAAAGCGCCCTATAGCTGGATCAAGATCCTTCTGACCGTGCTCGTCACCGCCGCCCTGCTTGGACTGGCATACCTTCTGGCCCGCTCCCGGCAGGGCGACGTCTAGCGGCCCCGCCCGCGGGCGCGATCGCGCGACGAACAGCCCGTCTGAACAGGCGGTTGCGGTGCGGCTCAGCACGTCGCAGGAACGCAGCGGCAGCCAGCCGAGGATGCGCAGCGAAGGCCGCTCGTATGCTGATAGAGTGGCTTGTATGGTGCGACGGGACGAGCCGCGATCGGGGTCGAGTGTGCTGCGCAGCCTGGGGGTGTCGCTGGGCTTGCTGGCGCTCATCGGGGGCGGCGGGCTGTGGCTGCGGCGCAGCTATCTGGCCAATCAAAAAAAACAGCAGATCGAGTACGAACAGAAGCGAGCCCACCTGATCGCCGAGCGTGCCCGTCAGCTTATGGCCGTCGGCACCCTGCGCGAGGCCGCGCTAGAGCTTTCGCGCGCGTACACCATGGGCATCCGCAGCACGCCGACGCGCCTGCTTCTGCCCTGGCTGACCACGCGGCTTGAATATGAGCAGGGCTCGCTTTCACACGACAAAGAAGTCGATCTTTTGCAGTACAGCCCCGACGGGAAGCTGCTTCTGACCGGCTGCCGTGACTTCAGCCTGCGGCTGTATTCGCGCGATCCGGCCGCGGCCACACAAAGCGGTCGCCCCGGCGCGCTGAGCCTGCGCCACCGCCTGCTGGGACACAAAGCACACCTGCAAGGTGCCTGGTTCAGCGGCGACGGACAGCGCTTGCTTTCGCTGGCCGATGACGCGACGTGTCGGCTGTGGGATCCGGCAACTGGCTCGGCCGTGGCCACGCTCAGCGAGGCATCGGGTCAGCCGTGGCTGTGTCGCTTCGTCGGCAGCCACGACGCAAGCCGTGCCCTGACCCTGGCCAACGAGCCCGCCGTTCACCTGTGGGACGGACAGACCGGCGCGCTTGTGGCGACGCTCGCCGGACACGCGCTGCCGATCAGCATCGTGCGCAGCTCTCCCGACGGAAGCCGCATCGTGACAGCGGCTGGCAGCGGCGCCATCCTGTGGGACGGCAAGACCGGCCAGCGACTGCTTGCCCTTGCGGGCCACAGCGAAAACATCAAAGACGCCAGCTTCAGCCCCGACGGCACGCGGCTGGTGACGACCAGCGCCGACCAGACCGCGCGCCTGTGGGACGGCAAGACCGGCCAGCTTGTCGCAGTGCTGGAAGGCCACACCGGCACCGTGTATTCCGCATCGTTTACGCTGGCTGGCGGCAAGGCCATCATGACCATCAGCGCCGACGGCACGGCCCGCCTGTGGGACAGCCAAAGCGGTCGCTCGCTGTTTCCGCCCATCGGCCACCCGCGATACAGCCAGGTCTTGGCGCTAAGCAGCGACGGATCGCGCATGGTCATCCGCAGCGAGTCGGGCACGCTTGAGCTGTGGGATCGCATCTTGGGTAGCATCCGCGGCCCGCTGACCGCCAAAGACACCTCGCTGGCCGCCGAAGGCGAAAACGCAGGCGAAGTCGTGGTGTCGTTCAGCCCCAATGGCCGCCGCCTGATCACCGGAGGCACCGACGGCATGGTGCGCATCTGGGATGGTCGCAGCGGCCAGCCCTTGATCGCGCTGAAAGGCCACCGAAGCCGCGTGCTGTCGATCGCTTGGCTGCCCGACAACAGCGGCTTCGCGACCGGAGGCAGCGACGGAGTCACCCGCCTGTGGGGCAGCGGCATCGGTCGCTTCCCGCATCCGCTGGAAGGCCACAAAAGCGAGATCACCGCCCTTGCCTTCAGCCCGGTTGGCGGCGAGCGCAGACGGCGCCTGCTAAGCGTCAGCCGCGACGGCGATGGGCGCCTGTGGGACGCCGACAGCGGCGAGCAAATCCACCGCTTCGAGGGCCCGCGCCGCAGCATCGATCAGGCGCTTCTCAGCCGCGATGGCACGCGCGCCATCACCGTGGTCTCAGGCGGCAGCGGACCCAGCGGGCGGACGCCGTGCATCGTCAAGGTCTGGGACACGCGCAGCGCCCAGCTTATCCACAGCTTCGGCGAGCAGCTTGATCTGGGCCGACTGCTCGCCGTATCGCCCGACGGAGATCGCGTGCTGACCACCCCCACGGCGGCGACATCCGGGCTGGGCGATGCCGAGCCAGTCGGCCTGCTGTTCGACCTAAGCGCGCAGAGCCCGACCGACGAAGGCAAGAGCGAGCGAGCCCCCATCGCGACGCTGCGCGGGCACGGCGCTGCGCTGTCGGTCGCGGCGTTTAGCGCCGATGGCTCGCTTTTAGTGACGGGCAGCGACGATCACTCGCTGCGCATCTGGGATGGCAAGACCGGGCAGCCGCTGCGCCAGATCGAAGGCCACCGCGACAGCATCCGCGCCGTTGCGTTTTCCCCCGACGGCCGACGCCTGCTCAGCGGGGGCGCCGATCGCAGCGCCCGGCTGTTCGATGCCGTACAGGCCAGCCCCTTGCACGCGTTCGCCGGGCAGGTCGGCAGCGTGCGCTCTGTGCTGTTTTCCCCCGACGGCTTACAAGCGCTGACCGTCGACAGCGGCGACCGCGCCTGGCTGTGGAGCACCGCGAGCGGTCAGCTTCTGGCGGCGCTATCCAAGGCCACGCAGAAAAGCCACACCGCCATGGCCTTTTCCCCCGACGGCAGCCGCATCGCCAGTGCGGGCGACGAGCTACGCATCTATGACGCGCAGACCGGGCAGTCGCTGCTAAGCCTCGACGGCAGCGGCAGCGAGCGCGCCGAGATCATGACCGCCATCGCCTTTTCCCCCGACGGCAACTTCCTGGCCAGCGGCACGCAGAGCGGCGCCATCAAGGTGTGGGACGTCCACTTGGAACAGCGCGAGCCCGCCGCCGTCAAAGCCGACCTAGAGCGCATTCTCTCGGCCCCAAATTAATTAGATATCAATTTATAGATATCTAATAAATCTCAATCGCATACAAATAATCAATCACTGGGATACCTCGGATTGTCACTTTGGTGAACGCATCATTCCCAGACAGCCGGCCGAGCTACCGGCGCGGCAGGCGATCTCATATAGCTCGGCTGGGCGGGTGCGATCGGGCGGAGTCTCTTGCCCTTGCTCGATGAGCTTGGCCAGGCTCAGACAAAGCTCGGTATTGCCCCCTTGGCACTCGCTCTTGCGCTCTGCGAACGAGCGCGGGGGCAGTTCGGCCTTGGCCGGGCTGTCGGCAGGCTTGGCCGCGACGACCTTTTCGGGGTTTGGATCGACGCAGCGCCCCGCCTGACAGATGCGGTCGCCTTTGCACTGCCCGTCGTACTGGCAGCCCGCAGGAGCGCTGGGCCGCGACACCCTCGCCTCAGTCGGGCGCTGCTGCGGACTGCACGAGGCCTGGATCGAATACATGCCGCTTACCGATGAACAGTAATAGCGCTGCCCGCGGCACGATACGACCCATGTGCTGCTGACCAAGCCAGGGCTATGATCCAACACTTCAATTTCATTTTCGGGGCATCCGATTTGACCAGAAGCCATCGAAGCCAGCGTCGATGCGCAGCCTTGCGACATTAACATAGATATCAACATAAAGGATAATATTTTCCGCATACCCGCTTGCACCTTTCTTGCCTTGGCTGGATGGCGTGCGTCGCGATCTTCATCGCAGATCGCCGCATGGCGCCACGACCGTCTGTCGAGGTGCGCACCATGGCCCACGCAGCCGCCACATGGCAAGGGCTGCGTGGTTACGCATCCAGGCGAAAGACGCGGCGGGCGTTTTCGTGCAGGAACAGCGCCCGCACGTCCTCGTCCAGCTTCAGAGAATCCAGACCGTCGAGCGCCCGCTGCGGGGTGATCATCGGGTAGTTCGAGCCGAACAGGACCTTTTTGCGGCCGTGGCCGCGCAGGTACTCGACCAAGGCCGCCGGATAGCGCAAGCAGACGTACGCCGACGTGTCGATATAGACATTGCGGTGCTTGGTGGCGACGGCGATGGCCTCGTCAGTCCAGGGATAGCCGATGTGGCCACCGACGATGACAAGCTCGGGAAAGTCGATGGCAACCTGGTCGAGGTAGATCGGCCGCCCCACTTCCGACGGCATTAGCGGCCCGGTGTGCCCGATCTGCGTGCAGAACGGCACGCCTAGCTCGCAGCACTCGGCATACACGGGATAAAAGCGGCGATCCGTCGGCGGCACCTCCCACAGCCACGGCAAGATGCGAATCGCTTTGAAGCCAAGCTGCTTGATGCAGCGCCGGATCTCGCGCACGGCCGCCATCGGCTTGCGGATGTCGACGCTGCCGACACCAACCAGGCGCCCCATGCCCTGCGCGACGAAGCCTGCGACTTCGTCGTTGCTGATCATCGCGCCGCTGGGCGCCGCCCAGGCCGAGACCAGCGCTTTTTCGACGCCGGCCTGCTCGCACGCCGCGACGGTGAAAGCCACGGGAACCTCGACGCTGGGCGCCTCGGCCTTGGTCCAGCGCAGCAGCGACTCGAACATGGGGTCTTTGATGAAGCGCAGCGTCGGATGTTGCAGCCAAGCGTCAATGATCATTGCGCACCTCGTGCCTAGGGTGTTCCGCGCGGCGAGAGGTCCGTGCGGACCTCTTGGATCTCGATCTCAAGGTATGCGTAGTCGCCCGAGGCTGGCGCGTAGCGACCTTCGCCACGCGAGGCCAGCCGGAAAGGCCCCATCGCGCGATACTCGCGAAGCGGCGTCGACCAGCGCTGCGAAAGAAGCGTCTTTCCGTCCTCGGCTAGCGCCGGGCGGTCATCGGACCAGAAGTCGACGAGCGCGCCTGCATCGTCGAAGACCAGCACCGCGCGGATGCGGTACGGTCCATTTGTATAGGTCGCCTCGACGCTGCGCGCGTCTAGCTCGCGCCAGGTAATCGCCGGATCCAGCAGGCGACTGGGGGCAAAGATGCACACCTCGTTCAGGATGGTGACCGTCTCGGTCCGCATCAGGTCCGCGCCGCCCAGATCGACGATGGGCAGAAGCGATGCCAGGCGGATCCGCATGCTCGCACCCGCCTGGCCATAGACATGCAGCCCATCGACGGGAAGACCGCCGCGGGTCGCCTGCATAAAGAAATAGCGGCGCGGTGGGTCATAAAAGTTGTGCTGCTCGGCGACAAACGGCATCCAGGCAGCCGTGGCCGAGCCGCGGATGCGTCCCTTCATACGCGCGCGAAACCCTGCGGCGCGCGGCGTTCCGACGACGCCAGCGAAGCGTACATAGCGCTGCACCAAAGGCGGCAGCCGGGCGAGATCTGCCTCGGTGATGTTCGCGGGCGGCGCGGCGCCAACGCTCTGTGCGATTCCTTCGGCCACGAGCCGCTCGTACTCGGCCCGCAGGCCAAACGGCCCCCACGCGAAGGCTCCATAGGCGGCGACCACGAACAAGAGAACGTTGGGGATCGTGCCAAACCGCGCATCGGCCCATGACGAGGTGATGGCGACCTGGGAAGCGACGAGGCCGACCGCGGCGACCAGCCAAAACCAGCGCGGCGCCCACAACAAAAGCACCAGGGACGCAAGCAGCAGCAGCGTCGATGCCAGCCAGAGCAGACCCATCGAGCGCGAGATCGGCAGCTTTAGCTGGTCGAGCGAGGCCACACCGAAGCCCTTGAGGAAGCCAAGCGTGTGCAGCAGGGCGTGCGCGACCAGCACGACACAAAACGCGATGCGCAGCATGGCGCCATCCTAGCAGCCGGTCGGCGCGGCTCAGCGCGAGTTTTTGCCCGACATCTGCGACGAGTGGACGTTCCGCGCGGACGCGGTGGACGGGCGCCTTGCGCCTGGCTTTTCGCGGTCGCGATCAGCTTGGGTCGTCCAGCGTGACGACGACGCTGCCGTGCTTGTGCCCGGTGTCGACCCGCGCGTGGGCCTCGGCAATTCGGGACAAGGGAAACGTCGAGTCGATCACCGCGCGGTAGCGACCCGCTTCGGCCTGCGCGACCAGGTAACGGACGTCGTCCACGCGCTCAGCGACGACCCCTGCAATCACGCGGTGCCCAGACAGGCGACCCTGAAGCGGTGCGGCAAGCTGCCCCCAAAGGCCGCAGACCACGCGCACCAGACGTCCCTGCGGGCGCAGGATCCTGGCGCAGGCCGCATAGTTTGTGCTGCCCACGCAGTCGATAACGACGTCGTAACGGGCGGCGGACTGCGTGAAGTCTTCGCGGCGATAGTCAATGACCGCGAGCGCTCCCAGGCTGCGCACAAGCTCGGCGCTTTCGGCGCTGCATACGCCTGTGACTTCGGCTCCGGCCAGGCGGGCAAGCTGAACCGCGGCACAGCCGACGGCGCCTGCGGCTCCCACCACCAGCACCCGCTCGTTTTGGGCAACGCGGGCCGCGTGATGAATGTAGTGATACGCCGTGGTCCCCGAAAACAGCAGAGCCGCCGCCTGCTCAAAGGACAGCGACGCCGGCTTATGCACCACCCGGCCGTCTTCGTGCAGGCAAAGAAAGCCGGCGTGCGCCCCCAGGCTGATGCCAGGAAAGGCAACCACCGCATCCCCGACGCGAAAGCGCGTCACACCGGGACCGATCTCGGCCACTACGCCCGCGCACTCGCTGCCCAAGATGCCCTTGCGCGGCGCGTTCCACCCCAGGGCCAAGCGCATCAGAAAGCCCATGCCGGGCGGCACCCGACGGGACCGGATCCGCGCATCTCCCGACGAGACCGTCGTCGCCTTCACCGCGATCAGAAGCTGCCCTGGGCCCGGCACCGGGCGAGGCACTTCGCGCACAGCCAGCACATCGGGCGATCCATAGCGAGTCACCACTGCAGCACGCATCAAGGCCGTTGCTTGTGTTGTCATGCCCATTAGGGTGAGGCCTGCCCGGCGCCGACAAAACCCACGAATTCGTGCAGCGGCTGTGCAAGACTGCACAAGTGCAGTGGGATGATCTGCGCTTCGCCTTGGCCATCGCGCGCACCGGTACGCTAAGCGCCGCGGCTGAGTCTCTTTCCGTCAGTCACACCACCGTCAGCCGGCGCTTACGGGCCATGGAAGAACAGCTTGGGGCGCGGCTCTTTGATGCCACTCCGGATGGCTTTCGGCCCACGGCCGCCGGGACGGATCTGGTGGCGGTGGCCGAGCGCGTCGAAGCCGAGACCCTGGCGCTGGCTGGCCGCGTGCTGGGACGCGATGAGCGCCTGACCGGTGCGCTGCGTGTGTCGGCGATGGAGCTAGTCTTTCGCGCCTTCCGCGGCGCCTTTTTCAGCTTCATGGCGCGCTATCCCAGCGTGGCCCTGACCGTCACCGCCAGCGACGATGAAGTATCGTTGACACGCCGCGAAGCCGATGTGGTCCTGCGGCTGAACAACCGCCCGCCCGAGACGCTGGTCGGGCGCAAGCTGGGCAGTATGCAGTTTGACGTATACGCCGCCCGATCTTTGGTAGCCCGCGTCGGTGAAGGGGCTCCGCTAGGGTCCTATCCGTGGATTCACTGGGACGAGCGACTGAACATGGGCTGGCTGGACGCCTGGCTTGCGCAGCACGCACCGGGGGCCCGCATCGCGCTGCGCGTCGATGTCAGCGCCGCAGCCATGCACGAGCTTGTCGCCTCGGGGGTTGGTGTGCAGTTCCTGGCCTGTGTCGAGGGCGATGCCGATCCCTCGCTGGTGCGCATTGGGCCCGCTGACCCTTTTGCTCGACGCGATCTGTGGATCCTGACGCTGCCCGAGCTACGCGACACTCCGCGCATCAAGGCCTTCACCGACCACGTGGCCGAGCACCTGCGCGGCTCTGTCACCTGACACCCCGCCCGGGTCGTTTCGCGCGGCCCCAACGAACGCGGCGCTATGGAATCAGCGGCTCGCTAAGGGGGCGCGGCTTGCTCTCGGGGATGGTGAGCGTGAGGATCATGCCGGCGATCATCAGCCCCCCGACGGCATAGGTCGGAGCATAGACACCGACGGTTGACAGCACACAGCTACGGCCGGCGTTTTCCTTCATCATGCAGGCGGTGCCCATCGGATTCACCGACAGGTCAGGCGCCAGTCGACGATCCAGGCCGTGCATCACCGCCGCGGTGATCAGCGAGCCAAAGCCGAGCACGCCCATCACGGCGGCAATGCCCTTGCGAACCGGCGACAGCGGCTTTTTGGCCTTGGTGGCAGACGCCTGGACGACCGGCACCGTCGGTTGCTGTGCATAGACCGGCGCCGGGCGCGGCGACTGCTGCACATACGCCGTCGCAGGCGGATACGCAGCCGGGGGCGACACATAGCCCGTCGCAGGTCCAGTTCCCGGCGGGGCGACCTGCAGCGGTGGAGCGCTCGGCACCATCTGGGCTGACGGATCGCTCGACGGAGGCATCACAGGGGCATAGCCCGGCGGGGCAGGCACGGGCTGCGTATACGACTCAACGGTGGGAGCAGCCACAGGCGGAGCCGACGGAGCCGAGCTTGGACGCGGCTGCCACGCTGGCCACGCCGCATCGGCTGGCACGGGCGCGGGCGCGGGCGAAGCCGCCGGGGCTTGACTAGCGACGGGTGGCGGCGCAGACGAGCCAGGCGAAGCGGGACCGCTGCTGCCCGCGAACTGGCGATACTGCGAAAGCAGCTCGCTGGTGCTGCCGGTGAGCATGATGCCCAGCTTGGTCTCGTCGCAGTCGATGCACAGGTTTTCGATCTCGGCCAGCGCATCCGGTGTACCGCGACGACGCTGGTCAAACAGACGGACCTGTACGCGCAGGTTTCGCGAAGGCCCCGTCGCTGAGACATCCCCTGAAACCACCAACACAGCCTGCTTAGCCTCGGCCAGCTCGCTTAAGCACTGCTGCCGTCGGCAGCGACGATCGGTATCGCTGAGCTGAACGGTCTTTAAGACCAGCTCACCGCGATCGACCAGGTACTCGCGCACCAAGTCGCTTCCGACGCGATCGATGTTGTTTCCGCGCTGAATACCCAGGAACAAAATAGGCTCTGGCGTAGCGGCGTGGGCGACGGAGAGCCCGGGCCAAAGGGCCAACCCAAAAGACAAGCCAAGCAGCGCAAGAGCAGGCCAGGCAAACAGAGCGTTCGGGGCGCGAGGACGCATCGAGGATAGGCGTAAGAATAATCGCTTCATCACGACGCGTCACGCACAGAGATGATCCGCAGTCGCCCGAGTACGCGCACAGGCAGCCGTCTGCCCGGCACCGCTTTGCCTTGCGTCTGCGCTGCCGCCGGGTGGGACTTGCTCTGGGCGGTGTGTGCCAAGACCTCGCATCCGCTTTGCCGCGGTTTTCTCCTAGGTGCGGACCGGCCTTGTCGAGCACGGGCCAGACGTGCGACGCTAGCGCTGCTGCGAACTCTGGACGGGCCCTGCATGCAGGGCCTGGGGTCACATCGCAGCGCATGGATTCGAGCGAAGCCTATGATGAGCCTCTACAAGCGATTCTTTGATCAGTCCTTGGAGCTTCTGGCGACGGCCAACTCTTCTGGATACTTTGTCGAGCTGAATCCGGCGTGGGAAAGCACGCTGGGATTTTCACGGGATGAGCTGCGCGCCAAGCCCTTTGTCGACTTCGTGCATCCCGACGACAAAGATGCCACGCTGCGCGAGGCAGCTCGCTTGTTTCAAGGCGAGCTCACCGTGCGCTTTGAAAACCGCTACCAGCACAAAGACGGAACGTATCGCTGGTTAGAGTGGGTCGCGCGCGTCTCGACGGAAGATGGGCTGATCTTTGCGTGTGCTCGCGACATCACGCGGGCCAAGCGAGCCCTGGCCGATTCCGCCGAGGCCTTGGCGCAGCGCAATCGCCTGACGGCACTTGCCGACAACACCAGCGACTTCATCGGTATTGCCGATCTGGAAGGCCGCGCCGTGTACGTGAACCGCGCGGGCATGCAGCTCTATGGAACCCCAGGCCAGTCCTGGGAGGGCATGAAGATCTCGGACTTTCATCCGCCGAGCTTCTTTCAGCGTCTGTCGGAAGTGGCCATTCCCCATGCCGCTCAGCACGGTACGTGGAGTGGCGAGTCACAGCTGCAGCGCGTCGATGGTGTCGTGCTCTCGGTCTCTCAGGTCGTGGTCGCCATGCGCGACGAACGCGGCACGCTGCTCGGCTTCGGAACGATCATGCGCGACGTATCCGAAATCGAGCAGTACAAGAAGCTGGAACACGAGCTGCGAACGCAGCAGGCTTCGCTGACCGAGCTCGTGCGCACCATGTCGACGCCGATCATTCCGATCACGGATCAGATCGTGGTCATGCCGCTCATCGGCAGCATGGATCATCAGCGCGCCGAACAGTTCTTGGAATCGGCGCTGCGCGGTGCCGAAGTCAGCCGAGCCCGCTTTGTCATCATGGACATCACGGGTCTGCGCCACATCGACACCAGCGTGGCCGGCACGCTGATCAAAGTCGCCGCGGCGCTGGGGCTGCTCGGCACGCGCGTGGTGTTGACTGGCATCCGAGCCGAGCTGGCTCAGACCTTGGTCGGGCTCGGCATCTCGCTCAACAACATCATGACGCACAGCACGCTGCAGGGCGGAATCGCCTATGCCCTAAACAGCTTGGGGCAGGTCTTGGGGCAAAGCGCGCAGCGCGCCTCTGCGTCGGCAAAGCTGCGAACCTAACCCTTCTGCGTACGCGGGAGCTAGGTGGCGGCGGACTTCTTGCGGGCGATGAAGTCACGGGTCATGACTGCGGCGGCGTCATAGCCTTCGCGCATGCGATCGATCATGAACTTTTCCATCTTGCCGCCGATCAAAAGGACGTTGATCTTGATGTCGCCGCTGAATTCGCGACGGCAGCGACCCGGCGAAAGCGGCGTGACTTTGAAGGCGCCGTGAAGCTGCATGCGGTCCTTCATCATCAGCGGCTCGATGCGCACATCCATGCTGCTGCGATCGCGATGCAGCACGTCGTGTTCGATATAGCCTGTGTTGCTCACCACCGAAGCCGCCCAGCTCGGCACTTCCATTTCGGGCTCTAGACGCACGCTGCGACGATAGGTATTGCCTTCGTCTTTGCGCTCCAAGATCGTCGGGTTGCGCAGCTTCAGGTGCTTCCACAGAGCCTGTTCGTATTCGTTGCTAAAGAACATCTTCCAGAAGCCTTCAGCATCGATGTCGAACTCGTGCGCGAAGACGAAGTTCATCGCCCTAGGCCTTGCAGATCTCGCCCAGCTTGGCGCGCAGCTTCTCTTCGATCGTGCCCTTAAGCGGCGACATCACGAACGACAGATCCAGCGCCACCGTGACCTTGGTCGGCTCGATGTTGATGCTGCCGGTGATGCCGCTGCGGCTGACTTCCGCTTTGGTGTCCGACACCCACTTCGACTTGATCTCGTACTTGTCGCTCAGCTCTTTGCTCATGCCATCGAGGCGCTTCTTGAGCTCACCGGCATCCAGGCTGTGGTTCTGGCTGAATTCGATCTTGGGCATGGTCTCCTCCGCATCCCGCAGGCCACGTCCGACGCTCCAGATGAACGAGGCTGAGGGCCTGGTTTGTTGTGCGTATGGCAAACCTATCATGTGTTAGCGTGCCGGACGCATGAAGAATTCGGCGTCGAGCACAGGCATGGACACCGCCGTCGTGGCCCGTCCCGACCCGCGCGCCATCACGCGCTTTGCCTCGTCGGGTGGCTGAGCGGCCAAAGTGGGTCCGGGTGACCTGCACGCACTCTTAAAACACAGCGAGCATGACGGCCTGAACGCGCCCATGCTGCCGCGCGCCAAGCTGCCCGATGTGCTGGTGGGTCTTGAGACTGGCGATGACGCAGGCGTCGTGCGCATCGACGCCACGCACGCGCTCGTCACCACCGCTGACTTCATCACGCCGCCCTTCGACGATCCGCAGGGCTATGGCCGAATTGCCGCGGCCAACTCGTTGTCCGATGTCTACGCGATGGGCGGCACACCGCTCTGCGCCATCAACCTGTGCCTGTTCCCGCGCGAGCTAGACCCCGAAGTCGCCCGCGAAATCCTGGCCGGAGCCCGCGCCGTCTTGGACGAATCCGGAGTCGCTCTGGTGGGCGGTCATACGGTGCATGCACAGGAGCTATTTTTTGGCCTTAGCGTCACGGGCCTGGTGACGCCGCAGCGCATCTGGCGAAACATCGGCGCGCAGCCCGAAGACGTCTTGCTGCTGACCAAGCCGCTCGGCACCGGGCTGTTTGTCAGCGGCATGCGTCGCCGGCTTTGTGGATCGATCTTTTCTGAGGCCGAGCAAGCCACCTGCGTCGCCGGCATGAGCGCAACCAACGCACGCGCCGCCGCCGTGCTGGCTGGCTTCGATGTGCATGCAGCCACCGATGTCACTGGCTTTGGCTTGGTCGGTCACGCGCTGGGCATGACCCGCGGCACGACCCAGCCGGTGCGACTTTGCATCGACGTCGCGCGTCTGCCGACGTACGACGGAGCGCTGGCCTTGGCTGCGGCGGGGGTCACCTGCGGCGGAGCCAAGAACAACCGCAGCGCATACCGAGCACGACTTGCGATCACGGGCACGCTTTCGGCAGCCCACGACGAGCTGATTTTCGATCCGCAGACCTCAGGAGGCCTGCTGGTCGCGCTGCCCCAAGCACAGGCCGATGCCGCGCACCATGCGCTGCGCCAAGTCGGCTGCGCTGCACAAATCATCGGCCATGTAGAGCAGGGCAGCGACGGTCCCCCGCTGCGCATCCAGGCCTGACTTCGGCTTTGCCCGAGGTCTCTTGCGCGTCAGAAAACACGCCCAGCCGCGCGCACATCGAACAGGCTCCCGAGGCGTGCGGCTGGGATCAGCGGCCTAGAACAGGCTCCACAGGTACTGGTTGGTGACCTCGTGGTGGAACTGGATCTCGGCGCTCTTGATCGTCGAGCCAAGTGCTTTGGGGCAGCGCTCAGCGCTCGCCTGCTTGACGTCGGCGAAGCGATCCTGCGTCGTCTCGCCGAGGATCTCACCGACGAAGCGGCTGGCCTTAAACAGGCGCAGCGCGTCATAGATATTGTCCGGCAAAAAGCGCGTGCGGCTGCGCTTGCCATCGTCCCCCGCTTCGCCGCCCGTCGTCGGAACAGGCCCTTCCAAGCCGGTGCGCAGGATCGTGTAAATCGCCATGTACGGGTTGGCATCCGGTGCGATCGAGCGCACCTCGATGCGGGCCGAGCGCTCGTTGCCAAGCGGGATGCGCACCATCGAGCCGCGATCGATTGCCGAGGCCTTAATCTGGTTCGGCGCCTCATAGTGCGGGTCCAGCCGGCGATAGGCGTTCACGCTGGCGTTCAAGATCAGGCAGATGTCGGGAGCCGCCGCCAGGATGCGCTCGACGCAGCCCCAGCCCATCGCCGACAAGCCATCTTTGCCCTTGGGATCCCAAAACAAGTTCTTGCCGTTGCGCGTCAAGGACAGGTTGGTGTGCATGCCGTTGCCGTTCACGCCGGTTACCGGCTTCGGCAAAAAGCACGCCGTCATGTCCAGGCTCTGCGCGATCTGACGGCACAGAAGCTTGTATAGCTGCACCTGATCCGCGGCGATCAGCGCCTCGGTGTACGAGTAATTCATCTCGAACTGCGACGGCGCGACCTCGGGGTGGTCTTTCTCGTTGGCGAAGCCCATGGCCCGCTGCGCCTCGGCGGCGCGATCGATGAAGCGGCGCAGATCGTCGCCCGGCAGCGAGTGGTAATAGCCACCCGTCGACAGGAACTCGAAGCGGCCGACCTCGTGATAGCGACGCTCGGCATCGCGACCGCGGAACAGGAAGCCTTCGATCTCGTTTGCGGCGTGGCAGATCGTGCCGTCTTTTTTGAACAGGTCAGCGGTGTACTGCTTCAGCCGGTGGCGCATGTCAGCGGCATACGGCGCCCCGTCGCGGCCATAGACCTCGGCAAAGACGATGACCTTGCCCGGCCCGAACACATCCGAGGGCAGCCAGTAAAACGACGGCCAGTCGATCTGCAGCCGCAGGTCGCTTTCGTGCTGCTGCGAAAACCCGCGCACCGACGACCCGTCGAAGGTCAGGTTGTCCATCGACTTCAGCAAGAACTTCTTGTCGTAGTCGAGCATGTGCAGCCG
>CAZKOY010000140.1:0-14338 GCA_964554495.1 uncultured Myxococcales bacterium
TGACTTTCAGGGAAACTCTTCGGCACAGTTCTCGACGGAGATTTAGTTCTCTGTGAACGATGCCCTTGTCGTGGACGGCTTGCAGGCCGCGGGCGATCTGCACAGCGATGCGGCAAGCACGCAGAGGATCCAATCGCGGACCTTGCGCTGTGAGCACGCTGCCCAGCGTCTTGCCCGACAAATATTCCATCACCAGATAGGTGCGCCCGTCGGGCAGAACACCAAAGTCCGAGATGTACACCGTGTTGGGGTGGTTGATCTTCGAGGCCAGTCGCGCCTCGCGCAGGAAGCGCTGCTCGTCGCTTGCTTCCGCGCGCAGAAGAACTTTCAGCGCAACCACGCTGTCCAAAAGCAAGTGACGCGCTTGATAGACCACGCCCATGCCACCCTGCGTCAGGCGCGTCATGACCTCATAGCGCTCGCTGATCACTGTGCCTGTCAGGTCATCGCCAACACTGGCCACAAACGCCGATGGGTTCACTCGGACAACGGAAGCGTCGCCACTTTGCCCAGGTGGCATGCTCGCCATGCCGGCGACGGGCGGCACAGGCTGCGAGCGCGTGGCAGCGAACGAGGCCAGCGAAACCGCCTCGGTCGGAGCCATCGCTGCAGCGCAGACGTGCGGTACGCCTGGTGTGATGGGTTGCGCGCAGCGCGGACAGCCAGCCGCTGCGGACGAAGCGCCCCCTTGCGCTGGCGAGCCCGACGCAGCTGCTGCGTCAGCACTTGAGTCTGGGCGATCAGCCATGACAGACCGCTCGATTCTACTCGCTTCTTGCTCAGTCCGGGGGGCGCAGTGCTCCTATACTCAGCCCCGCAATTGCAAAGGAGAATCGCCATGAAGCTCTATTTCAGCCAAGGAGCCTGCTCCCTTTCCCCACACATCGTGCTGCGCGAAGCCGGCCTGCCGTTTGAGCTGGTCCGCGTCCACCTCGGCAGCAAGAAGACCGCCACCGGAGAAGACTTCCGCACCATCAATCCCAAGGGCTATGTCCCGACGCTGCAGCTCGATGACGGCCAGATCTTGACCGAGGGGCCGGCCATCGTGCAGTACATCGCCGACCTCGCTCCGCAGTCGCACCTGGCGCCGCCCGTCGGTACCTTTGCCCGCGTCCGCCTGCAAGAGTGGCTCAACTACATCTCGACCGAGATTCACAAGAGCTTCAGTCCGCTGTTCAGTCCTAAGGCTCCTGCCGACTGGAAGCAGGTCATGCGCGAAGTGCTCGCCACTCGCTTTGACTTTGTCGCAAGCAGCCTCGGTGACAAACCATTCTTGATGGGCGAACACTTCACAGCCGCCGACGCCTATCTGTACACGACGCTGCGCTGGTGCCGCTTGGTCGAGTTTGACCTTGGCAAGTGGCCCACGCTGCAGGCGTACCTGCACCGCGTCGCCGAGCGCCCCAGCGTCAAGGCAGCCATGGAAGCCGAGCGTCCCCACTCTGCCTCGTAAGCGCACCGTAGGCTGTGGCATTGGCAGAATCGGACAACTTCTTGTCCGATTCGAGAAAGCCTGAGCCGCAGCCATTGCGCAGGATGGTTCCTATCGCGGCAGCGCCGCAGACAAACCCGCTGTCGGGCAGATTCCCAAAAGACTCTGCCCGACATTCCCAAGGATAGGAGTCCTGCATGCGTCCCTTGCTCACTGCTCTCGCGCTTTCGTCCTCCTTGTGCTTTCTGCCTGTTGGCTGTGTACCGTCCCAGCCCGATTCCATGCAAGACAGCGACGAAGAACGTCCACTATCGGTGCAGCGCTTTACATCCGATGGCGGCGGCTTTGACACGCATTCCTTTTTTATCGACAGCGGAAAAGAAGTGGTGGTCTTTGATGCCCAGTTCACTCCTGACTTGGCGAAGCGAGCGATTGCCGAGATCCAAAGCCGGACGGCATCGCCCATCAAGTACGTCGTGGTGACCCATCCCAATCCTGACAAGTTCAACGGCCTGCGCGCGTTCCAAGATCTAGGGGCACAAGCCATCGCCAGCGCTGCAACTGCAGCCGCTATTCCGTCGGTGCATGCGTACAAGAAATATTACTTTGTACATATCGCCAAGCTGTTTACCGAACAAACGTACCCGCAAGAAGCACACATCGATCGGACGTTTTCCGGCGACTACACCCTGTCGCTGGCAAGTGGACATTCCGTGCATTTGCGTGAGCTACGCCATTCAGGAGTCACGACCACGCAGACTGTGGCCCATGTCCCTGCGGCCAAGGCGCTGTTCGTCGGTGATCTGGTGCATCACGGCAGCCATGCCTGGCTTGAAGGGGGCCTGGTAGCAGGCAAGGCAAGCCCGAACCTCGCAGCCTGGAAGAGCGCGCTGGCTGAGCTTCTGGCCTATCCCGAAGCAACCGTCTATGGCGGGCGGGGTGAATCGGCAGCGGTCGCCACCGCGGTGGCAGCCCAGACACAGTATCTCGTCGATCTGGAAGCCCTGGTTGCGGCGTATGTCGCGTCGCTGGGCACCAGTGCCAAGAGCGAGCTAGGCGGCAGCAATGCCGGCCTGCACTACAAGAAGATCGCCGAGCAAGCGGCGCTGAAATACCCGCAGCACGCCCTGCCCTATCTGATCGAGTACGGCGTCTATGGCCTAGTCAATCAGCTCGCCGGCCTTTAGAAATCGGAACCTCAGAAACCAGCAGATCGGCACAAGATCGACTGAACAAAACGGAGTCTTTCAGTAAGAAAAAAGGAATATTCCGACTGCAGAAAAAGGGGGCTCGCGCCGCGCTTACATGCGCTGCACGGCGTAGACGCCTTGGATCTTCTGCAGAGCGCGGATCAGCTTCTGTAGCTGCTCGACATCCAGGATGCTGACCTTGAACGTGTTGACGGCACGGCCCTCTTCCCCGGCGCGACAGGTCGCCTGCGAGATATTGATGCCGTGCTCGTTAAAGGTCTGCGACATCGTCGCCAGCAAGCCCGGCTTATCGGCACACACCACCTGCACCGAGACCGGACGCGCCGTCTTGTGCTCGCTGTCCCATTCGATCTCGATGCGGCGCTCTTCTGGTTGCTCTAGCGCCGTCGCGCAGCCACGTGCATGCACCGTGACGCCGCGCCCGCGGGTAATGACACCGATCACAGGATCGCCCGCCACAGGCGAGCAGCACTTGCCAAAGCGCACCAGGACATCGTCTTCCCCCGCGACCTTGATGCCCGGCGACTTCATGCCTGGCGTGCGTCGCGCCAGCGAAGATGCCGGCTTGCTGTGCGCCGCTTCTGCCGTCGGTGCTGGGCGGCGGTGTTCCTCCGGCAGCAGAAGCTCCACCACGTCGGCCGGCAAGATGCGGCCATAGCCGACATTAAGCAGAAGCTCTTCAATCTTGTTCAGGCGAAGCTCGTTGGCGGCGTGGACCAAGTCGCCTGAGCGCTCGACCTTGCTGTACGACAGGTCGTGCTTGCGCATCTCGCGCTCAAGCAAGTCGCGACCGAGCGCCTTGGCTTTTTCGCGCTGCTCGGCCCGCAGAGCGTTGCGGATCTTGGCCTGCGCCGACGAGGTCTTGACGAACTTCAGCCAGTCCTTGTTCGGTTTCTGCGTCGGGCTGGTCAAGATCTCGACGGTGTCGCCGTTGCGCAGCTTGTAACGCAGCGGAACGATGAGCCCATTCACCCGCGCCCCCGAGCAGTGATTTCCGACCTGCGTATGGACCAGGTACGCGAAGTCAACCGGCGTAGCACCCGCCGGCATCGCCTTGACATCGCCTTTGGGAGTAAAGACGTAGACCTCGTCGGTGAACAGGTCGACCTTGACCGCCTCGATGAACTCGCTGGGATCGGTCAAGGTCTTTTGCCATTCCATCAGCTGACGCAGCCAGCTGAACTTCTGCTCGTCGCTGGTCGGATCGGGCTTGCCGTCTTTGCCCTCTTTGTACCGCCAGTGCGCCGCGACACCTTCTTCGGCGACGCGGTGCATCTCTTCCGTACGGATCTGGACCTCGATGCGCTCGGCATTGGGCCCAATGACCGTCGTGTGCAGCGACTGGTACATGTTGGGCTTGGGCAGCGCGACAAAGTCCTTGAAGCGCAGCGGCACGGGCGTCCACTTGGTGTGAACAACACCCAAGGCGGCATAGCAGTCGCGCAGCGAGGTGACGATGATGCGGAACGCGATCAGGTCGTAAAGCTGTTCAAGCTCACAGCCGGTCTTGACCGTCTTTTGATAGATCGACCACAGGTGCTTGGGACGCCCGCTGACACGGCCAGGGATCTCATTTCGCACAAGCTCTTGCTGCAGGATCTTGATGACGTCGTCGACATACTGCTGCCGCCCCGAAAAGTACGTCGACATCTTGTCGGCTAGCTCGGCGTAGTCCTTGGGATACAGGTACTTGAAGGACAGGTCTTCTAGCTCGACCTTGACCCACTGGATACCCAAGCGATTGGCGAGCGGTGCATAGATCTCGATGGTCTCGCGAGCGATGCGCTCTTGCTTGTCGGCTGGCATCGCGCCCAGCGTGCGCATGTTGTCGACGCGGTCGGCCAGCTTGATCAAGATGACGCGGATATCGCGCGCCATCGCGAGCAGCATCTTGCGGAAGTTCTCGGCCTGTCGCTCTTCCTTGGTATGCCAGGGGACCTTACCCAGCTTGGTGACGCCGTCGACCAGAAACGCCACCTCGGGCCCGAACAGCTTCGAGATCTCTTCGACCGTGGCGCTGGTGTCTTCGACGCAGTCGTGCAAGAGCCCCGCGCAGATCGAATCGGCATCCAGCTTGAGCTCGCTTATAACCAGCGAGACCGACAGCGGATGCACGACATAGGGCTCGCCCGAGCGACGAAACTGCCCGGAGTGTGCTTTCTCAGCAAACTGATAGGCGCGGCGAATGCGATCCAGATCCGCGCTCGGCTGATAGGCCTTCACTGCGGCTAACAGGCCCTCGACGCTGCGTACGGGCTCAGCGGCCAAGCTGCTGACGGCGGCAGCGGCACTCGCCCCAGCAGCGGCCGCTGCGTCACCAGCGACACCAGAAGGCGAAGAGGAAGACACAGGCGATTCCACACAGCGAATCTACGACGGCGCAGCGCGTCAATCAATCTTCTATCCGGCAATCTTCTACCCGCGCGTGGCACAGGATTGCTGAGCGGGCTGCGCGACATGGAACGCCAAGCCAGACCGTCGCGTGGATCGCAGCCAGCACGCGGGCGGCAAACAGGCCGCAGACAGAAAGGAACCTCTCATCAAACGGGAGGGCGGACGGCGCCGCAGGCGGGAATTCCGATCCACAGAGGGATCAGAATAATTAGCGGATAAATAGCAGCATAGATTCGCGTATTACTTACTGCGTTTACCCTTGGCGGGGCTGCTCTTGCCAGCCGGGCTGGCCTTGCTGCCGGTGCCTGGGGCCTCGCTCGGCGCCGCCTTGTCACCGACGGTGGCGGGCGTAGCCGGGGCCGCCGTCGGTGAGCCGATCTTGTCGGCCGCCGCGCTCTGCCGCAGGCTGTCGATGCCGCCCTTTTCGGTCCACTTCGACAGGAAGCCCGCGATCGACGACTCGACAAGCTGGGCGCAGCCGACCTCAAACGTCGGATAGGCATCGGTGCTCTTGCCTTCGCCAGCGAACGTGAACGTGTACTCGGGGCTCTCGCTGGGGCGCAGACCAAAGCCCCAGGTCATCTCGATCAGCGTATAGACCAAGCGCCCGGCGGGAATGCTGTGAAGCTGCACGCGGTCGACTTTTACGTCGCCGATGACGTGTGGCTCGCTGGGCAACGGGTCGCCCGCCTTGACCACTTCCACGCGCGAAAAGTACGCGCCCATCGCTTCCTTCAGATCGCGGGTCACGAACCTCTGAAAGTCCAGAAGCTTGAACTGCGGGCCATCCTTTGGGTTGAACGACGAGGCCTCTTTCATATCCCAGGTGTCCGGCACGCGCGCCGAATCCAGCACCAGGTAAAGCGGCCGCTGGATCTTCTGGGCCACCAACAAGCTCGGCGGCTTGGCCTGCACATTCACCATGCTGTAGCTGGATCGATAATGGCTGAGGCGAGCGCAGCCATTCAGCGTCGGAAGGGCCAAAAGAAGACACAAGCCAAGGATCGGGGACAGACGTTTCATCGGGTTCTCCCAGGGACGATGCGCTGCCTACGCGATGGATTTTGTGTAGCAGCGCAGATTGAGCGATATATTGCGTCTTTTTTCGGCCATAAATAGCCGCATACGCAACTCAGCTATTGGCTAATGGGCGGGCTTCTGCGGCAGAGCGGCGGCGACCTCGGCAAGCTGCTCGGCCAAGTGCGGCGGCACCAGGGCAAAGACGTCTTCGATCAGCGAGCGCAAGGGCGGCGGAGCGACGGACTCTTCAGCGGTGATGACGGCGCGGACCTCGGCGTCTAGCTCTTCGCGTAGAGCGCTGTCGCCTTCCGCCGAAAGCAGCCCACGCCCCAGCAAAAAGGCGCGGAAACGGACCAGCGGGCAGCGGGCCTCGCGCCACACCGCAGTCACCGACTCGTCGCGATAGCGCGAGGGATCGTCGGAGGACGAGTGAGCACTCACGCGATAGGTCAGCGCTTCGAGAAACTGCGGACCTTCGCCGCGCCGCGCACGCGCCACCAAGGCGCGCATTGCGACATAGCAGGCCAAGACGTCGTTGCCGTCGCAACGCACGGCTGGAAGACCATAGGCCAGCGCCTTTTCCGCCATGGTCGGCGTCGCGGTCTGCTGGCTGACCGGCGTCGAGATTGCCCACTGGTTGTTCTGACAGACAAAGACCACGGGCGCGCGGAACACACCCGCGAAGTTCAGCGCCACGTGAAAGTCGCCCTCGGACGTTGCGCCGTCGCCCATGTAGCCTGCAATGACATGGCCATCACGCAGCCGCTGCGCCGCCATCGCCATGCCCGTCGCATGCGGAAGCTGCGTGCCGATGCACGATGACATCGTGACGTAGCGAGCGGCCCGACTGCCGGGATGGCAAGGCATCTGCCTGCCGCGCGTCAGGTCGTGATCGTTGCCGAAGATCTGCGCGATGTACGCGGCAAGCGGCAGGCCGCGATACAGCGCCGCTCCGGCCTCGCGCAGCGCTGGCACGATGTAGTCTTCCGGCCCCAGCGCCGCTGCGGTTCCGACGACAGCGGCCTCTTGCCCGCGCGCTTCGCCGTAAAAGCTGATGCGCCCCTGCCGCTGCATGGTCAAGAGGCGCTCGTCCATCAGGCGAATGCGCAGCATGCCGCGGTACAAAGCCAAAAGCTGCGCCGCGGGAACAGCACAGGCCTCAATCCGAGCAGCATCGAAGCGTCCGTCGGGCGCGATCAGCTGATAGGGCGCTTCATCGAGCCCGCTGGGGCGCGCAACGGGGGTTGGCACGGCGGTGGACATGGGGCGCTCCATGCGGGAAATGGGAAGGCTCTAGACCAATTCCATAAATAGCTGCGTCGGATCTTCGAGCAGCGCGACAACATGCTGCAGGAACATCGCGCCCTCGTAGCCGTCGACGATGCGGTGATCGAGCGAGATCGAAAGGTTCATGACCTGGCGAATGACGATCTTGCCGTCGCGCACCGCTGGCACTTCCTTGATCTTGTGAACGCCCATGATCGCGACTTCTGGGAAGTTGATGATTGGCGTGGCCAGCACGCCTCCCAGTTTGCCGAGCGACGTAATGGTGAAGGTCGAGCCCGTAAGCTCGTCGCGGCTGGCCTTGCCGGTGCGCGCCCGCTCGGCGAGGGGGCCGACGGTCTCGGCGATCTGGTACAGCGAGAGCTTATCGGCATCGCGCAGCACCGGAACAATCAGGCCCGACTGCGTCGCTGTGGCGACCCCGATGTGATAGCTCTTGCGCAGGACGATCTCTTCGCGCGAGACGTCGAGGGTGGCGTTGACGATGGGGTACTTTTTAAGGCCGCTGACCACCGCCTTGATGATGAACGGCAGATAGGTCAGCTTGATGCCGCGCTCGCCGGCTCGCTTCTGCGCGCGATCGCGGATCGCGATGAGGTCCGTGACGTCGCACTCCTCGACGTACGTGAAGTGCGCCGCGGACTGCGTCGAACGCAGCATGTTGTCGGCGATCTTCTTGCGCACGCCGCGAAAGGCGATTCGTTCGTCGCCCGCGCCCAGGACGACAGGGGGCGGGGCAGCGGGTGGCACCGAGGTTGCGATCGCAGGCGGCGCTGAGACTGTGGGACTCGCGACCGTCGCTTCTCTTACCGGGCTTGGTGCGCGACTCACGGCCCCGCCTTGGCTGTAGACGCGCTGTACGTCTTCGCGGCTGATGCGTCCCCCAGGGCCGGTGCCGGCGATGGTGCGGATGTCAATGTTCAGCGTGCGAGCAAGCTGACGCGTGGCGGGCGTGGCCAAGACCTTGGCTTGGAGCTGTGGCGCCGCAACCGGAACAGCCAGCGACGGACCCGTGGCAGGCGCAGCCGGCGTCGCATACGTCGATGAAGCCGGCGTGGGTGCCGCAGCGTTGGCCGGGGGCTGGTGTCCCGTCGTCGCAGCCGCCGTGGCTGCTGCCCCACCGCCACTCGGTTCGATGACCACCATGACCTGACCCACCGCACAGATCTTGCCCTGCGGGACCAGGATGCGAGCGACGCGACCGGCTTTCGGTGTTGGGATCTCGACAGTGGCCTTGTCGGTCATGACTTCGACCATGGGCTGATCTTCGCGAAGGGTATCGCCCTCGTTGATCAGCCAGCGGACGATCTCGCCCTCGACGACGCCTTCGCCGATATCGGGAAGTCTGAACTCAATAGCCATGGGCTGTTTCCTTTAGAAGCGGGCGGTGTCGGCGATGGCCTTGGTGATGCGCTCGGGCGATGGCAGATACTCCATCTCCAGCGTGTACGGAAACGGCGTGTCCAAGCCGCAGACGCGGGCGATGGGCGCCTCCAGATGCAAGAGCGCTTTCTCGGCGATCAGCGCCGAAAGCTCGGCGCCAAAGCCGCAGGTCTTCTGCGCTTCATGCACGATGACGACGCGCCCTGTCTTGCGCACCGATTCCAAGATCGTCTCGGTATCAAGAGGCACCAGCGAGCGCAGGTCGATGACCTCGGGATCGAACTCGGCCGCGCCCTGCTTTTCGAGCGCTTCCATCACGACGTGCAGCATGGCGCCGTAACACAGCACGGTCAGGCCCTGCCCTTCGCGCACGATCTTGGCTTGGCCAAATGGGATCGTATATTCCCCCTCGGGAACCTCGCCGCGTGCCGCGCGATAGACCCGCTTGGGTTCCAGAATCATCACCGGGTCTTCATCGCGCAGGGCCGTCAGCAACAGGCCTTTTGCGTCGTACGGATTCGACGGAATGATGACCTTTAAGCCCGCGGTATGCGCGAACAGCGCTTCCGGAGACTGCGAGTGATAGTGCCCACCGCGAATCCCGCCTCCGTATGGCGTGCGAATGACCATCGGTGCCGGATACTCGCCACCTGATCGATATCGGAACTTGGCTAGCTCGTTCACGATCTGATCGAAGGCGGGGAAGATGAAGTCCGCGAACTGAATCTCGGCGACGGGACGCAGGCCATAAAGCGCCATGCCGATGGCCGTGCCGATGATGCCCGCTTCTGCGAGCGGTGTGTCCATGACGCGGTCCTTGCCGAATTCTTCCTGCAAGCCAGTCGTGGCGCGGAACACGCCACCGAAGCGACCGACGTCCTCACCAAGGACCACGACGCGCGGGTTCTTGCGCATCTCAAGACGCAGGGCGTCGTTGACTGCCTGGATGATGTTGTACACGGGCATTGAAGTTCCCTCTTGTGCGCACAAGCGCAGGAGCATGTGACGCGTAAGCGTGATGACCAGGGGACGAAGCGGAGGCTGCTTTTATCCGGGCTGCGGCGAAAAAGTCAACGCCGGAGATGCGCGAGGACCGCGATCGCAAAAGCCGTTGACACGCTCGCGCGCTGCTGAATATGACTGCCGCCATGCGTACTCAACTTCTCCTTAACTTGACGCGTGAGTCGGCGCGTTCCCGTCTCGCTGGCTGTCTGGTCGGACGGCTCGGCTCGAAGCCAACCCGGCGAGCGCTGCGATTTCTGGTCGCGCTGCTCGTGCTCGGCATCGGGGCCTCCATGGGCTGCAAAGCCGACCCGATGGTCGTGGATCGCAAGCCCAAGGACATGGCCTCGACCAGCGACGATGCAGCCATGGGCTGTGACTCGTCGCGCTGCGAGAACCCTGACAGCCAGTGCTGCAACGGCGAGCCGTGCATCGACGTCAACAGCAACCCATTCCACTGCGGTGGCTGCGGCAAGGTCTGCGGCAATCGCGAGGTCTGCGCCGCCGGTAGCTGCGTGTGCCGCGGTGGGGGCCGCGATCAGGTGTGCTCGGCCGGCACGCTGTGCTGCTTCGACGGCTGCCGCGACGTGATGAAGGACACCATGAACTGCGGCGGCTGCAACCGCGTCTGCGTTGCGGGTGAAACCTGCGATGGCGGTACCTGCAAGTGTGGTCCTGCCGGCCTGTCGTGCCGCTCGGGTCAGACCTGCTGCGGCAGCGGCTGCAGCAGCCTGCTCGATGATCCCAAGAACTGCGGCAAGTGCGGCAAAGAGTGCCCCATGGGTAAGGCCTGCAAAGGCGGCGTCTGCGAAGGCGAGTGTGCTGTGCCCTGCGGTGGCGTCGAGCGCTGCTGCGATGGCATGTGCGTGAACATTCTCAACAACCCGAAGCACTGTGGCGGCTGCGGCCGTGACTGCTCGGTGCTGTCGCCGTTCCCCATTCCCGGCTGCTTGGTCGGCAACTGCATCGACCTGCGCATGATGGATATGGCCATGCCCACCGATATGTCGATGCCGATGGACATGTCGATGCGCGACTAGCCTGCGAGCAACTCATCCATGATCTCGCTTCACGTCAACATCGACCACGTGGCGACGCTGCGGCAGGCGCGCGGTACGCCCTATCCCGACCCGGTGTGGGCTGCGTCCATCTGCGAACTAGCCGGAGCGCACGGCATCACCGTGCATCTGCGCGAAGATCGGCGACACATCCAAGATCGCGATGTCGAGCTCTTGCGGCAGACGGTGCGTGGCGTACTGAACCTAGAGATGGCCGCCACCTCGGCGATGGTCGAGCGAGCCTTGGCCATTCGTCCCGATGTGGTCACGTTGGTGCCCGAGCGTCGCGAAGAGCGTACGACCGAAGGCGGCTTGGACTGCACGGGCAGTCATCGCGGACAAGTGGCCGCGGCCGTGCAAGCGCTGGGTCAGGTTGGCATTGCCGTCTCGCTGTTCATTGCGCCCGAGGCGTCACAGGTGCGGGCCGCGCTGCAGCTTGGCGTGCCGCGCATCGAGCTACACACCGGGCACTACTGCGACGCGACGCTAGATGCCCGCCGTCCCGATGGCCGCAGCAAAGAGCGCGCAGATGCCGAGCTAGAACACCTGGCCGCTGCCGCTGAAGAAGCAGTCAGCCATGGCTTGCACGTCGCAGCGGGTCATGGCCTGGACTACAACAACGTTCGCCCCGTCGCTGCCATCCCCGGCATCGAGGAACTAAATATCGGTCACGCCCTCATCGCCCGCGCTGTGCTGGTCGGCCTCGACCGCGCCACGCGCGACATGCTGGATATCCTGCAATCGGTGTCATGAAAATCAACTGGACCGCCCTGCTGTTGACCGCTTCGACGGTCACGCACGCGGCTGCCACGGCTCCGCCGAAGGCCCCGCCTGCGAATCCCACCAAGAACAACGACAGCGACGGAACGGAACGCCATCCGGTGTTCGATCTGATCGCCAACCGGACGCTCGCCCACTTGGAACAGCGCGGGGGCCTTGTGTTGCCCGCGGGCTCACCTGGCTTCGTTCGCTATGCCCACTTTGGTCGCCCCACTCCGACCTGGAAAACGCGAGTGTCCGTCGATGGCACCATGACGGCTCTGGCCCAGGCGAGCGCGCGACTGCAGGTGCCGCTGTCGGCCACAGCGGCGGCTGGATCCAGCGTGTTTCTGCGCGTCAAAGTGCTGGCTCCGTCTTCGGTAAAGCTGAGCGCTGGCGGCAAAGCCACGCCGGCCGTAGCGCTGAAGCCGGGCTGGCAGACCATCGAGCTGAAGCTGCCGCCGGGTTCGCTGCACGCAGGGGAAAACGCGCTGGCTTTCACCTTTGCGCACGTGGGTAGCTGGCCAGTGCCCAACAGCCCCGCCCCCATGCGCGCTGCGGCGGCAGTGCAATGGCTGCAAGTCGGGGGCAAAGAGCCGCCTGCGGACTACCTGCCACCGCGAATCTCCGACGGAAATAAGCTGCTCATGCCGCCGGATTCGGTGCTGCACTATTACGTCTATGTGCCGCGCGGCGGGGCGCTGCGCGTGCAAGGCCAGGGGACGGGCTGCGCGCTCAAACTATCGCTAGACGGAGGCAAGAGCGGCGCCGACAAAGCCCCGCGTGACCTGCCGCTTGACGGCAGTGCGGTCTCGCTGGCGGCCCATGCCAATGAAGTGCGACGCGTCTCGCTGGCAAGCACGGGATGTCCGCAGCTTGCGCTGAATAGCGCAGAGCTGCTGACGCTTGGCCCGTCTCCATCGCTGCGCAAGACGGAAAAGCCGCGCAACATCATCATCTGGCTGTCGGATGACACGCGCGCCGACAAGTACAAGCTGTGGAACAAGACCTCGCGCGTCGAGACGCCTGTGCTCGATGCCTTCAGTGAAAAGGCCACGCGCTTCGCTGTCACCTACTCGCAAGGCAACGAGTCGCGCGTCAGTCATGCATCGCTGTTTACCGGACTCTATCCGGCGCAGCATCGCTTCATCAGCGACAAGGCCGTGCTGCCCCCGCAGCTAACGCTAATTCCCGAGGCAATTCGTCCCGCGGGGCTCTATCACATCGCGCACATCGCGAACGGCTACATCACCAAGCGCTGGGGTTTCGGTGATGGCTGGGACTTCCTCAAGAACCATATTCATGAAGGCGGAGGCCTCAAGGGCGAAGACTTGGTCGCGGCTGCGAAGACCTTTCTGACCAAGAACCCCGCAGGCAAGAAGCCTTTCTTTATGTACCTGGGCACCATCGATGCACATGTGTCGTGGCGGGCGCATGAGCCATGGATCTCGAAGTACGATCCCGAGAGCTATAGCGGCCCCTTCGTTAAAGGCTGCATGGATCCGCAGCTCGATCGCATCGTCGCTGGTCAGCTGCAGATCACGCCGCGCGACCGGCAGCGCGTGATCGCGCTGTATGACAGCGACATCTCGTACAACGACCAGCAGTTCGGTGCGCTGCTCGATTTGCTGAAAAAGACCGGCAACGACAACAACACGCTGATCGTCTTCACCAGTGATCACGGCGAAGAATTCTGGGACCACGGTCGCATCGGTCACGGACAATCGCTGCGCCAAGAGCTGATCCACATCCCGTTGTGGATCTACTACCCGCCGCTCTTCCCCGGCGGACGCGTCGTTGAAGAGGGCACCGAGCTCGTCGATATCCTGCCCACATTGACCGATGCCCTGGGCTTGCCCACGCCCAAGGACGTGCAGGGCGAGTCCTTGATTCCAGTCGCGCAAGGGGTCGGCGCGGGCTATCCGCGTCCAGCCATTGCTAGCCAGTATGAGCTCTCGCACACCATGCGACTTGGACGGTACAAGCTGCTGGTAAGCGGTGGTGGTCAGGTCAAACTGTTTGACGGCGCCGACGATCTTGGCGAGGCGCGTGAGCTCAGTGCGAGCGAGCCCATCGCGCTGCGTCACCTGACCGATGCCATGTCTCTGTGGCTGGCGTATCAAGCACAGTGGAAAAAGACGCGCTGGGGTGTCGCATCCAATCACCGACCCGAGCTCGCGGCCGACTTGGAAAAATAGTCCGCAATTCCGGCAGGCTGTCAGGGTCGCCATGTGGTTCTGCCATCGGCCGCAGCCACGTCTCCAAAGCCTGGCCAGCCGAGCGCGCTCCGTCTCATCCGGCGATTGACTCACGGACGAGAGTTGTCATACGATGGCACACGCACATGGGATTCTTGTATTGGGCGTCATGGTCTCGCACCGTCCGCTCCCGCAACGCAACGAGCACCAAGCCTGCTGCGTGCGGAGTCCGCTCGGTGCAAGGCGGTCCAGAGCGAGCTTGCCAACCAGGCGTGCCACCCATGGTTCATCACTGCGCGTAAGGGGCCTCCGTGCGTCTTCCTGCACCGTTTGGTAAGTACCTGCTCCTTGAGCGTATCTCCGTCGGTGGGATGGCCGAAGTCTTCAAGGCCAAGGCGTTCGGCGTCGAAGGCTTCGAGAAGATCATCGCCATCAAGAAGATCCTGCCGTCGATGGCCGAGGATGCTGACTTCATCCAGATGTTCATCGACGAGGCGAAGATCTGCAGTCAGCTGAACCATGCCAACGTCTGCCAGGTCTTTGAGCTTGGCAAGATCGACGACAGCCACTTCATCGCCATGGAGTTCATCTGGGGCA
>CAZKOY010000141.1:0-14123 GCA_964554495.1 uncultured Myxococcales bacterium
AAAAAAGTGAAGTTTTCCACGCAAAAGCGATTGACACGCTCGTCGGGGCTCACTTAGTGTCAGGTTCAACCAACCCCCTTCGAGTTGGAGGACATTGAAATGGCTGAGAAAGTTGTCAAGCTTGGTGTGAAGCGTGAAGCTGGTTACCTGTACTTCCTGCGCGGCAGCGACGTGTGGAAGACGCCGATGAAGCGCGCTGGCGCGGCGGCGGTTGCTGGCAAGGCCGAGAAGGTGCAGGCCGGTAACTTCGCTCGCGAGGAAGGCTTCCTGTACTTCCTCGACGCTCAGGGCGACATCTCGCGCGCCAAGCGCGCCGTTGGCGGCCAGAAGCGCAAGAAGCCGAAGACGGAAAAGAAGGCCCCCGCCAAGAAGGCTGCGAAGCCGGCTGCCAAGAAGGCCGCCCCGGCGAAGAAGGCCGCTCCTGCGAAGAAGGCCGCTCCTGCGAAGAAGGCCCCCGCCAAGAAGGCCCCCGCCAAGAAGCCGGCGAAGAAGAAGTAGTTCAGTCTGCGGTGCGTGTGCGCCGCAGCGAACAAAAAAGGCCGACTCTCTTCGGAGAGCCGGCCTTTTTGCTTTGGAACAAGGACTCGTTGGGGCGGTCGCGGGCTCGCCTGAGCCTACGACTAGGGGAAGCGGGGCGCTCGCGCCTCGATGAAGTCGACGATGCGCTCCTCGAAGCGCTGGTTGTACAGGCGGTTCGCAGCCTGGACGCCCGTCGGGGAGGTGACGTTGACTTCCGTCAGGTGGTCGTCGATGACGTCGATGCCGACTAGGTGCAGGCCTTCTTGACGCAGACGGGGCTTCAGGCGCTCGCAGATGGCGCGCTCGCGTGGGGTTAGCTCGGTCGGACGTGCTGTGCCGCCCAGCGCGAGGTTGCTGCGAAGCTCGTTTTCCGCCGGGATGCGCAGCAGCGCGGTCAGCGGCTCGCCGTCCAGAAGCAGGATGCGCTTGTCACCCTTGGCTTTCACGTCAAGCTTGCGCTGTGCCATGACCCAGCGCTTGCCATGGTGCGTCATCGTCTCAAGGATGGCGCCCGTGTTGGGGTCGCTCTCGCGCACGTGGAACACCGAAAGCCCGGCGTACCCGTCGAGAGGCTTGACGATCATCTCGCCCCCCTGTCCCGCCATAAATGCCTTCAGCTCATCCATGCGATGCGTCACTACCGTCGGTGCGATCAGGTCCGGGTAGTGGAAGATAAACAGCTTTTCGTTGGCTTCGCGCAGGCCGCGTGGGTCGTTCACGAGCAGAGTCTTGTGGCGGGCAAGCTCTAGCAGCAGCGTCGCCGTGTGATACGTGACGTCGTACGGCGGATCCTTGCGCATGAGCACCGCATGAAAGTCCGAAAGTGGGCGGCTCTGCGGCTCGGATGCGGCGGTCAGTGCGGGCGCCTGCTCGCGGCTTGCCGTAAGGACCGTGTGGACGTGGGCGCCGACGGCATCTTGACGCAGCCACAGGCTGTGGATTTCAGCAATGAAAGCCTCGTGGCCACGGCGTAATAGCTCGTCGATGATGGCGACCGAGGTATCGCTTTTGGGGCGCAGCGTTTGGGGCGGATCAAGAAGGACTAGGACTCGCATGATTTCATCGTACTTGGGAAAGAGGGGGCACCGACTGGCAATCTAGTCGGCATGCATACCTGACGAGGTAGCGGCGCCAAGAGGGCTCTAGCTTAGAAGCGGGACGGCCTGGGCGATGGGGGCAGTCGGGTCTCGGAATTGGCCGCCGCATGTGCCAGTGCAAAGAAGGCCGCCTGCGCCTGCGCGAGCTCGCGTGGGCGAATTTTGTCGACGGTATCGCCCGCCGTGTGGTGCCACTCGAAGTACTCCGAGACATCTTGCGCCACGCCGACCACCGGGACATGTTCAGCCTGAAGCGGCAGCAGATCCGCACCCCATTCGTCGGTCATTCCCACCTCGTTGGGAACCAACGTGGCAAACGGCGACAGCCAAGACTGCACCAGCTTTCGCGCGGGCTCACCCCCGGTCACGCGATAGCCAAAGGGCGCCCCCGCACCGGAATCGGCTTCCATGGCCGCTACGTGCTTGCTTAGCTCGCCCTTGTGCGCCGCGGCATAGGCGCGAGCACCCGAGAGCCCAAGCTCTTCGTTCATAAACAGCACGGCGCGGACCGTACGCCGCGGGGCCTGTGTCGAATCCGTGCGCGCGGCTTGTGCCATTCGTCGTGCCGTGTCCAAGACGATGCCGCAGCCCGCTCCGTCGTCGAGCGCGCCGGTTCCCAAATCCCAAGAGTCCAGGTGCGCTCCAAGAAGCACAATTTCGTCCGGCTGGCTGCGTCCAGGCACTTCACCGACGACGTTCCACGAGTCGACTTCTCCGTCGAGTCGCGCACCCAGGCGAAGGCGGACACGCACGCTTTCGCCGGACTGCAGGCGGCGATGCAAGAGCTCAGCGTCCTCGGCAGAGACCGCGACGGCTGGAATGCGCGGGGTGCCGTCTTCGTACCGCATGGCGCCCGTATGCGGCTGGCGATGAAAGCCGGTTCCCGTCGAGCGCACCAGGGCGGCCACAGCGCCTTGCTTGGCTGCCCGTACGGCCCCCCGACCTCGCAGCGCCACGACGTCGGCATAGCCCTGAAAGTCGCGGCTGCGCACCATCTCTTTGTTGAACAGCACGATGCGACCGCGCACCTTTTCGCCTAGCTTGGCCAGCGACTCGAACGAGTCAGCCTCGATGACTTCCGCCTCGATGGGCGTGATGGCATCGCTGCCGGGTGCGCGCGTGCCGACGGAACCTCCAAGAGTTGCGATGCGCAGTGGCTGCGCGCTCTCACCAAGAAGCTCGGCCGACTCTTCTCCGCGCAGCCAGCGAGGAACGCGCACCGGCTCTTTGCGCACGTTGGAGAGCCCGGCTTTTTGCATCGCCGCGACGGCCCAGTTCACGGCAAGCTCGGCGCCTTTTGAACCAGCCAGTCGCGCCCCAACACGGTCTGCAAGATCCCGCGTGTACTGCAGGGCTCCGACGGTATCGCTCGGCTGCTTCAGGATTTCGTCCAGCTGCTGCCGGCCCATAGGATCCGTGGATGAAAGGACAGACACGCTGGCGGCCATAGGAAGTGGAGCAGCAGGGGCCAGCGCCTGCACACCAAGCAGCAGCCCGGCCAGGGCCATAAACGAGCGCATTCCCCGACGGGAAAGAGGCGTGCGATGGACGATTCGTTTCGGCGTACACATGGTCGGGCACTATACGCTAGGCGGGCCTTGCACAAGCAGGCGCTGCGCCAGTCCGGCATAGATGGCGTAGCGACCGACGCGCTGCAGGATGCGCTGCGCCATGGCATCCGCCTCTTTTGTGCGGAACCGCAGGGGGGCGCTGGCTCGTCGACCGCGCGTGCCGAGCGCTTGCCAGGTGCGCAGGCTATCGATGTCGAGATACGGCTCGCTATGGCAGCCAAGAAGTGGATACAGCAGGGCACAGGCTCGGTCGCCAAAGCCCGGTAGACGAGCGAGTAGTCCCGAGACACGCAGCTGCCATTCGAGCTCAGCATCGACGGCCGTGAGCATGCAGCCTTCGGCATCCGCATCGTCCTGCGCATCGCTGAGCAGCTGCACAAATCCGCTGGGCAGCCGTCGCAGCGAGTCAGGATAAAAGCGGCCATCCGAGCAGGTCTGCAGAAGCGCACAGACAGTCTTGGCCACGGGCGCCGAGATCTTGAGCTTCTTTGCGAGCTGCGCGGGCGTTGCCTTCGCCATGGCTTCTGGCGTCGGAAATCCTCGACGGTTTAGCGTGGTCGGAGGCCCGAAGTATTGGCAGAGGCGGGCGCAGACCTCGGCCTGCTGCGAAGCAGGCAAGCGGGCGCGCAGCAGGCACTTGAGCAGATCTTCAAACACGCGTGGCGAACGCAGGCTGCGCCCAGCTTCGACCTGCGCCACCCAACGCAGCTGGGCATCGATCTGGCACATCGCGTAAAACAGCGACAGATCTTCGTCGAGGCCCAGCACCGCTTCGATCTGCTGCTTCAGCGCTGCAATCACCGGGTCGGCGTGTTCCTTGCTTTTGCGCTGTGCGGCCTTCTTCTCGACCGGCAAGCCATAGACTAGAAGCGGCTGGCCTGCCGCGGCTTGGCAGACCAGGATCTCGACGGCGGCTGCTTCGTCGCTTGGGTTGTGCGGCGGCGGATACACCACAAACTGCAGGGCACGCTTCTCGGCATCAAAGACCACAGGTGGCAGCGGCGGTGCGGGCGATCGCTCGACGAAGCGGCGCAGGCAGAAGCCAGCGGGCACGGCCAGAAGCTCGGGATCTCCGGGCGATGGCGGCGTGGTGACCGGGCGTCGGGCCGCCGAGGCAGGCTGCAAAGACAAGCTCATGGCCGACGCTATACCACGACTGCGACCGGCGGAAACGGCGCTGCTTGGTCGGAGGGGCAATGCGTGTATATTTCGCGTCTGCCCAATCTCGGGCCAGGGCAAAGCGATGACCACACCTTTGGGGCCAGAATTCGTCGACGAGATCACTCGCCGCCGTGACTTTTCTGTCGCGCGCATGGCGGCGCTGCGCGAAACGCTGGCTACCCTGCCCGAGGTGCGCGACATCCCCGAGCTGTGCATCTATGTCACGGGCTCTTATGGGCGCGGCGACGCAACGCCCGCGTCGGACGTCGACATCTTCTTTCTGCGTCTGGGACACAGCAGCGAGCGGGCCCTGTCGCGCGTCGACAAGACGCTGGCTGACGCCGCGATCATCAAGGCCTGCCGCGCCATCGGCTTTCCTGACTTCACGCAAGGCGGCATCTACCTCGACATCCACTACGTCGGCGACATGCAAAAGACGCTGGGCAGTCGCGAAGATGACTATCGCAACCACTTCACGGCGCGCATGCTGCTTCTTCTCGAAAGCGTCTGCGTCTTTAATCCGCCGATTTACGAAGCGGTTATCCGCGACATTTTGCAGACGTACTTTCGCGACTTTGCCGATCACGCCGAGACGTTTCGTCCGGTGTTTCTGCTCAACGATCTTTTGCGGTACTGGAAGACGATGTGCCTGAACTATGAGGCGCGTCGCACCGGCAAGACCGAGGCCAGCGACAAGGTGTATGAGCTGGCGAAGAATTTCCGTCTGAAATACAGCCGACTTCTGATCTGCTTTTCGATGATCGCGCCGCTGGTCGCCGCGGCTCCAGGGATCACGATTGACGACGTCTCGCGCTTGGTGCATCGCACGCCGACCGAGCGCCTGCGCGAAGTGGCCGAGCGCCGCGATGCCGTGGCACGTCGCATCTTGGATCGCTTGCTGGCCGAGTACGCGTGGTTTCTTTCGCAGGCAGCCGACAAAGAGGCGCTGCTGGCCCGCTTCGCAGATCGCGGTGAACGGCAAGCGGCCTTTGCCCGCGCGGCGACCTTTGGCGACCTGATGTACTCGTTCGTCAACAGCGTCAAGCACGACGAAGCAGCGATGCGCTATCTGCTGGTCTGAACTCATGGCCGGGCCGCCGCGCATGCGCGTGTTCTATGTCGTCTATCCCGAAGATCCAGCGCTGTGCGCGTGGTTGAACTTGCTGCGTGCGTTGGCCAATCCGCACGAAAAAGAACCAGCGCACGTCACGGTGCGGGGCCCGTATCGACAGCGCTATCGCTTGCCGCAGGCGGCGACGGGGGTGCGTGGATCGACGGTGCATGTGCCGGGCGCGGACGCGTTTCTTGGGGACAAGCAGTCGACGGTGATTTTGCGCTGTCAGGCTGAACAGCTACGCGCGCTGTGGCGCAAGCCTGACTATCCCAGCTTCACACCTCACCTGACGCTGTGCGATGGCCTGCCCCGCGCCTTGTCAGAAGAGATCTTGGACGTGGCGCGCACCATTCCGCCGTTTTCGTTTCGCGTCGGTGATCTGGTGCCGATTTTCACCAAGCCGAAGCAGACGGCTTTGGGCCTTTTGTCGGCGATCGATGATGCGCTTCTGGCCGAGATCGCAGGGCAGCGCTTGCATGCCGAAGCGCTGTTGCGCATGGCCACACGAGACCGCTTGGCGCTGCTGCGCTGCGTCGTTTCGCGACTGCCCACCGACGCCGCGTCTATTGCAGAAGCCCACCCCCCCACGGCAGAGAGAGAACACTTGGGATGAACGACCAAATGAACAAGATCACCGAGAGTCAAGCAGCTAGGCGCAGCTTCCGTCCCCGCGGTCTGGCGCTGGGTCTTTTGTGCGGGCTAGCTCTTCTGTGCGTGCCGCTTGCGGCGCGACCTGCTCCAGCCGACGATCAAGCCTTTGCTGCGCTGATGGTCACGCTGACGAGCGAATATGCCAAGCGCTATCCCATCGAAGCGACAGAGCTTGGCATTCACAGCTATGACGGCGAGATCGACGATGTGTCTCCGGCTGGTATCGCAGCAGAGCTGGCTTGGCTGCGCGACTGGCAGGCGCGCTTGGCGGCGATTCCATCGGCGAGCCTGTCGACGGAAAACCGCTTTGATCTAGAGCTTGCGAGGCATGCGGTCGGTTCGCGCCTATACCTGCGTGGCGAAGCGCAGGATCACCGCCGTCGACCGGGAACGTATCTGCGCATGGTGGCGGGCAGTGTGAACGCGCTGATCAAGCGCTCGTTCGCGCCTGCGCAGCAGCGCCTGCGCTTGGTGCAAGCCCGCTTGGCCAAGCTACCGAGTGCGCTGCAAGCCGCGGAAAAAAATCTCGATGAGAGCGCGCCCCTTTCGCAGGTGGCGATCGACATCACGCTGTCGGATCTGGATGCCACGGCGCGCTTTCTTTCCGACGACGTGCCCCTGGCATTTCCTGAAGTGAAAGATGCCGCGCTACAGCAAGAGCTACGGCAAGCCAGCAGCACGGTGGCGCAGGCGCTGCGGCGCTTTGGCGACTTTTTGAAGCAGCGGCGTAAGACGGCGAGTCCGACCTTTTCGTTGGGCAGCGAGGCATACAAAAAGCGCCTGTGGGCCGTCGAGATGATCGATGAGCCGCTGCCGCAGCTTTTGTCGCGTGCCGAGTCCGAGATCGCCCGCTTGCAGCGCGAGTTTCGTGCGACGGCTGGAAAGATCGACAGCAAGAAAGACGCGGCCGCGGTGCAGCTTGACATGTTGAAGGATCACCCAAGCGGTGACCGCGTGATCGCCGAGACCAGCGCGCGTCTGTCCGGCCAGCAGAAGTTCCTGATCGATCGGCGCATCGTGACGCTGCCTTCGCCGGTCTTGCCGCTGGTGCGTGAGTCGCCGCCGTTTATGCGCGCAACAACCTTGGCTTCGATGGACACACCGGGACCGTACGACTCGGCCAAGGAAGCGTATTACTACGTCACGCTGCCCAACCCGACGTGGACCAAAGAGCAGGCCGAAGACTTTCTGCGCGGTGCGCACAGCCGGCCGATCATCGAAGTCACAGCGATTCATGAAGCGTTTCCCGGACACTATCTGCAGCACTTGTGGGAAGGACGGCTTAGCAAGGCGCGCCAGCTATTTGGCGTGATGAGCAACATCGAAGGCTGGGCGCACTACACCGAGCAGATGATGCTCGACGAGGGCTATGGCAATGGCGACCCGACGCTGCGCTTGGCGCAGATTCAAGACGCGCTGCTGCGGGCCGGTCGTTTTGTCGCTGCGCTGCGCATGCACACCGATGCCGCAGGGCCAGGCAGCGCGGCGTGGACCGTCGAGCAAGCCACAGATTATTTCCAGAAGCAGGCGCTGCAGACGCGCAAAGTGTCCGAGATGGAAGCGCTGCGCGGCACGCAGGATCCGCTGTATATGGTCTATACGTGGGGCAAGCTGGAAATCCTGCGCTTGCGCGACGACGTGAAGGCAGTGCGCGGGGCCGGCTTTGCGCTCAAGGGCTTTCACGACGATCTGCTCAGCTATGGGCGAGCGCCGTTTCGCCTGATTCGGCCTCTGGTGGTGAAGAAGTAGCCTGCCTATCCGCGCCCCTCGCGTCGCTGGCGAGGGCTGCCATCGACCGCACGCAAGAGCAGCCACCACAGCCAACCCAGAAGCGCCAGCACGCTAATGCATCCGACGACCCCGATGCGCACCAGGTGCCGACCCAGATCGTTCACTGGCTTGATCACATCGCGATAGGGCTCTTGCACGATGACCACCCAGCCGGTGTCGCGACCTCGCACCACGACGGGCTCCATCGCCGCAAGCCACTGCCCGCCGCTTTCGGGGCTTAGCGGGTCGACATAGCCGACGAAAGTCAGCGGGTGCAGGCCACGACTGTCGCCCAAAGCGAGCGCCCGCTGTGCATCGTCCAAGCGCTGCAGCACGTCGCCACCGACGCGAGGCCGTGGTACGTGCGACGCGCTTAGCCGCTGCGAGAGCGCGTCCGACAGCAGTGGATGCTGCAGGATCAGGCCCCGCTGACCGGGCAGATCTTCACGACTATCGATAAGCGCTGCGACCTGCTGCGCACCTTGGCGTTCGCCGGGATTCAACTCGCCAAAGTGACCCAAACGCACGGTCATGCCCAATACGCCGACGACTTCTGGCGGACCGCTTTCAGATGGCTCACTCCACACCGGGACCGAGAATGCGACGATGCGATTGCCGCTGGCTTGGCTATCGAACACGGCAGAGCGATGCGGGGCGCGAATGGGCGAGATTTCGCCACGACTGCCCGGCTCGTCCGTCTTGCTCGGTAGATCGCGTCCGTGCCCATGGAAGTAATCGCGGAACGACCAGTTCTTTCCCACCGTCGGAGAAAACGGCACGCGGGCCCACTGCAGACCGTGGTGGTCGGCCAGAAACCAGCTTGTCGCGCCCAGGCTGTGATAGCGGTGTTCCTGCCGCTCAAGCCACTCTTGCAGCACGGTCTGCAGTTCACGTCGTCGCCCTGCGCCGTACTGCACTTCGATTTCGGATCGCGGATCAGCGGATGCGTTGTGTGTTTGCGGTTGGCCAAGCTCGATGAGCACGTCGCGCATCACCGGATCGTTGGCCGATGCTTCCAGGGCGCTCCAGCGCCGCTCGACTTCTCGTCCTGCTGTCTCAGCAACGAAGCGCGCGGCGAAGCGGGTGCTCTCAAGAGCGCGCTGGATGATCGCTTTCTGCGAGCTACCCAGAGCGGTGCGCCATGTCTGACCACCGATCAGCGCAACCACCAGCATGAGAAGCGAAAACCCAACCGCGCCAATGATCATCACCGGGCGTTTGGCGCGCTGCTGCTCTAGGTTTTTCAGCGCGTCGAGGATCGCTTGCGCACTGCTAGGACGCGCTTCGGCATCCAGGCTTAGGCAGTCGCAGATCAGTGTCCGCAGGCCGGCGTCGAGCCGCGAACAGCGACGGCGCAGCTCTAGCTCAGGCGACGGCGCAGCGCGCAGAAGCTCACGATACAGCGCCAGTCGATCGGGCAGCGTGGCGTTTTCCGCAATCAGTCTGCGGGCATCTTTGCTTCGATACGGTGGGCGGCCGGTGAGCATGGCGTACGTCATCGCTCCCAGCGCATAGACATCCCAGCGGGCGTCGGGCACCGCGGCCAGATCGGCTTGCTCGGGCGCCATATAAAAGAATGTGCCAAGCGACGGCTGCTGCTCACTCGTCAAGCGAGATTGACCAAAATCACACAGCCGCGGCCGCAGGTCGCTGTCGAGAAGCACATTTGCTGGTTTCAGATCGCAGTGCAGAATTCCCACGCTGTGCGCCTGGGCCAGCGCTCGCGCGATCGCCTTCAGTACGCGTGTGGCATCCGCCTCGGACAACGGGCCTTGGCGCAGGCGATCCTCCAGCGAGCCGCGCTCTAGATATTCCATCACGTAGTATGGCGGCGAGGCATGCCAGCCCACTTCGATGAGCTGGACGATTTCTCGCGACGTGTACAGCACGGCGAGCTTTTCGACTTCGCGTCGTAAAAAGCCGAAGTCGAGCCCTGGCGCGTGCGAGTAGAACTTGATGGCGACGAGCTTGCCGGTGTTTTCTTGCTCGGCGAGCCACACCGTGCCGAACGCGCCATGGCCCAGCGAGCGCAGCAAGCGATAGCCAGGGACCGAGCCAGGCGGTGGCTGTAGTTCGGCCGAGTCGCTGCTGGCATCAACGCTCGACACCGACGGTCGGCTGTGCGATGCAGCCGCCGACAACAGCCCCATCGGTGCAGGCGCTGCCTGGGTGGCTGCGAGCGCAGCCTGCTCAGTCAGCTCAAGTGCGGGGGAATCGGTGGGGCACGCAAGATGTGGTGAATCGCTTGCGACAAGCGAGTGCGGTAGAGCCGCCGGCATGGTGTGCTCAAGCGCCACATCCTCGTTGTTTGGCTGTACCGCAGTCGGGTTCTCTGACTGGCCGGTTCGCACACGTGCTGGCGTCACCATGACCAAGCCGGCACCATAACATAGCTAGCCAACTGCCTCTGGCCGCCGGGGCACGGGAGCCCGGTACCGTCCCGTGCCATGCTGGGCCGACGTCACTGGGGCAAGACCTCTGCGCTCGACGAGCGTACGGCGGGCAGCGCGTGCGATATTCGGACGTTGACTCCGCGAAACCGGCAGCGTCCAATTTACCTACCCGTAGAAGGAGTGTGTTGATGTCGAGTGTGCTGCCGTCGTTCCAGAGGATGGCCGAGGCGTCGCCTCTGCCCATGGTGATCTGGGATGAGTCCGGCGCGATCTACGAGGCGAACGAGGCGTTCTATCAGCTGCTCGGGATGACCGCGAGTGTGCCGACGAAGTTGAACTATTGGGAGCTCACCCCCTTTTTGCAAAAACAGCTAGAGATCAACCACCTGCTGAGTCGCGAACACGAGCCGTACGAAAAAGAGCTGTGTACGCCAAGTGGCAAGCAGCGCTCGGTTCGCATCGATGGATTTACGCTAGAGCGCAGCGATGAGCGCATGCTATTCGCCGCCATCTTGCGTCCGCTGAGCCGGCGAACTAGTGCAAACAGCGACGGTGGCATATCGGCTTCAAGCGACGATGGGCTGGCGCCTCTGTCCAGCGTGCCGACCGATGAACAAGGCGAACGCGAGCGCGTGCTGCGCAGGCAGAACGAGCTCTTGTTTCGTTTGGCGCGCAGCCCCATCGTCAGCTCGGGGGATTTTGTTGCCGCAGCGCGCGACATCACCGAGGTGGCAGCGCGTGGTCTGCAGGTCAGTCGTGCCTCGATTTGGATCTTCGATCAGCCGCGCAAGCGCATCGTCTGCCAGATGCTGTACGAGCTAGCGGCGGGTAAACACGACGATCGCTTCGTCGGGATGACCCTGCTGGCCAGCGAATACCCCGCGTATTTTCGCGCGCTGAGTGAAGAGCGAACCGTGGTCGCAGACGATGCCCGCCATCATCCAGCCACGCAGGAATTCCGCGAGAGCTATCTGGAACCGCAGGGCATCGTTTCAATGCTGGAAGCGCCGCTGCTGCACAAAGGCGAGCTGGTCGGCGTGCTTTGTCATGAGCACTGCGGTGAGCAGCGGAGCTGGACGCAGGACGACGTCAGCTTCGCGACGCACTTGGCCGATCTGGTCGAGCGCGCCATGGAAGCCGTCGATCGCACCGTCGTCGAGCGCGCTTTGCATCAGCTCAACCGCGAGCTGGAGCAGCGCATCGATGATCGAGCTCGCCAGCTAGAAGAAGCGACCGAGCTTGTGCTGCGCTTGCAGAAGGAACGCACCGAGGCGCAGATGGCCGCTGGCTTTGCGCAAGAGATGCAGAACGCTCTGCGCTCGGCCCGTACGGTCATCAACAAAGTGATGGGGCGGGGCAGCGACGACGATCCAGAGAGCAGCGAGCCGGCGACGCAGCTACGCACGCTCTTGCAAGAGATCTATCAGCGGCTGGCAGAGCGCTTGGATCAGTCGACGATTGAGCAGTTCAGCGTGGCCATGCAGCAGGCCGAGGTGCTCAGCGAGGCATTCACAGCGCTGCTGCGCCCCGTCGAGCAGGCGCTCAAGATCACGCGCGAGATCAGCGAGTATTCGCTGATTGGGCGAGCGCGCCCTGGGCATGAAGTCTGCGTGATGATTCCGCTCATCCAGTCGATCTATGAAGAGCTGCAGCCAGTCATTGAGCAGAACCAGATCCGCATGATCTTCGACTTGCATGGGCCGCTGCAGCTATACGGCGCAGAGCTTCACTACCGCGCGGCGATTCGCAACTTGCTGGCCAATGCCTGCGAAGCCCTGGCCGAGCTGAGCGACGATCGGCAGCGACGGATCTTTTTCCGCTACTACTCGGTGCCGGCCGGGGCCCTGATCAGCGTCGAGGACAACGCCGATGGCATCCAGGACGAGACGCGGCAGCGCCTGTTCGAGCCGTTCTATAGCACCAAGGGGCGCAGCCACACCGGACTGGGTCTGCCGATCGTGCGCAAGGTTGCCCATCTGTACGACGGACAGCTCGACATCGATAGCCGGCCGGGCGAGGGCACGCGAGCGCGCATCTTGCTGCCGCTCAAGCAAGTGGCGCCTGTGTACTAAGCGTGCGGCCTCGGGCCAAAATCAGCGACGGAACGTGACCAGAAGCGGCGCGTGATCAGAGGGCTTTTCGCCCTTTCGCGCTTCGCGATCGACGCGGGCCGCAAGGCAGCGATCGCGCAGCGGCGCCGTGCAGAACAGGTGGTCGATGCGCAGCCCCAGGTTCTTGGGAAAGGCCAGCTGACGATAGTCCCAGTACGTGTAGATCTTTGCGCTTGGCTCGACGTGGCGCAGCGAGTCGAACAGTCCAAAGGCCACGATGTCGGCCAGCGCCTTGCGGGCGTCTTCGTGGCAGATCACGGTGTCGCGCCAGCCTGCCGGGTCATAGACATCGTTGTCATCGGGGGCGATGTTGTAGTCGCCACCCAACAGCAGCGGCTCCGTCGGAGAAAAGTGTCGCTTGAGGTGCTCGCGAAAGCGCCGCAGCCAGCGCAGCTTATAGGCGTACTTGTCCGAGTCGATGCTCTGCCCATTGGGCACGTACACCGATGCCACCCGCAGCCCCAAGCCGGGGATGCGAGCAGAAATCAGCCGTGCTTCGGCATCGCTATCGCCGTCATCCATGCCACAGGCGACGTCGGTGGGGGCTCCATGCTCGCTGCGCGACAGGATGGCCACGCCGTTGTACGTCTTTTGCCCAAACGCCACCGCGTGATAGCCCAGAGCCTGTAGCTCAAGCAGCGGGAAGTCCGCCGTCTGCATCTTTAGTTCTTGCAGACAGACGACGTCAGGACGGTGACGGGAAAGCCACGGCTGCACACGATCCATGCGCGCTCGCAGCGAGTTGACATTCCACGTCGCGACGACGAATTCGGAAGGAGAAGAGGAAGAGGGGGGCGCCGTCGGCTCAGCCTGAGCGGGAGCCGACGGCGTGGTGGGAGTCGTCACGGGATCAGCGGCAGATGCCGGGGCCCATGGCCATCGACATAAATGCGTCGGCGCACATGCCCATCGAGCAGGCAGGCATGCCGCCCTGCACGCAGAGCTGACGGCACTTGCGATCGAGCGTGTCGCACTGATAGCCGTCGGTACACTCGTTGATATAGGTGCAGGACGTTCCCGGCATCTTGGGCATCGCGACGCTGGCGTAGCAGAGTGCGCCCTTAAACGCGTCGCCGCTCGCCGGCCCGTTGTAGAACACGCACTGCCGCTTGACGCCCATCGGCTTGTCGGCGCAGGTGCCGGTACCGACGGTGCAGGTGGCCTGGCAGTTGCCCTTGTCTTCGTACGCGCCGCGGATGCAGCCGCCGGCCTTCATCGTGCCCGGCTCGGTGCAGGTGCCCATGGCGCCCTTGGGATCGCAGTCATAGATCGTGTCGGGGAAGCAGACGCCCCCGGCGGCGAACGAGCAGGCATAGCCCGGCTTGCGGCAGGTTGTCGCGTTGTTGCAGGCCGCCAAGCAGTACTTCGCCGCGCCAATGCTGACGCAGCGAGCGCCAGCGCCACAATCGGTGTCGGCGCTGCAAGTCGACGTGCAGTAGCCATTCGGCGTCGGAGGCGCCATGGGGTTGTCGAGCACGTTGGTCTTCCAGCACTTCGGCGTCGTGCCGCCCATGCAGCCGCTGTCTGCCGTGCAGGGATCACCAATGCGCCCCATTGGGCCGGCCATATCGCCTGGCATCGACATATCCATTGGCGGCGTTGCCATATCACGCGGTGTCGCCATGTCGACGGGCGGCATCGTCATGTCGCGCGGTGGGTCCGTCATATCGACGGGCGGCGTGGTCATATCGCGCGGCGGGTCGGTCATATCGCGCGGCGGGTCGGTCATATCGCGC
>CAZKOY010000142.1:0-14093 GCA_964554495.1 uncultured Myxococcales bacterium
CGAGGCAGGCAGCGACAGCCACTCTGCGGTGCCGGCCGTCCCCAGCGAAGCGGCTCCGTCGTCTTCGTCGGCTGCGAGCGAGACCACCGCCGAGAAAAACAGCGCGCCGGCTGCCGCCACAGCTGGCAAGAACCACAGCGGGCGCAGTGCCACTGTCGCAGCTAGCTCGGCCGCAGCCAGCTCTGCCGCAGCCAGTGCCGCGCCTTCCGCAAACAGCAAAGAACCGGGTGCGGCGGTCTCGACGTCCAGCCGCCAGCCGGTGGTTCGTCCCGATTCGTTATCGGTGCGCGACACGCTGCCGCTGGCTCAGCCGCAGGGACTGGCCAGTCGCCTGCGCGACCGCAGCACACTCGATGGAGCCGATGAGACGGGAGAGTCTCCTTTGGCGGCGTTCCTGTCGCCGGCCAGCTTGCTCGAACAGAGCGGAGAGGTCAGCGGTTGGGGCAGCCTGCTCATGCGGCAGCGTTCGAGCTTCTTCCGTCAGGTCTTTCTGTGGCTGCTCGCCATCTCGCTGCTTATGTCGGTGGGCTCGGGCGCGATCTATTACAGCCGTCAGTTGACGTTTGTGCAGGAAGATCGCGAGCAGCGCGCCGAGCTTCTGCTGGGGTACTTGGCGACGCAGTCCGAGCTTGGCGCCTTCGCGGGAGATCGCGTGCTCTTGGAAGGGCCGGTGCGCCGCATGGCCGATCTGCAGGACGTGGTCTATGTCGCGGTCTATGACGGCAGCGGTCGCGAGCTGATCAAGACGGGAACGCGCTCGGGCCAGCCACAGCCGGACCCACAGGCCGGTCTTGTCAACGAGCTTCTGCGTCGAGCCCGGCAAGAGACCGAGGTCGCGCCGCCGCGGCGCGGGGATCTGTTTCTGCAGTCGGTTTCGCGCCTGCGGCGTCAGGTATCGATCGACAAGCTCAACTGCCTGGATCTGTATGCGCCCATCGTGATCAGCGAGCGCGGCGCAGCGGGCGTCACGGCGTTTTTGTATCCCAGCGATCGCTCGGGCCATGATCGCGTGGTGGGGGTTGCCCGCGTCGGCTTGTCGATGGCCGCAGCCAACGAGCGCCTGAACGAAGTCGCGCGCTGGGGAGCCGGGCTGGGCTTGCTGCTTTTGGTGCTGGGCGCAACCGCGGCATATTTCATCGCGGGCCGCATCAGCGTGCCGATCTTGGAGCTAGCGCGCGGTGCGGACGAGATCCGCAATGGCAACCTGCACCCGCGTATCAACGTCAATCGCAGCGATGAGCTGGGCATGCTTGCCGAGTCGTTCACCCGCATGGCCGAGCGCCTGCGCGAGACGATGTCCGCGCTGTCCCGCCTGAACCGCGATCTAGAGAGCGAGGTCAAGCGCCGTACTCGCCAGATTCGCTTGGCCTATGCATTTACGTCGGTCTTGAACTCGCCGATCGATCGCAGCGACGAAGTGATCGATGCGGCGGACCTGACGGTGATGCTCGATCAGGCGCTTGCCGCACTGGTGGAAGCGACCGGTACCAAGGGTGGCGGCGTCTTTCTGGTCGACGACAACAACCCCGATGGCGAGCTCTTGGTGCGCGCTGCATCGGGTGTTTCGACGCATACGTTGGGTCCCGCTCCGTCGCTGCGCGACTTCCTTGAGCAGCGTCCTAAGAATCCCGATGGCAGTCCTGTGGCCCTGACCGAAGCGGTGCAGGCTGTCGGGCGTCGCCTGCTGGTGCCTTTGGTATTTCGCAATCATCCGCTGGGGCTATTGGTCCTTTTGCTGTCGAGCGATGAGATGCCTGAACCAGCGCTGGTTGAGTTCATGCGTCAAGCCGCAGCGCAGCTGGCGATTGCGGTCAGCAATGCTCGCGCGTATACCCGCGTCACGCAGCTTGCGAGTGAGCTGCGGCAGCGCAACGAGGCTTTGGCTGCGCAGCGTGACCAAGTGCGAGCGCAGCGCGACCAGCTTGCCGAGCAGCGCAACCAGCTTGAAGAGCAGCGCAATCAGCTAGCCGCGCAGTCGATTCAGCTGCGCATTCAGCGCAATCAGCTGCGCGAAGTGAACCGGCTGAAGTCTGAGTTTCTGGCCAATGTCTCGCACGAGCTGCGTACGCCACTCAACGCCATCATGGGCTATTCCGAGCTGATTCATGATCAGATCTATGGCCCGATCTCAATCGATGCGCAGGACGCCATCGCGGGCGTGCTGGCGTCGTCGTCCAACCTGCTGCGCTTGATCAATCAGATCTTGGATCTGTCGCGCATCGAAGCCGGGCGCATGGAGGTCTATTTCGAGCGACTGGATCTGCACGCGCTGTGTACGGCTGTGATCCGCGAAGCCGAAGCCATGGGTCGCGATCGACCATACCGCGTGCAGCTGAACTGTCCTCGCGATCTGTTTGTGCAGACGGACTCGGTGAAGCTGCAGCAGATCCTGACCAACTTGATCGCCAATGCCATCAAGTTCACCTCGCAGGGGGCCGTTGTCGTCGAGGTACACAGCGGCGAAGGCAACGATGACACGATCTATGTCTCGGTAAAAGACACCGGCATTGGCATCCGCGCCGAGCACTTGGAGCTGATCTTTGAAGAGTTCCGTCAGGTCGATGGCAGCTCGACGCGGCGCTATGGCGGAACCGGCTTAGGCTTGGCCATTGCCCGTCGACTCGCTGAGATGCTTGGCGCCACGCTGACCGTCGAAAGCACGTTTGGTATTGGCTCTACATTTACGATTCGCTTACCGCGCACACCGCCGGCCCGTGGCTCTCACCGCACGCGCATGCGCGAAGGCGATAGCAACCCGGCGTTGAGCGTGTCGGATCCCGATATTCCCAGGCTTCTGCTGGCTGCGGGGGCTTCGGATCTGTCGTTGGCGGACGCCGCGATGCGCCACCACACGCCGCTGCCGCTGCCCAATCCGCGCTTTTCGGGCAGTGCTCAGGATCCTCCGGTCCTGCCCAACGAGCCAACGCCCCCGCCCATGCAGCGCCCCAGCGACCCGGCAGAGCCAAATCGGCTTGGCCCGTCGGGTGCCGCTACGGAAGACATCTAAGATGGTGCCGCGATGCCGCGCATGCGCTGTAATGGCATGAACTGGTCAGCATCGCTGCCGGCAACACCCAACGGACTGAGAGCGTTCCCTTGAGCACCGAAACCAACGATTCCCGCGCTGCTGCCCAGAACTACACCGTGCTTTTGGTCGATGACGACATGCACAACCAAAAGATCTTCGACACGGTGCTGCGCCATCACGGCTTCGGCGTGCGCATGGCCGCCACGGGCGAAGAAGCGCTGCGCGAGGCGCGCAGCCACTTGCCCCAGCTGATCCTGATGGATCTGTCGATTCCCGTCGTCGATGGCTGGGAATGCACGCGTCAGCTAAAGGCCGCCCCCGAGACGCGGCACATCATCATCTTGGCACTGACCGCGCACGCCATGCGTGGTGATCAAGAGCGCGCGATGGCCGCAGGCTGTGATGGCTATCTGGCGAAACCCATCTCGCCCAAGCGCCTGGTCGATGAGGTCAAGCGCATGCTCAAGATCGCCTAAGCCGCCTTGGTCCATCGACCCGCCGCCCGATCCGCGCTTCTTTCTCGCTAGCCTGCCTTTACCACGGCCGACCGCGCACCAGCATCACTGCAACCAGGACGATCAGCAGCGCCAAGAGCGCGTTTAGACGGCCCATGTGTCCGGCGCGACGTCGCATGCGCTCGGCCTCGGTCGACTGCGGTTGACGTTCCATCTGTTGCAGGGCGTTGGGTCCGACCCAGAAGTCGTGCAGCGCGCTCAGCCCGACGATGAGCAGAAACAGTCCCAGCTTGTAACAGACCAACTGACCAAACGGCGACGTCAGAAACTCCGTGCGCGTGAAGCTCGACAGCCGCACGCCGCGCACCCACAGGTTGAAGCTGCCGGTGATTAGAAACACCGCGAAGCAGATCCAGCCGATGTCGCGCAGGCGTCTCGCCGTGTCGCGCAGCATGGCGGTGGCCTTGGCCCGATCGCCGCGACGCAGCCACGGCACGATGACCAAGATCAGCGTCGCCATGCCGCCCATCCAGACGACCGCCGCAAGGATGTGCAGGAAGACCGAGATCACATACGCGAGGTGCATGGTGAAGCAGGGTATCGTGAATCGGGCGCCGCGTTATGTGGCCGTGCCGCTGGCCTCGTTGTTGGCTGCGCCCACAAGCTGACTCGGGCGGCGCAGCAGGCTGGCCGCGAAGGCGACGAAGAACAGCGCACCGAAGCCAAACAGCGTGTCACCGACCACGCGCAACCAGCGCAGCGTGTTCATCAGCGAGGACTGCATGAACTCGGGACTGCGCGCGTACCAATAGCCCACTTCGACCGAGGCCTTGGTCTGCAAGAGCCCGACGGGAAGCAGGCTGAGCAGCACCATCGCAAGCAGGCCGATGTTCATCAGCCAGAACGACCACGCCAAGAGCTTTTCATTCCAGATGCGGGCCGGTGCGGCTGCGCGCAAGCAGAACAGCGTCAGCGCCAAGCCCAGCATGCCGTACACACCAAACAGCGCCGCGTGTCCGTGGACTGGCGTCGTGTTTAGGCCCTGCATGAAGTACAGCGCCACAGGTGGGTTGATCATGAAGCCGAATAAGCCGGCACCCACCGCGTTCCAGAACGCCACCGCAACAAAGAAGTAGATCGGATAGCGATACTTCTGCACCCACGACTTGTGTTGGCTTAGCTGCAGGTGTTCCCAGGCTTCGTACCCGATGAAGACCAGCGGCACCACTTCCAGCGCGCTGAACACCGCACCCAAGGCCATGATCATCGGCGGCGAGCCCGTGAAGTACAGGTGGTGCAGCGTGCCGATTACGCCACCCGAAAGATAGATCGTCGCCGACAGTGTCACGGCGCGCTCGGTGCTCTGCGCTTCCAGAAGCCCCAGCCGAGCAAACAGGAAGGCAAAGACCACAGTGGCAAAGACCTCGAAGAAGCCTTCGACCCACAGGTGAACCACCCACCAGCGCCAGTATTCAGCGACGGCCAAGTGCGTGTGATGGCCATAGCCAAGCGCCGCGCCATAGAAGCCGGCAATCGCCAGAGCCGAAAGAACAAACAGGAACAGCAGGCCGCGGCTCTCGTCAGGGCGACGCAGCGCAGGCAGCACAGCGCGCAGCACCAAGCCGACCCACAAGAACAGCCCGACCAAAAGCGCGATTTGGAAGCCGCGTCCCAGGTCGATGTATTCGTAGCCGCTGTGGCCGAAATAGAAGCGCATCGTGTCATCGCCGAAGCGGTTCATGATGCTCAGCCACTGTCCTGTCATCGAGCCGCCGACCACCACCACCAGCGCGCCCAAAAGCACGTGGACACCCAAGCGCTGACCCGGTGGGTCGCCACCGCCAATGGCCGGCGCGACAAACAGACCCGCGGCCAGCCACGCCGTCGCGATCCAGAAGATGCCAAGCTGCGTGTGCCAGGTGCGCGTGATGACATACGGCAGCCAGCGCGAAAGCGGGATGCCATAAAAGCCATCGCCTTCGACGCCATAGTGCGCGCTGACCACGCCCATCACGATCTGCACCAAGAACAGCAGCACCACCACTGCGAAGTACGCAAGCGCTGACTTCTGCGAAGGCGTCAAGCGCGCGTTCAGCAAAGGGTCGTCGGCTGGCGGCTCTTTGTCCGTCGCAACGGGCTTGCGTGCCGCTCGCCACCAGACCATTGCCGCGATGCCCGCCAGAAGAGCGATGATGCTGACGCCGGTCCACACCACCGCATCGCCTGTAACCGTGTTGCCAATCGTTGGCTCATGCGGCCAGTTGTTGGTGTACGAGATGCCCGACAGGCCGGGGCGATCTGTGCTTGCCGCCCAGGCCGACCAGAAAAAGAAGGCCGTCAACAGATGCAACTTCTTTGCATCTGGTTGCGCGCCCGCTGGAATGGCGAACTCGCGCCGTCCTTCGCGAAACAGCGCGCCATAGTGGGCTTCTAGATCGCGAAACGCGCGAGCCCGCTCGGGCGAGATCGTGACCGTGTCGCTGACCGCGTCATAGCGATTGTTGCGCATCGTTTCGCGCAGGCGCTCGCGCAGTGCGGCTTGCTGTTCCTTGGGCAGATCCGCGAAGCGACCGCCGCCAGTTTTCTGCGCGAACTGATCCAAGATGATCGTGATCTCGCGGTGCAGATAGTCCGCGGTCCAGTCGGGCGCGACGTAGCTACCGTGTCCCCAGACCGAGCCGACTTCCATGCCGCCCATGGCCTGCCACACGTTCTGACCGGCCGCGATCTCGCCTTCAGCAATCAGCACCTCGCCGCCGCTAGCGACCACCTTTGCGGGAATGGGCGGCGCGTCCTGCTTTAGGCGGTGCCCGGCAAACAGCAGCACCGAAAACGAACCCACCAAGACCAGCACTAGGGCCTGGCGAAGCCTCTGCGTGTTCCAGCTCATGACTCTCTCCTTTGTTCCAGGGCAGAAGAAGCAACCCTCGCGCCAGCACGCGCGCAGTATTGGCAACCTTCTTGCATTTGAATTCGCGTATCCATGGCACAGTGCGCAGACCATCGCGCCCGCGGATGACCTGCAGAAACGATGACGCAAGAAAGGAAACCCATGACCCGAACGACACTCGCACTCTTCGCGTGCTTGCTGGCCGCTGCACCGGCCTGCAACAAAGCCGGCGGTGGCGGCATCCCTGAAGCCGCCAAGCAAGAAGCCAAGATGATCTATGAGACGCGCTGTACGACCTGCCACGGTCCTCGTGGCGCGGGGGATGGCCCTGGATCGGCTGCGCTGACGCCCAAGCCGCGCAACTTCCAAGACAAGGCTTGGCAGAGCGGCATCAACGACGGCCAGATCGAGACGATCATCAAAGGCGGTGGCATGTCGGTCGGCAAGAGCCCGGCCATGCCCCCCAACCCGGATCTCGACGCCAAGCCCCAGGTTGTCGCCGCCCTTCGCGAATACATCCGCTCCCTCGCCCAGTAACCTCGCTCATCCTGCCCTGGCCGCAGGCGCGGCGCCCTTCCTTCGAGACCTTTGCAGTGGCCGTTGCAGGCGGCCTTGGCCGCAGCATCGCGACGTCTCGTCAGAAAAAGATCCGCTGCAGATATGCCTCCAGCTTGTTTAGGTCAGCGGGCTGGCTGCGATAGCCAATGTGTCCATCGGGGCGGATGAGATACAGGCAGTCTGCTCGCGCTCCATAGCGCTGGTGCAGTACGCCACCGCGATCGAACAAGAGCGGCCCATCCCACGGCTCGATCTGCGGTCCCAGGGGATGCGGACTGACCTGCACAAGCACCGGGTGGATGCGCTGTGCATAGCGATCGCGAATGATGCGTGCCAACGCGACCACACGCTGGTAGGCGTCTTCGCTTTCATGCACACCGACAAACAAGAGCAGCGTGTGTTCGGTGCTCGACAACAGTGAAAACAGCCGCTCTTCGCCCTTTCCTCCGACGTCGACGACTTCGTTGTCAAACGCGCGCCGTCCGGGCGCTGGGCCGCCACCGAAGGCCAGCCAGCTACGCAGGCTGATGCTTTCTTCTTCATAGACCGAGCCCGTGGCCCGCGTGCTGTGATCTTCGGCCACGATGGGGCTCTGCGCATAGTCAATGTCGAGCATCGACAGCGTGCGCGAGACCTTGCGCTGCACCATGCCCATCGGCGTCAAGAGCCGCAGGAGCGCATTGCGCAGCCCCTGTGCCACCGGGTTGTACAGCGTCAAGATCTCGTTAAGTCCCCGCGTCGTCGCATCGGTGGTCGAGAGCAGCTTGGCAGCGACAGGCACGCGCTCGGCTTCATAGGAATCCAGCACCGACGGCTGGCCCCCTTGCCGAAGTACCAAGCCCAGCTTCCAGCCCAGGTTAAAGACATCCTGCATGCCGGTGTTCATGCCCTGGCCCGTCGACGGGCTGTGCGTGTGTACAGCGTCGCCAGCCAGAAACACGCGCCCCGTCCCATAGCGCGTCGTCATGCGACAGTGGATTGTGTACTCGTTCATCCAGGCCGGGTCGCTCACGCGTGTGCCCTGGGGGCCGCGGCTGTCGAGCAGGAACTGAAAGTTTTCCAGCGTCGGCCCCATACCGGCATCAAAGACCATCAGGCGATAGCGATGCTCACCGGGCAGCGGGAAGGCGCCGATGGGACCGTGCTCGGACACAAAGCCGACGACCTCGTCTTCGGCGTGGCGCAGCGGCCAGTCGATGCGCACATCGGCCTGCAGCACGCGCTGGCGATACGTGCTGCCACCGTACTCAATTCCCAAAAGCTGCCGCACCGTGCTGTGGACGCCATCGCAGCCGACCAAGTAGCGCGTGCGGATGCTGTCCTCGCTGCCGTCGCTTGCGCGCTGGACATATGCGCTGACTCCGTCGATGTCCTGGCGCAGATCGACCAAGCGGGTCTGCCGTTCGATGTGAACGCCGAAGCGCTCAAGCTGTTCGATCAGCAGGACCTCGGTGTCGTGCTGCGACAGGCTGAGCATGAAGGGATACACGCTGTCCGGCTCGCCGATCTGAAAGTGAAAGAGCCGCTTGCAGTCTTGGCTGTACATACTCAGCGTGTGCAGCGGCTTGCCCCTGGCCAGAAATGGCTCGACGATGCCCAGCTGTTCCAAGATCTCAAGCGTGCGCGCGTGCAGCACCTGCGCCTTGGACCACGGTGTGGGTCCGCGGCCCGCGTCGATCAAGCGAATGCGCAGACCATAGCGACACAGCACACAGGCCAGCGTCATTCCGGTCGGGCCCGCCCCGACGATCAGGACATCGCAGCTGGCATCGCGCGGATCGATCGGGGCTCCTTCAAACTCGCGTCCCGGATCGGCAGCGCCGGTCTCCGATGGGCGCTCTGAGCGACCTTCCTTCTCTTCACTCTCCGCCTTCTCGAACGGCTGCTCTTGCGACACGACGTACCTCGCTTTGCCTGTATGGGCCTGACGCAGGCCGGACGGAAAAGGCGGCCCACCCCAAGCCGTCCCCTGCGGCCGACCTACATCACGTACGGAATGTCGAACAGCACCATGTGATAGCTGTTCGTGCCCAGTCGACCCATCAAGCCAGCATTGTATGCGATGCCAGGGCGCAAGAAGCCGCGGCCCATCTTGACGTGGAAGCGCGGACCCACCGCAAGCGACAGGTTGTCGCGCAGCGTCTCATCCGCGGCGACGGCGTCGGGCGTCGACAACCAGCGCTGATAGCGCAGCTCGGTGGTCAGCGTCAGCCACTTCGTCAAGAAGTACCCGACGTGAAGGCCGGTCGTGAAGTTGGTGCGGAATGCATCGCCCTGCGTGGCTTCGTTTTTGACCCGCATTAGCTGAAGGACCGTGGCTTCGATCTGCACGGTCAGGCCATGCCCGACGTACCCAAAGTCGATGCCAGGGAACAGCGTAAAGTCGTTCACCGCGAACATCGCGTTGTCCATCGCCGAGCGCGAATACAGACCCGCTGCCGTCGCTGCTGTGGCCAAGGGATCTGCGGTTTTGACGCCTCCGGTACCGATGGGAACCGTGGCACCCAAAAAGAACGCGAGCCGCAGGTTGGCAGGCAGCTTCAGCCCCCAGATGCCACCCAACGCCACGTTGGGCACCGAGACTCCCGATGTTCCGTCAGGAGCTGAGTTGCCAATTAGGCCCCAGCGCACGACGCCCATGAAGCGCGGCGTAAATCGATAGCCGATCAGCGGCAGAATCGTCGTCGTGACGCCCAGGTTGTCATTGGTGCGATAGGTCGCGACCACTCCGTCTAGGCGCAGCACGGTGACCGGAATGATCGGCCGCAGACCCCACGGCAGCGAGTACGGCGCTGGCCGCTCGGCCTTGACTGGCGGAGCAGGTGGCGCAGGTGGCGCAGCCACCGGAACAACACCCGGCGGGCTCGACGCTGCTGCCGCGGTGGGAGCAGTGACCGAAGCCGATGTCCCGCCCTGCGTGACCGATCCCGCGGATTCACCAGCGCCTGACCCGGTTGTCGTCGTTGTCGCTGTTGCCGGCGGCGACGCTGGACTGGGCGACTGCGCCGCAGGAATCACGGGAGCCACTGGCTCGCTGCTCGTCGGCATTCCTTGCGCTGCCGCAGTCCCAGTCAAAGCAAACAACACCATCCATCCCATTGAGAAACGCATGCCACCTCTCCTCCCCACACGGAAATGCATCGACTGGGCCAACCTGGGGACGCAGCCAACGCGCCACCGTGGCCCAGCCTTTTTCTGCGGCTTGGGAAGCCTGCGACCGCCGCGTGATCAGTCAGCGACCGCAGGATGCATCAGCTAGCCGATGTGGATCGGCGCTGCATCCGACTCAGCGGATGGAGGCTCCGCCATCGGGCAGATCATTGCGTCACTTTCCAAGTCGCCTGTCTCGATCGTCGATTGCACCGAGCCATCGGGCTGCACAAGCGGCAAGTGCAGGCGTGGTGCGATTGGCTCGGTATGCCAGCCGTTTTCCAGAAGGTCGCGCTCGATCCATGTCGGCACGATCTCGGCAATCGCGGCATAGAAAGGATTCCGCGTCGCGCGACGCAAGCGGTCGGCAAACACTCCCACCCATACGCCCAGGTGTTCTTGCAGGAACAGCGCCTGTGCGCTGCGCACGGCGCGATATGCTTCCTTTCCTTCGACGCTGGTTTCGTCTTGGTGCGAGGCTTCTTTCAGGCACAAAAAGGCCATGAATTCTAGCTCGCTGCCGACGTGATCCGGGCTCTCGTGCTCGTCTCCGCGGCTGCGTACACCGAAGGCTTCCATCAGCGCGGCCAAGCGGCCAAGCTGCACGCCCTTGTCGGCTGCTACATACGAGGTCTCATACGGCGTGACCGCCACCGACTGCGAGAACAGGCGGTTGTATTCGCCGGCTAGGTTCGAGTCCACCGTCGAAAGCAGCGTACCGGCCAGGCTTGCTAGCTCGGCTTGACCCGCTGCTTCGGCGGCTGACTTGGCTTCACTGAACAGCGCCCCAAGCTCGTCGGCATCGGGATAGCCGAGCGCCGCGGCGAGCAGGCGATAGCCTTCGGCGCGCAAAAGCGGCGCAGTCATGCGGTTGGTTTCGTGGCTCATCGCAGGGCCCCCTTGTGGCCTCGGGCCGAGGTCATGGCAGAACCAGCTTCAGAAACGGCGCCCAGTGCTTGCGACCGCCGACGTTCTGCGAGCCGCCATCCCACACTGCAAAGGCCACCAGCGTGTTCTGTCCCGAAAGCAGGTGCGGGTTTGCGCGATCGGGAACCTCGCGCGGAATCGCCAACACCACCGACCAGCGGCCGTCCTTCCACACGCCTTTGCCGCGCGCATCTTGCCAGCTGTGATCAGCCAGCGATCCGAAGCCTTCGGCGTGAAGCTCTTCGACAGGCCAGCGGCGGTGCAGCTTGCTGACCGGGTTTCCGGCGGCCAGTCCAGGGAAGTATCGCCGCGCGTTGTCGGTCTGAAACGACTCTTGCACGTCGTATGGGAAGCGGCCTGTGACAAACGGATACGGATCGGAATAGTACCCTGGGTGCAGGTCTTGTACGTCGGCGCGGCCTTTGTCGACATCGCGCTGCCACACCGCTTTCCAGTGCAGGATGTACACCGGGTTTTCGGTGCTACCCATCATCGGGTTGGTCTTCTGCGGGTCGCCCAAGGGCAGCTCGATGGCGACCGCGTCGGTAAACTTGTCGACTTCCAGCGTCTCGTCATGGGTCTTGTCGGCCCACGACAGGCGCAGCGCCACGAACTTGTCATCGGACAGCGCTCGCGCCTTTAGCTCGCTCACCGAGCCTTTGCCCAAGATCGGATAGGTGATCGACTGCGGCAACAGCACCACCGTCGCTTCCGACGCGGTGTCCCAGGTCGGCGACAGTGGATCTTCGATCGGCAGGCTGGCGACCTTGGTCGCCTTCAGCTCAGAGCTCGTTCCCGGTGGCGGTTGATCTGTGCCCCAGCAGCCCGTCAGCGAGGCTGCGAGGGAAAGTCCAAGAAACCCACCCCACAACGTCTTCTGCAACATGATGCACCTCAGCGAATGGTTCCACGCAGCCCGCGGGCTACGTGATGTTGTGGCGGTACACGTCGTTCTTTTTGTCGAAGAAGTCGCGCGCAAAGAACGGCTCGGTAAACGGCACGCGCACCACTTCCTGATCTTTGTCGTCGTATCCGACGGCTTCTTGTCCGTCGCGACGGAAGCGATGCAGGATGCGCGGCGTATTGCCGAACAAAAGCAGCGCCGACAGAAGATCGGGATCGTTGGGCACGCCGCGATACGTCGTCATTGCTGCTTCCACGCCGGGGCCGAACATCTGCTGCGAAAACGAGATCGGTACGTGCAGCGGCGGGATGTAATAGACGTTCGGCTCGGTCCCGTACTGCGGATACAGCGGCAGCGCGATCTTGCGAATGCGGATCAGGTAATCGAGCGGGTTGTCGGCGCGCTCTTCCCCCGGCTTGCTCAAGAAGCCCTGCAAGCGGATCTTGCCGATGCAGGTCTTTACACACTGCGGCTGCTCGCCTTGTTCGATCAGCGGGAAGCAGCCGATGCACTTCTCGGACACGCGCGTGATCATGTTGTAGAAAATCTTCTTGTACGGGCATGCCTTCACGCACTCGCGATAGCCGCGACAGCGTGACTGATCGACCAGCACGATGCCGTCTTCCGGTCGCTTGTAAATCGCCTTGCGCGGACACGCCGCCAAGCAGCCGGGATACGTGCAGTGGTTGCAGATGCGCGCCAGATAGAACATCCACGTCTGGTGCATGCCCTGGAAGAACGCGCCTTTTTCGACGCTGCCGGCAATTACGTCCTCGCCCAGGTTCGGCGAGGCATAGTCTTCCTCGTCGGGCAGATAGCCCAGCACGCGCTCACCCGGAGGCGCCGCTTCAAACACGGTCTTGCCTTCGTAGGTGTCTTTCTTCCACTTGTTCGGACCCAGCAAGCGCTGCACGCTGACGTCCCAAGCCTGTGGAAAGAAGCCGTAGGGCTTGGTCTCGACGTTGTTGTAAAAGACGTGCTCTTGTCCCTTGCCCGACGTCCACGTCGTCTTGCATGCGACGGTGCAGGTCTGACAAGCGATGCACTTGTTGGTGTCGAAGATGTATGCGATCTGACGCGACGGACGCGAGCCCTCATAGGGGTACTCCATGTCGCGATTGAGATGCCAGTTGTGAACCTTGCTCATGGCTGCATCCTTGTTGCTGCGTGCGCCCTTGGGCGTGTCTGCCTGGAGTTGTGCAATCGACGGGCCGACTGCGCCTACTTATCGACCGAGATGAAGCCGCCGTTTAGGTACTGCTTCATCGCATCGGACTCATAGGTCGGCGTCAGACCCTTTTGTGCCGGCCGCCACAGACCCTTGCCATCCATGCCACCGGCTTCGGCGCGCGTGATCCGCACATACGCTTCGCGCGGCGCACCCGTCGGACAGTGAACATCCGGCTCAAAGCCGGCACCAAGCTGCTGCGTCATCGTGTTCTTGCGCACCAGCGTGTCGGTCATGTGCGTTGGCTTCAGGAAGCCGCGGGTACAGCTTTGGTGACCGCCATAGCGGAACAGCGCCTGGTATCCAGTGTCCGGGTTGCGCGCCAAGCCCTGCGGATCGGTCTCGTGCCCACGCACCGAGCCATACGTCGCGCCGTACATGTTGTGCCACATGCGCGTCACACCGCGCGGCGTGCCAGGGTAATAGCGCAGCCGCACCATCAAGCGCGACATCTTGTAGTCCTCGGGCCGCTTCTGCCAGCCACGGAACGGACGGTCCGCGGGGTCGGCATCGACGTACACATAGTCGCCGTCTTGGCAGCCAAGCTCTTTGGCGTCTTCCGGGTGAACTTCGATATAGCCTTCCGTCACGTACGGCGTGCGCTTGTCGTGCCGCAGAAGATCGCCGAACGGGCCGAACCACACCGCCACGATGTCAGTATCAACGGGCGTCGTGTGCGCGCCGTGCCGGTACTTCGGCGTGTGGAAGATAAAGCGGAACTGCGGGTCGGCTTTGCGCAGCGGGTGCTGCGTCTTTTCCACTTCGCTCCACGGCTTCACGACGTGTCGGGCCTGACGTACTTCGCTGTTCAGATCATCGGCATTCACACCGTACTGCTCAGGTCCTTTGGGCTTAATCGCTGGGTGCGGCTGCGCGACGATCACGTTCGGCTCATACGCCGTCGAGTCGATCGGCTCGCGATGCACCGGCAGGTTCTCGCCGTTCTCGCGGAA
>CAZKOY010000143.1:0-14002 GCA_964554495.1 uncultured Myxococcales bacterium
CGGACCTATGTCGGGCCGGCGGACTCTCGCTGGTTGGCCGCGCTGGTTGGCGCGGGACTGGGCTGCGATGCCGAGGAAGGCGATGGCGCCGCACGATGCAGCGTACGCGCAGCGCGTTCCAGTGCCGCGGTGAGCGCATCGAAAGCCAGCGGCTTGGTCAGAAAATCGTTCATGCCAGCGGCTCGTGTGGCGGCTCGGTCTTCTTCGGCGGCCCCGGCGGTCAGCGCGATGATCCAGGGCCGATCGATCGAGCCCAACTGCTCACGCAGCCGGGCAGTCGCTTGCAGCCCATCTAGCTCGGGCATCTGCACATCCATCAAGATGACATCGAAGGCTTGCTTGGCGCAGGCGTCGAGCGCTTGGCTGCCGTTTTCCACCAGCAGCGGCTGATATCCCAGCTTGTTCAGAAAGAAGGCCATCATGCGGCGGCTGATGGCGTTGTCTTCAGCGACCAAGATGCGTAGCTGCGCTGCGGAACCTGCGCTTGAACTGCTGGGCTGTGGCGATGGATCGGGCGATGGCTCGTCGGGTACGGCGCTGTCTAACCGCTGTGGCGTCGGCGCGTCCGAGTGCTGCAGCAGGGTGTAAAGGGCGCGATGCCGGATCGGCGTGTACACCACTGTGGCCGCGAACGGAGCCACAAGGCGCTGGCTCAAACGGGCCATTACAAAGCTGCGCGGGCGTCGAGCCGCCGGAAGATCCGCCAGGGCTGCGGCGATGCATGCGGTCTCTGCCGCATCGAGAGCTGCCGGCACGAGGATCGCGTCATAGCCGTCGGGATCAGCCAGCGCGGCCGTGATCTCAGAGACCGCGGTGATATGGCGATAGCGAAAGCCATGCTGCTCGGCCATCTGCGACAGGATTCGGTCATGAATGGGGCTCAGCCGCAGGCCCAGCAGCCCGCGATGAAGCGCGCCGCGCGGTTCTGTCGGCTGTTCTTTCGGGCTCGATGTCTCGGGCACGATGCCCATGCGTACGAAGAATGAAAAGACCGAGCCTTGACCGGGCGTGCTTTTTACGCGGATGCTGCCTTCCATCCGCTCGACGAGGCGCTTGCAGATCGAGAGGCCCAGGCCGGTGCCGCCAAAGCGTCGGCTGGTTGTTGCGTCGGCTTGCGAGAACGGCTGGAAAAGCCTTTGCAGCCCGTCGGCGGGAATGCCAATGCCGCTGTCCTGGACATCGCAGTGCAAGAGCACCTGATCGCCCTGCGTCTCGGCGCGGATAACGACCATAACCTCGCCCTGCTGCGTGAACTTCACGGCATTGCTGATCAGGTTCACCAGGATCTGCCGAAGGCGTAGGCGGTCTCCCAGTACTTCATGGGGGACATTGGCGTCGGCCAGATATTCCAGCGAGATTCCTTTTTCATCGGCGATGACCGCGAACAACGACAGCGCATCTTCGATGCAGTCCCGCACATCAAAGGGAGCCTGCTCCAGCTCGATCTTTCCGGCTTCGATCTTGGCATGGTCCAAGATGTCGTTGATCAAGGCCAGCAGCGTCTCAGCCGCCGAGCGGATGGTACGGGCAAAGTCCGCTTGCTGCGCGGTCAGGGACGTTTCCTGCAGCAGCGACAACATTCCCAATACGCCATTCATGGGAGTCCGAATTTCGTGACTCATGATGGCCAGAAATGCGCTCTTGGCGCGATTTGCCGCCTCGGCTTCCTGAGCATTTCTTTCGGCTTCTGCGAGGGCATTGATGCGATCCTGCTGATGCTGGGCGGCGATGCGGCGCAGGTGCAGGACGATAAATCCGACGAGCAGCGCTAGGCTCAGGATGCCCAGCATGCTGAGCATGAGGGCCCTGGACAGATCATGCAGGCGGCGATCGAGATCGCGGGTCCACATGTCGACGCCCACCACACCAACAAAGGAATGCTGGGTATCGAAGAAGGGAGCATAGGCGCTCATGTAATAGCGACCCGAGCGTTCCCGGATAGGGGCGGGATTCACGGTCGACTTCTGCATACGCAGCGCTGCAAAGAACTGTGGATCCGATCCGGGATAGCGATGGCCAATCGGATCAGCGGGGAGTGTGTCTTCGGGATCTCGGCGGATGTGCTCGCTCTGCAGGATGAAGTGGATCTCGTCGCGCTCTAGCACGGCGGTATAGGCATAGATGATGTCCTTGGCAGAGCCTAGGAATCGGGAAATGGGGATCAGTGCTTGGCGATGTTCGGGGGACCCAAGCTGCGCTTCCGAGCGGATGGTCCGATGCAGGTCACCGTCGATCTGTGCTGCGAGCGTTGATGCTAGCTGCACAAGCTCACTTTGCACGGCTGCGATCATCGAGCGTCGCGCCGAAAAATAGATAGAGCACAGACCCAGAAGCGCGATCGCCGCAATGGCCGCCGCTACCAGCGCGGCATCCCGAAAGGGGTGTACGATGGGCGTCCGTTGCGACGTGGGCACGACGCACGATGGTACACGGCTTTCTGTTGTATAGGCGCAGTGTCTGCGCGACTTGGGACATTCCGGCTGCGAGCCTCAGGGCCGATGGCCCGGCAGGCTGTGTGGGATCTTGAGGGGTGCAATGTGCGTGCAAGATCTTGCGCGGCTTGCGCAGGAATTGCAGCGAGATTCTGGTGTCTGCCTTATTGACAGCCGGTGCAGGTTCCGGGAGTCCCGCGATAGTTACCCGTGGTCAGGAACCACTGCTTCTGTCCGACGGTTGTGCCCGAAGTGCTGGTCTGTTGGTTCACGTGATAGTGGTACACAGGCGCGCTGGGACTGTCGGCGGTGGTTCCGGTATGTCCGCCGTAGCTGTCGAGCGTGGGCATGCTGCCATCGGCGTCGCGGCGACCATAGACGGGATGGCCGTCGCGCATCACGCCAATGAAGTTGCCATCATCGTTCGAGATGGCATACGGCTCGCTGTGATAGTGGTAGACACCGCTCATCTGCGGATGCGCGCCGCAGGCATCAAAGGTCATGGCTTCCTGGAAAATGTCGTCGCCAGGGGCGGCGAAGTTGCCAAAGATCGGAACGCCGTTTAGGGCCAGCCCCACGATCGCGCCCGTCATCCGCTGCGTGGTCATATTGGGAGTCTGCGGAAACGAGATGGTATAGCTCTGCGCGCGGATGGTATTGGGATTCTGGATGCCACCAGATTCCTTCTGATAGCAGGTATTCTGCGTCGGAAAATACATGCTCTTATAGTCCGGCTGGCCGTCGGCTTTGGCTTGGACCTGTCCGCCTGTGACCGACAGAGTCACGCGGCACGAGAACTTCAGCCAGAATCCTGATATTCCGGCGGCTTGGCGAGTCGCCATACATGCACTGGTATCGCGGCGCAAAACGGAACATCCCGCTGCATTGGGTGTTCCGGTCGGTGATGTGTTTTCGCTCAAGGCGCAGTCGCTGCCCATTCCGGTGTTGGTATTGGTTCCGCCGCAGGCGGGCAGGAACAGACAGACAAACAAGGCCCGGCTCATCGCGTTGACTGTGTGAATGGTTCGCATGCTTCGTGGTTCCCCCTTTCCCATAAGACCCCGGAGCGTCTTGCTTGGGCAAGCGGCTTGGCAGCACGAGCCATCCCGAGCGGCGAGTCTGACGTGATATAAAAACATACCCAGCATGTGGTTGCAGCGTGGCCTTGTGGCCCTGGCGCTCGCCAGTCAACCAGCGACAGCGGATGTGGCGGCCCCGCCCACCCCGACAACGGGCGCCGCGCCTGCTTCCGTCGAGCCGCACGCCTCGTCGGCTCCGGCTGCGGGATCTGCGATGGTGCCATCGGGGGGGCCGGCTGCTGCGGCGGCCTCGGATGCGACGGCTGTACCAAGCCCTGCGCCTGCGCAGCCCGCGGTCTTTCAGCCGGCGCTGCCGCCGCGATACAGCGATGCGTGGATCGAAGCGCGGCTGCGCGATCTGCACGAGCGCTATCCGCGATTGACGCGCTTGGTTGAGCTGGGGCGCTCGCACGAGGGGCGACCGCTGCGCGCTTTGGTTATTGGCCGCAAGCTCAAGAAGCGCGATCCGCGGCCTGCGATGTTGCTAAACGGCGCGCATCACGGGGTCGAGATCCTTTCGATCGACATGGTCCTGGATGCTGTGGATGTCTTGCTGCTGCGCTCGGGTGGTACGCGCAGACACAAGACGGCGGAGTCCGAGCTTGCTCCCGACAAAAAGGAACCCGTGCTGCGTCCAGACCCCGAGCTAGATCGCCGCGTCAAACGCTGGCTGGATGAGCTAGTTGTCTGGTGTGTACCAGCCGTGAATCCCGACGGAGTATGGGCGACGCTGAACGGTCATCCGCGCACGGGTCGCAAGAACGGTCGCGATACCGACGAAAACAACCGCATCGACGCCATGGATGGCGTTGATCTGAACCGCAACTATCCCTTTCGCTGGGGAGCTTTGGGGGAAGTGGGAAGCTCGTCGAAGCCCCAGAGCTTTTACTATCGCGGGCCTGAAGCGGGATCCGAACCAGAGACTCGCGCCATGATCCGCGTGGCCGAAGCGGAACACTTCGCAGCCTCGATCAGCTATCACACGGGAACCATCGCGGTGCTGGCCCCCTATACGATCGACAACGTGCAGGATCCGACGCCGAACGAGGCCTGGCTGGTCGGGGAATACATGGTGGCTGGCTTGCCACCGCATCCCCAGGGCAAGCCCTTTATGCTGAAGCGCAAGCTGTATTCCGTCGACGGCACCGACCAGGATTTCTATCGGGCACGCTTTGGAACGCTGGCGTATTTGGTAGAAGCGGCGCGCCGCGATGCCAAGGATGAAGCCGAGCGCATCGCCATCACGCGCGGTGTACGTCCTTCGTGGATGCGGCTATTCGATCGATTTCTCGACGGGCCGAGCGTCTCGGGTCATGTGCTTGATGCCACCGGCCTGCCCGTCTATGCCGCTGTGCAAGTCGTTGAACAGACGCTGCATGAAGGCGAGGTCTGGCACAGCCGCTGTCGCGATGGTCGCTTCGATCGCTTCTTGCCGGGTCCGGGGCGCTATACCCTGCGCGTACAGGCCGAAGGGGCTGCCCCCGTCGAGCAAGTCATCCATGTCGAGCGAGGCCGCCATCAGGTTGTGATCCGCTTGCCATCGGTGATCAAGAGAGTCGCCTGCCCCCCACATTCCTAAGTCGATCGGGCTTGCCCTGAGCGATTGCTGTGTGTTCGCTGCGAGTGACTTTGCTATGTCGGCTGTGTCATGGTGCGCGGACTGCTGCAGCGAGCCAGCAGAGTTCGCCTGCCATCGTCGGTGTCAGATCGGTTCATGCTCGACGAGCGGGCTTTGTCTTCGCCGAGAGGTTGATCGATGTACACGCGTTCCCTGACCCTGACTGCTCTTTTGTTTATGGCCTGTGCGACTCCTAAGCCGGTCGACCGCAATCCCGCTTCAGCGTCGGCCTCGGCCTCGCTAAGCGACTCCGATCGGGAAGCTGCCGTGAAGTACATGGAGGAGACGCGCAGTGCGTTTTTGACGTCGATCCAAGGCCTAAGCGATGCGCAATATCGCTACAAGCCGGCACCCGATCGCTGGTCCGTGGCCGAGGTCGCCGAGCACATCGCGGTGTCCGAAGACACGCTGTTTGGGATGATCAACGAAAAGATGCTCAAGCAACCGGCGCCGAAAGAGCTATTGGCCCAGGTCAACCCCGACGATGCGCGACTGCGCACGCAAGTCACCGACCGCACGACCAAGCGGCAAGCACCCGAGATGCTGAAGCCATCGGGGCGCTTTGCGTCAGCCGAGGCCGTCAAGCAAGCGTTCAACCAGAGCCGCGACAAGACAGTCGCGTTTGCCAAGACCACCCCGCTGAACCTACGCAGCTATGCCGGGCCGCATCCTATTTTGGGGCCGCTCGACGGCTATCAGTGGCTGATTCTCTTGTCGGCGCACACGGCGCGGCACACAGCGCAGATCGAAGAAGTCAAAGCCGACCCGCGCTTCCCGCGCTAGCAACCAGCGTCGATCTATTGCAGAACCAGCGCGCCGTACGGGGGGATGTTGAAGCGGTCGGCACGCGTACCGGTGAGCAGATCGGTCTGCATGCTCATCCGCGAAACAAGCTGCGGCGCTGGCCTCCGATTTAGGACGACGAAGATCGCTTGTCCTGCTTTGTCCAGCGCGTACTCGTACACATCGCTGGTGTGTTCCACGACGCGCAGGGTGGCTTCGGCGTCGGTCAGAAGTGGCTGACTGCGGCGGATTTCGGACAAGCGCTTGTAGTGCCGAAACAAGCTGTCCGCTTGATCCTTTTGCGCGGCGAAGGACGCGGTGTCACCGTCGGCCATGAACTTGATAAAGGGATACTCGGGATTGGCCGCCTTGCAGACTCCGAACGGCAGTCCCAAGACTCCGTTTTTCGCGTTGCTGGCCACCGGATCGATGTCCCATGACGCCTTCATGTCGCCGCGGAAGCTTAGCTGCTGATACCAGGACATCGGCTCGCGAATGAATTCATCGTGGTCCCAGGCCTCGCTTCCCAGGTACTTGTCGCGCTTGCCGCGCTTGCCAAATTCCTCGCCGTAATAGATCACGGGCATGCCGGGAAGGGTCAGCACCAGCGTGGCCGCCTGCTTAAGCAGCGCATCAAGCTGCGTTCCGGCCTGTCCGGCAAGCTGCGTCGCTGGGCGGTCGACGTCGTGATTCGACAGAAAGCGCTGGTAAAAGTGATTCTCGTTTCCCCCCAATTTGCTGTCCGCGGTCAGGCGGGAAAGGTCGCTGATGTACTTCACCACATCGCCGTCGCTTCCGGTCTTGCCGGACAGGAAACCGGACAGTACGGAACGAAATGGGAAGTCAAACTGGCTGTCCATATCGCCGCCATACGCGACCATATTCTTAGCCAGTCCGGGATCGTCCCAGCGGTTTTCGCCGGTCAGCAACACCGTTGCGGCACCGGGATCGCGCACGATTCCTTTTTTGACGTGATGATTGAATTCCTGCCACCAGACATGTGTGCCATGGCGATCCAGTGAGATTCCGTTGTTGTCATCGAACTGATCGATATGCTTGGACGCATCCAGACGGAATCCGTCGGCACCGAGCCCAATCCAGAACTGCGCGATGCGCTTCATCTCGGCGCGGACTTCGGGATTGCGAAAGTTCAGCTCAGGCATCGACGTACTAAAGATCTGGTGGTAGCAAGCGTAGTTCTTGCAGGCCCAGATCACCGCACCGCTGTCCCACGGGTGCTTGTCTGTGTACATATTTGAGTACTCGTCAGACCAGACGAACCAGTCGCGGTACTTGGCATGGTTGGGATCCTTGGGATTGATGGCGGCCAGGAACCACGGATTGACGTCTGCGACGTGGTTCTGCACCAGATCCAGGATGATTTGGATCCCCGCGGCATGCGCTGCTGCAGTCAGATCGGTAAAGTCCTTTTTGCTGCCAACCTCGGGATCGATGTCAAAGAAGTCTGTCGTGTCATAGCCGTGATAGCTCTTGGCGCGGAAAACCGGCGTCATCCAGATGGCGGCGATTCCCATGTCTTTCAGATAGGGCAGAGCCTGGCGCAGGCCGATCAAGTCGCCGATTCCGTCTTTCTGGGCCGGGTCGATTCCGCTTTCCTGGGTCGGGTCGGTTACGCTCTTGGGCGTTCCTCCGTCGGCAAAGGTGCGCACGATCAGTTGATACATGATTCCTTTTTTCCCCCAGGTCGCATAGTCCGCGCGACCTGAAAGCGGAACAAAAGAAATAGGAGTGAGGCTGAGAACGCTCGACTGATCGCGCTCGCCAGCATACGAGGTGCTGATCTGGTAGTACGTCGGGCTGCCAGGGCGCAGTCCCGAAAGCAGCAGGCCGTTTTTGTTGATGTCGTCGACGTTCTGCCAGGCCACTTGCTGATCCAGAAGGTCGGCTCGGCTACCGTACTTGACGACGCCGGTTGATCCAGACGCGACACGGAACATCAAGCGAACGCGCCCGTCGCCCAGGTCGATGAAGTCCTTGGGGCGGCTGATCTTGTAAGCCGGCCCCGTCGAGGTTGGCGGCTTGATCTGCACGGCCTGCCCTTGGGTGATCCAGCACTCAGCAATGGTGGGCGTCTTGGCGTCGCGATGCAGATCGACATAGCGGACGCTGGTCTCGACGTCCTTTTTGCAGCTACCAGCGCTGCACTGCACCGGAATCAGACCCAGCCAGGCGTCTTCACTGTCGGCGATTTTCTCGACGCGGATGTCGGCATAGGCGCCAAATGCGTCGCTCTTGTCAAGGCGCGCGGGGTTGCCCCACTCGGGGGACTTGCTGCCGGCGCCGAAGAAGTGCAGGCCCCAGCTTCGCGCATCGCCGCCGCCCGCGATTCGATAATGCACGCGCACATAGGGCGTGGTGTCGACGATCGGTGGCTCGGGCAGGGGCTCACCGCAGCCAGCCCACAGGAAAAGGGCCAGGCTACCGGGAAGCAGGTGGTGAAAAGACAAAAGCCGGCCTGCTGGGCTGCGCAGGCTCCGTCGCGGCGAGGGATTTTCGGGAGACATGGGACTCTTCTTTCGGCCTGTCGGGGTTGTGGCGTGCGGCATCGCTTGCGCGACGCGTGGCCCCCGCTTACTGCAGCCTGGTTGGAGGGTCAACAGGGCATTTGTGAGACGCGAAGAAGAATCGTTGGCCGTCGCCAAGCTGTGTCAGAGAGTGCGTGGACAAAGAGGAGATGCGCAGAAGGTCGGCCCTCGACGAGGCGAGGGCGGTCAGGAGCGGGGATCAGTTGGCGGCGGGAGCGCTGGGTTCTTGTGTGCAAGAGCGCAAAAGCTCGATCTGCTGCGCTGCGCTCATCTCGCGGCTGGGGCCCAGGTTGCGCAGGACGCGACAGGCAAACTCACGGAAGCCTGCGCGCGTCGCCGGGTGCAGTACCGATGTATAGTCCTCTCCGGCGGTCAGCAGCCACTTGCCGTCGGGAGAAAACGCGACATCCCATACGCCGGCTTCATGTCCGCGCAGGACGGCAAGCTCTTTGCCATCGGCCGCTGACCACAGGCGGGCGCTGCCGTCTTCGCTGGCCGTCGCAAGCAGGTCGCCAGCGGGGGAAAAGGTGATCGAGCGCACGCGCTGGGTATGGCCGCGCAGCACGTACAGCGTACGAGCACCCTGCGCGTCCCAGGTCCACAGCCGGGCCGTGGAATCATCGCTGCTGGTCGCTAGGACCTTGCCGTCGGGCGAGAACGAGACCGAGCGCACGCGGCTCTGGTGACCGCTTAGCACCTGCTGCGTCTGCCCGGTCTGGACGTCCCAGATGCGCGCTGTTCCATCGTCGCTTGCCGTCGCAACATAGCGCCCATCACGCGAATACGCGGCCTCGCGAATATTGCCTCGGTGGCCTTTGAGCACCAGCAGCGGGTTGGGTGGGCTGCTGCTCAAATCCCAGATGCGGGCGGCATAGTCGCCGCAGCCGGTAAGAAGGCGCTTGCCGTCGGCGGAAAATGCCACAGAGTTCACCCAGCCGCCGTGGGGCAGGGTGGCGATCTGCTGACCGCTTCCGGCATCCCACAGGCGGGCGCTCTTGTCATCGCTGCCGGTGGCGATCTGCTGACCGTTCGGGGAAAAGGCGATGGCGTTGACGCCTGCAGTATGGCCGGATAGCACGCGCAAGCGACTGCCGGTCGCCGTATCCCAGATAGCCGCGCGCTCGTCTAGGCTGGCGCTGGCGGCGCGGCTGCCATCGGCAGAAAACGCGACGGAAAAGACGCTGTTTTCATGCCCGGCGAGAAGGGTCAAGGAGTTGCCGCGCTGCGTGTAGCGCACGCGCGCTGTGCCATCCAAGCCACCGGTCACCAGCAGCGACCCGTCGGGGGAAAAGTTGGCGCTGAGGATGCCGGCGCTGTGTCCGGTATAGCGGGCTAGCTCGCGGCTGCTGGCGATTTCCCACAGCCGTGCCGTGCCGTCTTCGCTGGCTGTCAGTACGTATTTTCCGTCGGTGGAAAAGGTTGCGGCATAGACCCAGGCGCTGTGCCCTTTGAGCGTGGCCACTTCGTGCCCATCGTTGCTGTTCCACACGATGGCGGTCTGATCGGCGCTGGATGTCACGATCTGCTTCCCGTCGGGAGAAAAAGCCACGGCGCTGACTCCGGCGGTGTGGCCGTTCAGCGTGACCAGGACGCGGCCGGTTTCGCTGTCGCTGATGCGGACCGTCTTGTCTTCGCTGGCAGTGGCTACGCGTAGCCCGTCGGGCGAAAAGGCGACGCCATTGATGCCACCGCTGTGGCCTTTTAACGTCAGCGTCGAGGTCATTGGCTCGCCGGCATTGACCGCTTGAGCGGGCCAGATGCGCGCCGTCTGATCGGCGCTGCCCGAAAGCAGCTTCGAGCCATCGGGCGAATACACAGCAGCGTTGACGCTGCCATTGTGGCCGTTGAGCACATGCAAGAGTCGCCCGCTATCGGCGGCCCACAGGCGGACGGTGTGGTCAGCGCTGGCTGTGACGATCCGCTTACCATCGGGAGAATAGGCAGCGCTGTTGACGCTGGCCGCGTGACCATTTAGGCGCAGGCGCTCGCTTCCCGTCGTTGCATCAAACACGCGGACCGATACGTCGGCGCTGGCTGTCACGACGCTTCGCCCGTCGGGGGAAAATGCCGCGGTGTTTACGGCATCGCGGTGCCCACGCAAGGGGCGCGACGACAACACTTGATACGTCGTCATGACCAGCCCAGACAGGTTGGCCAGACGCGCGGCCTGTGTGTTGCCGCTCGACGGAAGAGCAGCGGGTGTGCTGCGGGCTGGCGCCGTGCCTTCTGGTGCCAGCATGGCCTGCATACCCAGCACCAGATCGCGGACACTCTCAGGGCTTTGTGCTGAGTTCTGTGTCGTCGTCTGTGCCGTCGTTTGCGCTGGGCCCGTCGGTGGATCCGCCGGAGGCGTCACCATCGCCGTCGGACAGCCTGCCGCGAGTCCAGCCAGCAAGAATAGGCCCAGCCGGGCTGGGCGCCGTGACTCGGGCGCGTTTTCGACCCGCAAACTCCCTCTGTTGCTGCCCTGCTGCCCGTCGGATGGGGTGGGTCCCCGACTCCGGCCGCGCGAATTCGCCATAGCGCCCCCTCGCTGAAGCCGTGCGCCTGCTGCTACAGCGCCATGCCTTTTTTGTGGCTCATCAGCTCTTTCTGCACTTTCAGAAGGAGCTGATTGGTCTCGATAAGCTCACGCGTGCGGGTGCGGATCTGGCCAGCTAGGCGCTCGCGCTCGCGTGCTTCGTTGTCGAGCATCTTGCGATACTTGTCCTGCACTTGCGCTTCGTCGGTAACGTCGCGCTGAATTTCCAGCGCACCGACAGGATTCCCGTTCTCGTCGAGGATCGGGATCGCCGAGAGCACATACCGTCGCGTCGGCGCATCTTCGGCCTGACCCAGCGGCTTGCCGTCGATCTCGTCCAAGCGCACGTGCCGCTGGTCGCGCCAACACTGCTGCGCGATGCACGAGCCTTGGCAGATCCCCAGGCGCAGCACTTCGTGGCACTTGCGGCTCTTTAGGTTGCGCGCCTCCGAGCGGGGAAACATGGCGAAGAACGCGCGGTTGTACTCGACGATGTTGCGTTCGCTGTCGCAGATGAACCAGCTGTCGATGATGACGTCTGCCTGCGCCTTAAACTGCTGGATGAAGCGCTCCAGAGCTGGGTGCATAGGGTCATCCTAGCGGCGATTGACCGGGAGAACAAGCCTGCGATACCTTGAATAAATGGGCTCCCGACTTTCAATCAGTCTGAAGATGATTCTGACGAGTCTGATTCTCATCTTGCTTATCGTCGGGCTGCTTGGATCGACCAGCATTTACTACAGTCGCCGAACCTTTGACGAGGCGGCTGAGCGCTTGTCCGCGGCGTACAACTCGGCTCTTGAGACGCGTGCCGAGACGCAGACGCTTACCGTCGCTGAGAGCGCTCGCACCGCGCTGATGCAGACCGACTACAGCAGCCTGCAGAACTTCGTGCCGCAGGCCGCCAAGATCGACCGCGACATCGTCGCGCTGTACGTCATCACCGATAACGGCCTTATTGCGGCGCACAGCGACTCGCGCGTGAAAGAAGGCCAGCCCGTCGCTGAAGTCGACCCGACGCTCGGGCCCGAGATGGCCAAGATCACCAAGCCACTCACCAAAGAGATCGAGGCCGAGGCCAAGGGCAGCAAGGAAAAAGAGCGCCGCAAGGTGTTCGCTCGTCCCGTTGTGGCCTCGGGCAAGAAGTTCGGCACGCTGGTTGTGATCTACAGCATGGCGTCGCTGCAGCACCAACTAGACGAAATCGAGGCCAAGAAGAACGCCGACGTGCAGGCCTATGGCGTGCAGATTGCGCTCCTCGGTCTGGTGTTCCTGCTCGTCGGGGCTGGGCTGGCAGTATTCCAGGGGCTGCGCATTGCCCGACCGATCAAGCTTCTGGCCCTGGGAGCGTCGCAGATCGCAGGCGGTCAGATGGATGCCCGCGTCGCCGTTGATTCCAAGGATGAGATCGGCCTGCTCGCCGACAACTTCAACTACATGGCCGACCGCCTCAAGGCTCTGCTCGACGAGACCGCGGCCAAGGCCGTCTTGGAAAAAGAGCTAGAGCTGGCGCGGACGATCCAAGAGACGCTGGTGCCACCGACGGAGCTTCTGGAACGCGGGCCTCTGAAAGTGGCCGGCCACTTTCAGCCAGCCACGCAGTGCGGCGGCGACTGGTGGGCGGTACACGACATCGTCGACGGCCGCATTCTGGTGATTATCGGCGACGTCACCGGCCATGGCGTGCCGGCTGCCATGATCACCGCAGCGGCCAAAGCGGCCTGCGACGTCGGTCGCGCTCTCGAAGGTCCGCGACTGACGGCGGCCCGCATCTTGGAGCTGATGAACCGCGCCATCTATGAGAGCGCGCGTCGCCGCTTTGTCATGACCTGCTTCGCCTGCGTCATCGACACGCGGGCCCGCTCAATCACGTACGCCAACGCCGGCCACAACTTTCCGTACCTATATCGGCATCCCAGCACGCTGCAACAGGGCGAAAGCGAGATCACAGTCCTTATGTCGCGCGGCAATCGCCTGGGCGACATTCCCGATTCGACGTTTGCCGAGTCAACGCAGCCGCTTCGTTCTGGGGATCGGCTGGTGTTCTATACCGACGGCCTGATCGAGTGCGAGAGCCCCACGGGCGAAGAGTACGGCGAGAAGCGTCTGCGCAACGCCATCCGCCAGGCCGGTGACCAGGGGCCGACGCAGATGCGCGACACGCTGATGGCTGGCGCCGCGCAGTTTTACGGCAACGCCCCGCGCAAGGACGACATCACACTGGTGGTGGCGCAGCTTTCATAGGCCACCTGGCTCGACGGGGCCCAAATTGCCCACGACGGTAGGCTAGGCTGGGCGACTTACCGGCTTGCGCGCCCCTACTCGGAACACGGAAGTCATGCAGCGCGTGTTTGGAAATCCGCTCTTCGTTATCGAGCACGATGGCGCGCGGAAACTGGTGATCATCCGTCGGCAGGCGCTGTCCCTGGATTTGGCCCTGACGGATGAAACGCATCGGGATGCCTTGGCCAAGCTACGCCCGCTGCGCGGGCAGCGGCTTCTCACCGACCTGCGGCTGGTGCCAGGCAGCAACTCACCCTCTGTCGAGGCCAAGGCGCAGCTGCTGCGACGAGACCTGCGCGAGCTTTTTCCCATCCATGCCACGCTGGTGGCCTCGGCCGTGGGGCGCCTGCAGGTGCTGCGCATGGCCCGCGAGCGCGGCGAGCCAAACATGGCTGTGTTTCTGAGTGAAGAGGAAGCTGTCGCCCACCTGATGACCATTCCGGTCTAGGCCGCGGCGGGTTCAAGCTTGGTAAGGGACAAGGGACTGCGCAAGGGAGGAATGCAGCCTCAGGGACGGTGATCGATGCGGCCTACAGGCCGTTGCCCCCAGCGCGGACGGGGGTTCCTGCCGGGGCGCCGCCTGCTCGAGGCGGTGGGGCACCCATGTAGCCGCCGCCGCCGCCCGCCGGGGCCGTCGGAGGACGATAAGCCGGGGGCTGAGCGGCTGGCGGCTGCGGCGCGGGCCGATAAGCGGGAGGCGGCTGTCCCATGCCCGGATTGGCCGGAGGCGCGGGCCGATA
>CAZKOY010000144.1:0-13999 GCA_964554495.1 uncultured Myxococcales bacterium
AAGTCTTCGCCGATGCCTTCGACATAGTACGAAAACGGCTTGGTCATGCGGCCCGTCTTTACGTACTCGTAATAGAGCGAGCCGATGGGATCGACGCCGACGATGCGGATCTTGGGGTTCTTCTCTTTGAAATAGCGTCCGCAGCCGCTGATCGTGCCGCCGGTACCCATGCCGGCGCAGAACGCATCGAAGCCGCCTTGTGTCTGTTCCCAGATCTCGGGCGCCGTCGACAGGTAGTGTGCTTCGGGGTTGGCGGGGTTGTGATACTGGTTCGCGTGGAACGAGTTCGGCGTCTCTTGCACCAGGCGCTTGGTGACTTCGTAATAGCTGCGTGGATCGTCGGGGTCGACGGCGGTTGGGCACAAGACGACCTTGGCGCCCAGCGCACGCAGGTTGGCGATCTTCTCGTTCGACATCTTGTCGGGCATGACGAAGACGCACTTGTATCCGCGCAGCGCGCCGACCATGGCCAAGCCAGCGCCCGTGTTGCCCGACGTGGCTTCGATGATGGTGCTGTTGGGTGTCAAAAGGCCGCGGCGCTCGGCATCTCGGATGATGTTGAGCGCGACGCGGTCCTTCATCGATCCGCCGGGATTCAGATACTCGCACTTGACGTAGATCGTGCTCTTTACGTGCGCCGCCACCTTGTTCAAGCGGACGATCGGAGTGCCACCAATTGCATCCGTGATGTTGTTGCGAGCGCCATGCATAAGCGGCAGCGACATGGGGATTCTCTCCACAGCGAAGGGCAAGGGGGCGAAAGCGAATGATCCGAGCGCTTCACTGCGCCCACGATCACAAAACAGAGGCGGCGCTAGTGATGCTTCTTGCCGTGCCCGCCACTTTCAGGGTGCGGCTTGGGACCCGACTTGGGACCCGACTTGCCGGCCGAACCTGAGGCGGGCGTGCTGCGCAGTGCGACCTCTTCGGTGTCATCGAGCACCGGCATGCTGTCCTGGTGATCGATGTGCAGCATGCGCGCCCACGCGGACTCCTCTAGCACGTCTTGCATGCGGCGACCGCCATAGCGCGCGACGATGTGATCGTCGTAGCGATCGGCGACCAGGGCCACATCATGCACAGCCGCGAGGACCTCGTTGTCATTCAGCGAGGCGCCGCCGAGCAGGGTGTGCTGGAACAAGATCAGCTCGCCGTGCGGCTCGTAGGCGAAGGCGCCGAAGCGCAGCTTGCCATTTAGGATCATCAGCTGACGCAGGAGCGCGCCTTCTGCGCGGACGCCCGCGACGACCTGCGCCGTCACACGCACCAGCACCTGATCGCCGATGGGGCCAGAGCGCAGGACCGAGATCATCACATACGACGAGCCCTGCTTGATGACGTACAGACCGCGGTCGATGTATAGACCGCGCTCAGACTCACGATGCACAGCAGAGAGCCCCAGAAGCCGCTCAATCAGAGCAACCGTCTGCTCATAAGGACCGGGTGTTGCCGACATAGAATCTCCTTGACGGTTGCTCGCGACCCTATCACGACCCAGCCCGCCATAGCAACGCTTCCTCTCGGCGGCGGCCGACGGCAGCGCGTAGACGCGAACCAGGCTTAGCCAGCGGACAGGTTGTCGGGCCGCAAGAGCACTTTCAGCGCGCCGCGCTCGCTGGCCTGCGCGAAGGCTGCGACCCCTTGTGAAAGCGGCAGACAGCCGTCGACCAGGCAGTCAACCTCGATGGCTCGACGGGACAAGAGCTGCAAAGCCGGGGCGAAGCGGCCGCAGCGGCTGCCTTGTACGCGGATCTCGTCGACGACCACGCGGGCCCAGTCAAGCTGCGGCTCTTGCATCGGGGCATAGGTGCTCTTGAGAAGCAGCGTGCCGCGCGGGGCCGTGTGCTGCAGCGCCTGGGTCAGGCCAAGCGGAGTACCCGAGCACTCGACGACCACCGGAAAGCGGGGGCCGCCCGTTGCGCTGTTCTCGCTTTGCAGCGCGTCCACGCCCCAGCGCGCCGCGTGCTGTAGCTTGCGCGTATGGCGACCGAGCAGCGTCGTTTTGGCCCCCATATGTGCCGCCACCTGCGCCACCAAAAGACCCAGCTTGCCGTCGCCGATGACCAAGACCTGTGTCCCAGGCGCGATGTGCTGACCTTCAAACAGAGCAAGGGCCGCAGCCAAGGGCTCGCAAAACACCGCCTGTTCATCGCTGACGCCATCGGGCACGGGCAGCAGGTTGCGCGAAGGCAGGCTCAAGGCCTGGGCGAAGGCGCCCGCGCGTCCGACGATGCCGAGCACCGTGCGGGCTGGGCAGTGGCGTTCCTGACTGGCATGGCACAGCGGGCAGCAGCCGCAGCCGACGTTGATCTCTCCGACGACACGCCGACCCTGAAGTGGACTGTCGGGATCAAGGACGGTGCCGACAAACTCGTGTCCAGGGATGCCGTCGAAGCCGGCGTAGCCGCGCACAAGCTCTAGATCCGTGCGGCAGATGCCGGCCAAGCGTACCCCGACCCGGACTTCATCGCGGCGCGGCGGCAGATCGGGCACATCCGCGACGCGCAGGCGCGGTCCAGCCGAGAGCGCGGCATCGTTGGTTGCATCGGCTGAGCCATGGGCAGAAGCAGCGGACGTGATCCACAGAGCGAGCATGTCTGCAGCGTGATGAAAGCCAGGTTCAGAAGCAAGCGCAGCGCTTGACAGCCGACGGTCAGCCCCGCATGCTGCGCCCGTGTCCCCGTCTGCGACGAAAAAAAACACGCGATCTCCGTCGAAAACCACAGCGAAGTCAGCCGGGCCGCTTGGCAAGCAGCAAGGCGCAGTCGTGCAGCACGCGCCACCTGCAGACCCATCGGTGTTCTTTGTTTCGCTGGGCTGTCCCAAGAACCGCGTCGACACCGAAGTCATGCTGGGCTTGTCGCAACACGGCGGCTGCCAAGTCGCCAGCGAGCCCGATCAAGCCGATGTCATTGTCGTCAACACCTGCGGGTTCATCAACGCCGCCAAGGAAGAGTCGATCGACACGATCTTGGAAATGGCCCAGTGGAAGACCGCGGGCCGCTGCCAGCGCCTGATCGTCACCGGCTGCTTGACCCAGCGCTATCCCGAGGAGCTCGCCCGCGAGATCCCCGAGATCGATCACATCCTTGGCTCGGGCGATGTCGAAAAGATCACGCAAGCGATTGTGGGAAAACACAGCCAGGTCGATGTCGCTGCGACGCCGAGCTACATCTATGATCACGATGCGCCGCGCCCTGCGTCGCAGCATGCGTTTTCGCGCTACGTCAAGATCGCCGAAGGCTGCGATCGCCCCTGTGGTTTCTGCATCATTCCCAAGCTGCGCGGACCGCAGCGCAGCCGTACGCCTGATTCGATCGCGCTCGAAGTCGAGCGCTTGTCGCAGCAGGGTGTTGTCGAGATCAACCTGGTGGCGCAGGATCTGACGACGTACGGCACCGATCTTTCCTTCGATGGCGACGAGGCGGATCGACCGCGTCTGGCGAGCCTGCTGCGCCGCATCGGTGAGCCGCCTGCGCCGCGTGCTGCAAAGTCTGCTGACTCGTTGCGCTGGATTCGCCTGCACTACGCGTATCCAACGGCAGTGACCGACGAGCTTTTGGATGTCATGGCCAGCGCTCCGCGTGTCGTTAAGTACCTGGATGTACCGCTGCAGCACGCCGACGATCGCGTGCTCAAGTGGATGCGGCGTGGGCACGTCGGCAAGACCGTGTGGAAGCTCGTCGAGCGGGCGCGCGAGCGGGTGCCAGGCATCGTCCTGCGCACGACGTTTATCGTCGGACACCCTGGCGAGACCGAGCAGGCCTTTGCGGCTCTGTGCGACTTGGTGCGGCAGGCTGAGTTCGATCATGTCGGCGTGTTTTGTTACTCGCACGAAGACGGCACGCCGTCGGCCGCACTGGCTGAGACGGTGCCGGCGAAGGAAGCCGAGCGTCGCCGCCGCGAGCTTTTGCGCATCCAGCGGCAGATCAGCAAGAAGCACCAAAAGGCGCGTCGCGGCAGGCTGATCGACGTGCTGGTCGAAGGCGAGTCCGACGAGAGCGAGTTCGTCCTGGTCGGTCGCCACGCTGGGCAAGCCCCCGAGATTGACGGCCGCGTGTTCCTGTCGTTGGGCGAAGACGCCGCCGATCTCGTGCTGCGGCCCGGCGACTTGGTGCAAGCGCGGGTCACCGGCAGCGCCGACTATGATCTGGCTGCGACCGTCGAGAACGAGGGGGCTGTGCTGCAGCCGGCGTTCCGCGCGCCACAGGCAGTCAAGCTGCGCGTCGTCGCATAGCGCAGAGCCCGAAACGGCGCTTTTCCCGTCGAGTCATGCCCACACAACGGCTAACATCGGCGGATCGTTGGCCTATGGATGTGTTGTGGTCGGGTTGTCTAGAGCGGCCGCAATGGCTGAGCGAACCGCGGGCTCGCGCTCGCTGCGTTGGGCGGCGGTCAAAGCTTGCCTGGCGCGATCCGAGCGCGCGATGAGCGAGCCCAAGGCCGTGGCGGCGGCAGCGCGCACATGAACGTAAGGATCGCTGAGCAGCCGCTCGCGCAAGGCCGGAATCGCGCCTTCGTGTCCTAGATCGCCCAGTGCGCGCACCAGGTCGGCGCGACTGAGAACATTTTCAAGCTGCTCGACGAGGATCGGCAGCACGCGCGGATCGCGACTTTTGCCCAAACGATCAATCAGCGGTCGCACGCGGTCGGCGTCTTGCATGGCCAAGGCGGCCGGCAGCACCTGGCTTTGCAGCCACAGCGCCACGCAGTCTGGCTCAGGCGGGGACGCTTGTATGTTGGGTTCGCGCGAACGACAGCGTGGCAGCGCAGCCAGGGCCAGCGCCGCGCACAGTCGCTGATCCGAATCGGCCGCGGGATCAAAAAGCAGCGCGCGTAGCTGCGGCAGAGCGGACATCGCATCCGGCGTACTGTTCTCGGGCGTCTTTGGCACGGCTGCCGACAGGCGCAGACGGGCCACGGCTGCCCAGCGCACAGCGACGGAATCACCGGCTGCTTCAGCGGCCTGCTGCGCACTCTGCAGGCTTTGCAACGCCTGCGAAGTGGCTAGGCTGGCCAAGGGATCGGCTGCATCCGGTTCGTCAGGAGGCAAGCGGGTCGCGAGCAGCGAACCGAGCAGACCCAAGAGCAGACGAGAGGTCGCGGCATCGTCCTTTGGGCCTTCGATTGCCGCGAGCAGCGCAGGCAGCACCGATCGATCGCCAAGCTGGGCCCGTGCCACGATCTGCGGGTCGATCGCTGCCACCGGGCTTTTCGTCGGAGCGCTCGACACATCGGGCTGCGCTTCATAGCGCTGCGCTTCAGCCAGCGAGCGGTTGAGGATCGCGCGCAGACGCGCCGCGACATCGGCGCGCAGGCCCAGGACATTGCGCCGCTCGCCCGGATCATGCTGCAGCTGAAACAGCTGACAGGCATCGGTCGAAAGGTCGCAGATCAGCTTGTCGTCTCCCAGCACGACCATCTTTTTGCGGCCGATCTCGGCAAACACGGGAACCACGGGCAGCGTCGGTGTGCCAGTCAGAATCCACGGCGACAGATCGCGACCGCGCATGCGCGCCGAACGCTCGATATCAAGAAGACCGAGTAGCGTGGGTGCCACATCCAGAAGGCCAACTGGAGTGTTGTAGGTCTGTGGCGAAAGGCGCAGATCACGGGCTGTGGTCGCTTCAGCTCCCGACGTGGCGCCTGGCGCGGCTGGCTCAGGAACCGTCGACAGAATGAGCGGAATATGAACCAGCTCTTCGTACAGCGTGGTGCCGTGATAGCGACCGCCGTGCTCGCTGAATTCCTCGCCGTGATCAGCGGCCAAGATCACCAACGCACCAGGGCGTTTGGCCTGCAGGTATGTGATCAAGCGGCCGATCTCGCGATCGACATAGGCGATCTCGCCGTCATAACGCTGGCTGTCGCTGGCGTGGTCGGGCAGCGGCGTGTGCGCAGGGCCAAGCGGCAGATCGGCGTGCCGCTCATACGGCTCGTGTGGCTCCAGATAGTGAACCCAGACAAAGGCGCGCTCGGGCTTCTCGCTCTCAAGAAAGGTCAGGACCTGATCGGTTCGACGGTGGCCGTCGAGGTATTCGTACTTGACGTACTCGAAGCCGTACGCGCTTTCTTCCAAGCTCTTTAAGCGATCGTGTTCGATGTAGAACACCGAAGGTGGATAGAACGCGGCGGTCTTGTAGCGAAAGCGGCGCAGGAAAAGCGGCAGTGTCTCGTGGCTGCCGGCATCTTGGCCCAGCGTCAGCAGCGCATAGACCGGCTTTCCGGTGAGCAGCGTAGCCAGCGCAAACGATGTATGTGGCACCTGGGTATAGGCGCGCGAAAACACAATGCCGCGGGCAGATAGCGCCTGCACCGTCGGCATCAAGCGCAGGCGATCGTGACGCAAGGCATCGACGGTGATCACCACCACATCGCGGCCCGAAAAGCGCGGCCCGCGATAGACGGGCGGTACCACGTGCGCTTCGCTGGGATCGATGGCTGCGGCTGCCTCCGGCAACGGAGCGACGATGCGCGCTCGCTGTCGGCGCTGTTTTTCCACGCTGCGCAGCGCGGCATATGGGCGCATTAGCGTCGCCGCGATGGTCGTGTATTCGAGGACATGGCTGCGCAGCACGCTGGCGCGATGCAGGCGATACAGAGCCCACAGGCTGAGGCGGACGGACAGCGGCACAAGCAGAAGCGGCAGCAAGATCCCGCACCACAGGCGCACGCGGCGATGCTGCGCGAGCCACAGGGCAGCACTCGCTGGCAGCGATGCGCCCAGGCCGCGTGGCATCAGGGCGAATGGCACGAACAGCGCGCACAAAAACGCGCAGAGCTCTAGCGCTTGATGAAACCAGGGATACAGCCGCGAAAGGATCAAGCGGTCGGAAACCAGACAGCCTGCACACAGCGCAAGCGCCACCAAGGCCAGGCTGATCTGGCACGTTCCCCGTCGCTGCGCCAAAAAGGAAACCAGCTTTCTAAGTGCGACCCAGCCGAGCAACACCAGAAGTCCCTGCAGCAGTGTTCGTGCCGGAATCTTCTGCGCCCGCGGTCCAGAAAACGCGTGGACAGCCAGCCAGATCAGGCCCGGCAGCGATGCCAGAGCGACATAGCGGGCCAGCCAGATCTCGCTGGGGCCAGCGCGACCTTTGGCGTTGCGCTCGGCCAGCCGATGGAAGAGCGCGATCAACACGGTCAGAAGCAGCCCAAGGAGCGCCGCAGGACCGAGCGGTAAGACGGCCTGTCGTGCGGAAAAGACCCAAAGGCCAGACGCGTCTTCGAACTGCGTGCGCAGCGCTGAAGCGGACAGCGCGACGTCGCCGATTCCAAGCAGCAGGCCCGCGCACAGCCCAAAAAACACACCGCGGACAGCCGTGGCTAGGATGCCTGCTGGGTTGGGCGAGTGGGGCAACATCGAGGACGTCGAGGGCACAGCGAGAACGAGCGAGGCACGGGCGAGCTAGACCGGGGTGATCCAGCGCTGGTACTGCGGCAAGCGGCCGCGCACCGCGTCGTGAAACGTGGCTTGCAGCTTCTGCGTGATCGGGCCGGGTCGGCCGCTGCCGATCATGCGATCGTCGATCTCGCGCACCGGGGTGATCTCGGCTGCGGTGCCGGTCAAAAAGACCTCGTCGGCCATGTACAGCTGATCGCGGCTGAGCGGTCGTTCGTCGGCTGGAATGCCCAGATCGCGCGCCAGGGTCAGCACGCTGTCGCGCGTGATGCCATCGAGGATGGCGCCCGAAAGCGGCGGCGTGAGCAGCTGACCGCGGATCACGGCAAAGATGTTTTCGCCAGATGCCTCGGCCACTTGTCCCGTCGAGTCGAGCAGGATGGCTTCGTCATAGCCGCCCCGGACGACTTCGCGCTTGGCAAGCACCGAGTTCACGTACTGCCCGCAGATCTTGGCTTTGAGCAAGCTCGATTGTTGACTGGCTCGCGCGAACGACGAGACCTTGGCGCGGATGCCGCTGCGTACACCGTCGTCGCCAAGATAGGTGCCCCAGACATAGGTCGAGATCGCGACGCGCACCGGCATCTCGGTCGCGCCCAGACCCATCGCGCCATCCCCCAGGAACATGAGCGGTCGCAGATAAGCACCGCGCAGGCCGTTTTCACGCAGCGTCTCGACGCAGGCCTGGATAAGCTGGTCACGACTATACGGTGAGTCGATCAGGCACATGCGTGCCGACATCAGCAGGCGATCGACGTGCTCGGGCAAGCGAAATACGCCTCCACCCGTGGGCTGTTCATAGGCGCGAACGCCTTCAAACACGCCAACCCCATAGTGCAGCGTGTGGGTCAGCACGTGCACCGTTGCGTCGTTCCATGGCACGAGTTTTCCGTCGAGCCAGATGTACTTCTCAGGTGTGTATTTGGCCATGACCCCATCGCTAACATCTCGTGGCGGGGGCAAGCAACAGCGATCTCGAAAGACACGCCGCATCGGGTGCGCCGATGCATGTCGCAGCCGAGATCACGCAGCGCGTCATACGTGATGGCCCATCAAGTGACCACGCTCCTCAGCGCGTGCGCGTGAGGCGAATCGCGTAGAAGCTGTCCGCATTGTGCGCGTGCGGCCAAGTGTAAAGACCGTCTGGCTGCGCGCGATAGACCTGGCTCCACGGTGCCTGCGTCAAGCGCGGCGGCAGCAGCGATAGCTCGGGATGGGCGCTCAGCACATCGGCCAGCACCGCCGGACCTTCTTCGCGCAGCGGACTGCACACCGCATAGACCAGCACTCCGCCCACGGAAAGATAGGGCAGAAGCCCGCTCAACATGCGGCGCTGAGTCTGGGCCAGCACTTTGACATCGGGCTCTTGCAGGCGCGTGCGCGCTTCTGGATGGCGGCGCAAGACACCGCTTCCGCTGCACGGGGCATCGAGCAAGATCGCGGCATAGCGTGGGCGCAGCGCGTCGGCCAGCGCGTCGGCGCGCAACAGATCAAGCTGCAGCGGTCGCACGTCGCGACAGCGCAGGCGATGGATGTGCTCGCGACACAGATCCAGCTTGCGCAGCGATCGGTCGGCGGCATCGATCGCTCGCGCTTCGCCACGCGCCGCAAGCAGCGCGGCAAGGTGCGTGGCTTTCCCTCCCGTGCCGCAGCACGCATCCAGCAGCGGACCCTCGGGCAGGGTCAGCGGGCTGCCATCGCTATCGGAAAGCAGCAAGCGTGCGACAAGCTGTGCCCCCAGATCTTGCGCTGTGAACCAGCCCTCGGCATAGGCGCTGCCAGAAAATGGATAGCCGGATCGCAAGCGCACGGCTTCGGGCAGCCCAGAAAGGACGGCATCCTCAGCGAGCGCGCTGGGATTCTCGTCGGGACTGTCCGCTTTTTCGAAGAGCGCTACGCCTTCGCGCAGCAGGGCGGCCCGCGCTTCCTCGAAGGTGCCACGCAGCGAATTCAAGCGCAGCCATGTGGGGGCCGGCGCTTCCAGCGATGCACACAGCGCCTCGGCTCCATCGCGCCCGAGCAGCGCAAGCAGGTCCGCGATCAGAAATGCCGGCAGGCCATGCTGCGCGACCAGCGCGGCACAGATCTGATCGTCTGTGGCATCGGCCGGCAAAGGTGGTGTCGGCGGCAGCCCTTCACGTGACAAGCGGCGCAAGAGTGCATTAGCAAAGCCCGCCAGCCCTGGACCCCGCAGCGTGCGCAGCGCCGTCACCACCTGATTGACGGCGCGCGGCTTGGGCACGCGCGTAAACAAAAGCTGATATGCACCCAAGCGCAAAAGCACGCGCACCTGCGGGTCTAGCGTCGCCAAGCCGCGCGGTGCCAAGCGCAAGAGCGCCGCGTCAAGAACGGCCTGCTTGCGCAGGCTGCCATAGACAAGCTCCGTACACAGGCCGCGCGAGCTCTCGTCGAGGCGAGCGCGATCCATCTCTCCTGACAAGGTCAAGCTGGCATAGGCGCCGGCCTCGACGCGTACCAAGACGCGGCGCGCGACATCGACGGCAGACAGACGTGTGCTGGCGGGTGCTGCTGCGGGCAGCTCCTCACTTTGCGAGTGCATGGCGGATTCCTTGCGTGAAACCGAGTGTCGGTGCGCGGGCGCGACAGCGACGAATTCAGAGATCGCGGGGCAGGGCTTACGGACGCGGATCGATCATGTCTTCGGGGCGCACGACCTGATCGAATTCTTCACCAGAGAGCGCGCCAAGCTCGATCGTCACCTCGCGCAGCGTCTTGCCTTGCTTGTGCGCGGTCTTGGCGATCTTTGCCGCCATGTCGTATCCAATGCGCGGCGCCAGCGCGGTCACGAGCATCAGCGACTGGCCCAGAAGCTCTTTGATCCGTCCTTCGTTGGCGACGATGCCGACCACGCAGTGCTCGACGAACGAGTCGATGCCATCGGCGAGCAGGCGCAGCGACTGCAGCGCGCCGTACACCATCTGGGGCTTAAAGACATTCAGCTCGAAGTGGCCCTGCGTTCCCGCGAAAGCCACCGCGGCATCGTTGCCGATGACCTGCGCGCACAGCATGGTCATCGCTTCGCACTGCGTTGGGTTGACCTTGCCGGGCATGATCGAGCTGCCGGGCTCATTTTCCGGCAGCGAGAGCTCAGCCAAGCCACAGCGCGGGCCACTGCCCAAAAGACGAATGTCGCTTGCGATCTTGAACAGCGCGACCGCTGTCGTGCGCAGCGCAGCCGACAGCGTCACGACGGCATCGTGCGCGGCCAGCGCGGCAAACTTGTTGGGCGCCGTCACAAACGGCAGGCCGGTGATCGCGGCGATCTCTTTGGCCACTTCTTCGGCGTACTTGGGGTGGCTGTTTAGGCCGGTGCCGACGGCGGTACCACCGGCTGCCAGCTCATACATGCCGGGCAGTGCGGCGCGCACAGTCTTTTCCGCAAACGCGATCTGCGCCGCATAGCCGCCAAATTCCTGACCCAGCGAAAGCGGCGTCGCGTCCATCAAGTGCGTGCGGCCGATCTTGATGATGTGCGAAAACGCCGCGGCTTTCTCTTCCAGCACCTTGTGAAGCTGGGCCAATGCTGGCAGCAGGCGATGGTGGACTCGATTGACGATCGCGACGTGCATCGCCGTCGGGAAATGATCGTTTGTCGACTGCGACATGTTGATGTGATCGTTGGGGTGTACGGGCTTTTTGCTGCCCATCGTGCCACCCAAGATCTCGATGGCGCGGTTCGAGATCACTTCGTTGGCGTTCATATTGGTCTGGGTGCCGCTACCCGTCTGCCACACCACCAGCGGGAAGTGCGCATCGAGCGTGCCGGCGATGACTTCATCCGCGGCCTGCTCGATTGCGGGCAGCAGCTTGCCGTCGAGCTTGCCCAAGCGAACATTGGTGCGCGCCGCGGCTTTTTTCACGACGCCAAGCGAATAAATGAACTCGCGCGGGAAGCGCTCGCCACCGATGCGAAAGTTTTGCAGCGAGCGCTGCGTCTGCGCCCCCCAGTAGCGATCGGCGGGCACGGCGATATCGCCGAACGTGTCTTTTTCGATGCGGGTTGCCTTGGCGGATTCTGCGTGCGTGTCGTGGTGCATGGTCTCTGTGCTTCTCCGAAAACGATGGGCCGCGGCGTGGGCTCGCTGGGGGCTTGTTTCCGTCGGACCGTCTGGTCGTCTAGCCAGTTCGCAAGCCCACTGCTGGCCAGGGTCGGCCCCAGTTTCTGGCGAGCATAAACAAAACCCCCCCGGCGAGGGGAAATTCTCTGCACAGAGTGCGCAGCCCAGGCGTTTGCGGCTCGCGCGGGGCGATATACTCCGGCCCCTCATGACTTCGACCTCGTCTGGATCTGTCGCGGATTCCGTTGCTTCGTCGCATCGACCGGCTGTGCTCTTGACCGGGGCCACTGGCTTCTTGGGGCGTGAGCTCTTGTGGCAGCTCATCGCGTCGCTGCCCGCCGAGCACGACATCTTGTGCTTGGTGCGCGGCGAGCGCGCAGGGGCTCCACATCCTGTGACGGCCGAAGAGCGCACGCTGCTCGCCGAGTCACGCCTGCGTGCGCTGCTGGATGAAGAGGCGCCGCTTCCGGCCAGCGATCCGCGCCGCGCCCGCGTCTTTGCCTTGGCCGGCGACATCACGCGACCGCACCTGGGGCTGGATGCAGTGACGTTTTCTGCCGTCGCTGCGCGCACTGCTGCGGTCTATCACGGTGCCGCTACTGTGCGCTTCGATCTGCCGCTTGCCGAAGCGCGCGTCACCAATGTCGAAGGCACGCGCGAGATCCTGGGCCTTTGTCGCGCCGCCCAGCAGCATGGCAGCTTTTCGCGGCTGCACTACATCGGCACTGCATACGTCGCAGGCAATCGCGGCGGTCGCATTTTGGAAGACGATCTCGACTGCGGGCAGGGCTTCCACAACACGTACGAGCAGACCAAGTTCGAAGCAGAAAAGCTGGTGCGCGCTGCGATGTCCGGCAGCACGAGCGAGCCGCCCTTGCCTGTGACGATCTATCGCCCCAGCATCGTCGTTGGTGACAGCAGCAGCGGTCGCACGTCGTCGTTCAAGGTGATGTACTGGCCGCTGAAGGTCTTTGCCCGCGGCCTGATCCCCGTGGTGCCTGCGTCGCGTGCGGGCATCGTCGATCTGGTGCCGGTGGACTTCGTGGTCAAGGCCATCGTCGCGCTGAGCCGGCTCGATGCCGCGGTCGGCAAGACGTATCACCTGGCCGCCGGGCCCGAGCGCTCGACGACAATCGGCGCCGCCATGGACGTCGCAGCCGAGGTCTTTGGTGTGTACAAGCCGCTGTTTATGCCCATCGAAGTGTATGAGCGCTGGGTGCGTCCGCTGCTTCGCTTTGTGCTGCGCGGCAAGCGCAGAAAAGCCCTGGAAACCGGGCGCATTTATGTTCCGTACTTCAGCCACGGGGCCGCGTTCGACACCAGCCACACGCGCCGCGATCTGGCCGCAAGCGGGCTTGAGATCCCCGATGTGCGGCAATACTTCCTGACGCTTCTGCGATACTGTGTAGATTCCGACTGGGGTAAGAAGCCCGTCGCCAACCACCCGAACCGCTAAGGGCAAGCAGAGGGAAGCCATGCTGTTTCAGGACAAAGTCGTTTTGATCACGGGCGCTGCGGGCGCACTGGGCCGCGCCGTTGTGAAGGCCTTCGCCGACGCGGGGGCAACGTTGGTTCTCACCGATCACAACCGCGAGCGCTTGGCTCTTTTGCGCAGCGAGCTTGGACTTACGCCCGAGCGCTGCCACATCCACCAAGCCGACATCACGCGCTTGGACGAGGCCAAGAGCTTCGCCGATGCGACGGAGCAGGCGGTGTCGCGCATCGATGCCGCGATCCACATTGCCGGCGGCTTTCGCATGGGCGTCACGCACGAAGCCAGCGAAGACGACTGGAACTATCTGATGAACTTGAACGCTCGCTCAGCGTTCAACTTGGTGCATGGCGTGGTGCCGGTGATGAAGCGCGGCGGCGGTGGCTCGATCGTGTTCATCGGCTCGCGCTCGGCGCTTGCTGGACCGGCCGATATGGGCGTGTACGCGGCATCGAAAGCGGCCCTTTTGCGCCTGTCCGAGAGCATGGCCGCCGAGCTGGCCGAGCTTGGCATCCGCGTGAACTGCGTGCTGCCGAGCATCCTCGACACGCCGGCCAATCGTCAGAACATGCCGGCCGCCGATCCCGATCGGTGGGTACGTCCCGAGTCGCTGGCGCAGGTCATCCTGTTTCTGTGCTCGCCTGCCGCCCGCGACATCAGCGGCGCCAACATCCCGGTCTATGGTCGAAGCTAATTTATTAAATATCACTGCGAAATAATTTCTATTTATATTAATTTCGTTAATTTATCATTCAATATATATGCCAGCCAAAGGGCGCGGCAGGCTCAGCCGGCTTGGCTGAACCTGCTGCAGTGTGCTTACGAGGCGCAGCCACCGCCCATGGCGAAGGCCTTGACGAAGTCGACGTAGCACAGGTTGCAGGCGACGGGGTGGGTCAACGAACAGGTGCGGCACTGCGTATCGTGATACGCGCAGCCCTTGTGATAGCAGCAGTCGCCGCAGACCCAGCTCCAGCAGCTACAGCCGCGACCGCACATGCCATAGCACTCGTTCTTGTTGGGGTC
>CAZKOY010000145.1:0-13811 GCA_964554495.1 uncultured Myxococcales bacterium
GTGGGCGTTGCTGGACTTGAACCAGCGACTTCAACCGTGTGAGGATTGCACTCTACCGCTGAGTTAAACGCCCGCGACTTGTCGCATTGCTGCGACCACTTCTCTTGCCTGCTACCACGACCTTGGAACGGGTCGCAAGAACAAAGTCACCTACAGGGCTTTCTCCACACAACCACTGCGCAGGCAGCGTGTGCAGACGCGCAGGTGCTGCGTGCTGCCGTCGACCTTGGCGCGTATGCGCTGCAGGTTGGGACGCTGCACGGTTTTGCTCTTGATGTTTGAGTGGCTGACTTTGTTTCCGACGAGCCGCCCCTTGTTACAGATGTCGCATCGATTGGCCATGGGAATTCGCGCCTGCTGAGTCGTTAGCTTGCTGAGCTTTTCAGAAAGACCAGGCGAGCTGCCTGGTTTGGTGCGTGACACCGCTCATCTGTGCGCCCTGTCTTGGGAGAAGGACGCGTGACGAGTTGGGATCGTTACCACACAGCTTCTTTGCGGGGCAACGGAAAAGTGGAGACACCGCGCAATCCTCATTCATGGGGAGCCAAGGGCTGTCCGTCCCAGAGCGTTTACCTGAGCGCCTCGTGGCTGCTATGGTGACGCCATGATGCGAGCGAGTGAGAGCCGAGCCATGGGCAGTGTGCCGCCAGGAGGCCGGACCAGGGGGCGCTGGCTGCTTCGTTCATTGGGCTGGCTGGGCACAGTTGGCTTGGCAGCGCTTGCGATCTGGGATGCGGCCTGTGGAGCGCAGGCGGGGATGTTCTGCCTGCAGCAAAGTGACTGTCGACCGGGACTGGTCTGCAACAAGCCGCCTAGCGCGAGTCGGCCCGAACACTATGGCATCTGCGAGCCGGCCCGCCGCAATAGCGGCGAGAGCTGTCTGCGCAGCAGTGACTGCGCGACTGGTCTGCGCTGCTCGACGGAGCTTGGCACCGATAGTCGAGACGAGCGCCACGGAATCTGCATACCGTTGCCGGGAAGTCCGAGCGATAGTGGCAGCAGCGAGCCCGGCGATGCGGGCAGCCGCGATTAGTTCTTGTCGTTGATGGAAGGTAGATCTTCGAGGTTGGGGACTAGCACGATCTCGATTCGGCGATTCTGGCGACGGCCTTCGTCGTTGTCGTTGCTGGCCACTGGCAAGACGTCGGCATAGCCAGCCGCCGAGAGGCGACGGGCATCCATGCCGGTCTTGATCATGAGCTCGGTCACCGTCAGTGCGCGCTGCGCCGAGAGCTCCCAGTTATCGCGGAACTTGCCGGACTTGATTGGCTTGTTGTCGGTGTGGCCCGCGACCTGGAACTTGCGACCTTCGATGCCATTTAGGATGTTGGTGACCTGCACGATGGCATCCTGACCTTCCTTCTTGAGGTCGGTCTTGCCTGGATCGAACAAGATGTTGTCGGGGAGCTTGACGATCATAAGGCCGTTGCGCACCTCGACCTGCAGCTTGCCAGCATCGACCATGGCCTTGAACTTGGCGACGAGATCGCGGAATGCTTTGGCCCGCTTCTCGGCCGCTTCTTGCGCTCGCTGCAGGTCTTCCAAGGTCTTGTTCATCTTGGCGAGCTTTTCGATCAGATCGGCCTTTTCTCGATCCGACTTGCTCATGTCGCCTTTGAGCGCATTGATGGCTCGCTGCAGATCATCGCGCTCTTTGGTCAGCGTCTCGATCTCGCGCTGCAGCTTGGTCTTCTGTCCCTCTAGATCGTTCACCTTGCTCTGAAGGTCTGCGTTCTCGCGGAGCTTTTGTTCCCACTGCTCTTTGGGAATGCCGCAGGCAGAGAGACCGAATAACAAGACAAAGGGCAGGACTCGTCGCATCGAGGACTCCAGGTGGTCAAAATTGCTAGAGCGCTTCCAGCATAATCTAGATGTCGCCGAGGAAAAACCCCCGATGCGACGGGCGAGTCGGCCCAACTCGAAGTATCAGCGGCCGGGAAAAATCTGCAAATTCGCGGCCTTGCTCTTGACAGCGGCGGCGTCAGATTGATAGCAATCTGCCCTAGCGGCAGGGTCCGCTTTGGTCGGTCGTACGTCATGAATCCGGTACATCAAGCCGAAGAGCCCGACTTGGCAGGACGATGGGTAGCCGTCGATCCGCACGGCGGTAGCGGCCTGCGTCATCTGCCCACAGGCGGGGTTATCGTTGACTACGATAGTGAGATCGATCTGCTATGCCAGCGTGTGGCAGAGTCCGGGCTGAAGCGGCTCACCATCTTCCGCTACCAAGGAACCTCCAGCTTTGGCGACGTGCGCGGACGGGCCTAGCTGCCACCTACGCGGCCACGCGTCCCAGGTTGTCGTCGAGGTGCTTGTCTGCGTAGCTCGTGGGGGCGCTTAACCGGGGTTGGGTTCGCCGCCTGGACCGTCTTTACCCCACACCATGCCCATGATGGTGGACGGCTTGCGGTTCTCACTTCGCTTTCCGGTCTGGGCTAGGCGATTCACCAGGGCCTTGATCAGGGCGCGCTGGATCTCTGGATAGGTATCCAAGAGCGCCAAGAAGTCATCGCCATCGAAGCGCAGGAATTGGCAGGGCTCTAGGGTCTCGATGGTCGCGGTGCGCTCCATGCTTGCCAGCACCGCCATTTCACCAATGCACTCGCCTGCCCCAAGCCGTGAGAGCTCTTGGCCACCGGCCACGACGCGTGCCTTGCCCTTGCGAACCAAGTACAGATAGTCGGGCGGGTCGCCCTGATTGAACAGCACGTGACCCGCTGGGTAGTCGACTTTTTCTGCGAGACGCGCCACTTCGGCGAGCTGCGTGTTGCTCAGGCTCTCGAAGAGTGAGACGTCCTTAAGAAAAAGAATGATATCCAGGGCCGACATGCTGGCTTAGTCCTTGTTTTCCCTCGCAGGGGCGCTGCCTGAGCCGGGTGCCGTACCCGAACCGCTCTTGCCGGGGCCCGACGTACTAGCCGGGTTTGTGGCCGGGTTTGTGGCCGGGTTTGTGGCCGGGCTTGCGGGCGAGCGGGCGGAGGCGGGTGCTCCTTCGGTGGGAGGACGCGTCGGAGAGGCGCGAGACGGACTGCGATTTGAGGCCGGCTCACCCGTCGGAACTGGACGCTGCACACGGGGGAAGTTGGTGCCAGATGTGGCCAGGGACACGCGCGGGAAGTTGGAACCCGACATGCCGCCGACTTCCGGACGTGGCGCCCGAGGAGCCGAACCGGCCGCTGCTGCATCCTGCGCTGGGCCATCTTTGCCCCAGACCATGCCGACCAGCGTGTTGATGCGTTTTTGTTCTTTGTTGCGTCCAGCGGCGGCCAAGCGGTGGACGAGCGACTTCAAGATGGCGCGTCCCAGCTCTGGATAGGCATCGACGAGGCCTAGGAAGTCGCGCTCGGCAAAGCGCAGAAGCTGACAGGCCTCCAGCGTCTCGACCGCGCCCGTGCGTCGTGTGCCAGCGAGCACGGCCATTTCTCCGACGCACTCACCCGCGCCTAGGCGCGCCACTTCGACGTTGTTGATCAGGACACGCAGCTTGCCCTTGCGCACCAGATAGAGGTAGTCGGGCGGGTCGCCCTGATTGAAGACCAAAGTGCCCACCGGCAGATCGAGCTTCTCGGCAAGGCGCGCGATCTCGACGAGCTGACGGTTGGTCAGCGCCTCAAAAAGCGGCACGTCCTTGAGGAACTTGATGAGGTCCTTGTGAACATCCACCGGATCTTCGATCGGCGGGAACGTCGAGGTGATCGGCGGACAGTCAGGATCGTGTCGCAGCGCAGCGATGACCCATGGATCGAGCGTCATCTTGAGCCATTCCACTGCGTTCTGTGGCGTCTGTCCGTTGTGGACATTGAGCGGCGCGGCGAACAGCTCAGGCCCCCAAGCCGTCGATTCATCCAGCAGCTTGAGGCTTCCGATCGCGATCGGACCGAACTTAAACAGCGTCCGCAAGAGCTCGCGTGCTTGATCTTTGTGGGGCGAGTTGCGCGAGCGCAGCGTCTTGAAGATGTTCATCACCGTGCCCTTGGGGGCAAGCAGCGACAGGGTCAAGGCGACGCGCTGCTGTGCCGCATCAACCTGGGCCGAGAGCTCGCGCCACAGCAGGCCACCTGGGCGCAAGCGATCGCGCAACAGATCGCGGGCGCGCAGCATGTTGAGGCCCCAGCGCAGCTCAACCATCAAGAACTCGGTGAGAGCCTCTTCGTCGATGGCGCTGCTGTCCTCGGCGCGAAGCAGCTTGTTCAAGGACTTCAGCGCCTCAAGCTGCGCGGCGCGATCCGAGGACTTGAGGTGTTCGATCAGCGCGGGTGGGCCCTGGGGCGAAGGAATCAGGCCGAGGATGCGCAGCAAGTGCAGGCGCACGGCCGGTGGGGTCTCGGAGCTGTTGAGGAGGTTTAGGACCTGCGGAATGATCGCCTCGCCCGATGCCGAGAGAGCGCGGACCGCGATCAGGGCGAGCGTCGGCTCGGACAGTGCAGCCCACAGAGGCTTGCGGGCCTTTTCATCAGCAAATGCCGACAGGCAGTTCAAGACCTCGCGGCGAATGCTGAGATCTTCGTCCTGCAGGCGGCCGAGAACGGCGGGCAGGAAGTCGGCGATCTTGTGCTCGTGGACCAAGCGCAGCGCGGCGAAGACGTCTTCCGACTGCCTTGATTCCAGCATGGCTCCCAGAGTGTGCTGGGCCGTCTGTTGCTGGCTGAGATCGCTGGCGCGCAGCAGTGCGTGGATGACGGCCGAGCGCAGTGCAGGATCTGTGCTGCTTAGCCAGCGCTGTGGGTCGTCGCTCACCAGGACGGCACCACGAGCACCTGCCGCGTCGAGCAAGGCCACGCGCTCGGCGTCTGAGATCGAGCGCTCTTCCCAGCGCTGCTTGAGGTGGGTGTCGAGTGCCTCGTTGGGCTCTTGGGCCAGCCAGCGCAGGGCCGCGATGCGCACCGGCTCATAGTGGTGACGCACGCGCGCCTGCATCGCTTTTTGCACGAGGTTTGAGCGGTGCGGTCGCAAGAGCTCAAGCGCAAGCTCACGCGAGCGAGGGCTGCCGGTGTCGATGGCCTCAAGAAGCACCTTGAGGCGCGGGCCATCGATCATCGGCATCAGGTCTTCGTTTCCGTCGTGTGCGTTGGTTGCGTCGACGCTGCCCTCTTCTAGGGTCTCGCGCAGGGTGCGAGCGTACAGCGCGCCCCAGCGAGTCGACAGCACAGAGACGGCGAATGACAGGAACAAGGCCAAGCCGGTGATCCACTCGTGCTCAAGCGTCGCGGCAAAGCCCCAAAGCAGCAGGGCACCGATGGCCTTGGTCAGCGGCTGCAGGATGCCGCCCAGCACCAAGAGCAGGCTCGGCCGCACGCTCGGTGACAGCGCTGCCACCAGGCAGGACTCGGCGGGGCGGTGCAGGTTGGGGCGCAGCATCTTGTCAAGCAAGAGCGCGCCCATGATGATCCAGACGGAAAGCTGCGGTGCCAGGTGCGCGTAGGCTGTCGAATAGAAATAGCTCGTCAAGCACAGCCACAGGGCCGCGGGCAAGATGGCCAGGCCCAGACCGACGCCGAAGTGTTCCAAGACTGGCGTCGTCACCAGCACCTGTGTGGCAATGCCGCCGACGTTCGAGACGGCCAAGAGCACGCACATGACCAGCGTGATGGTCTGCGGCTCCCACGCTGTCTGCTGCAGCGAGACGCGCGACTCATACTGCAGCAGCAAGCCGGTCCAGATGATGCCCGCCGAGCCAAGGGTCATCCAGCGCACAAGCGGGATCGAAAACAGGTGCTTCAGGTTGCTCTGCTGGTTGGTGGCGCTCTGTCGACGCTTGGCGGGGGTACGCGCTGCATAGTCGGTGCGCACCAAGAAGCCAGCGACGAGCCAGAACAGGCCCGATGCCCACATCAGGAACTGCGGCTTTACGTGCAGGTTGCGCAGCAGCAGCGGAATGAGCGTGCCGGCGAGCAGCCCCCCGACGCCGGCCCAGGTTCCCAGCCGAGGCAACAGCCAGCGAATCTGCGCCGCTTCGAGCGGGGCTTGGAAGTACGTCCAGGTTGCTGCGACCCCCAGGGTGGTTGCTACCTCGGTGAATAGGAACAAGGCCAGCGTCGATGAACTCGACGGAGAGACGTTCCATCCGGCGGCAACCAGGGTGAGGAAGCCCAGGCACAGAAGGATGATGCGCAGCGCTCCAGCGGCGGGCAGCTTGCGCAGCAGGCGGTTGAGTCCGAGTGTGGTCAGTGCCGTAAGCAGGCTGCCGACGAGCATGGCCGGCGGAATGTGCTGCTTGCGATGGTACGTCAGAAACAGCGCGTCCTGGTACGAGCTTGAGAGGACGACGTTCAAAATCACGACCGCCGCCAGCCAGCGTAGGCGGCGCTCAGCGTCCTTCAGACCGACGGCGGGCGACTGATCTGCGCTCATGCCCACCGCACGGAGAAGAGGGATAAGATGCTCTGCGGCTGGGCTGTGGTGGCACCGCTCCACGGGGCAGGGGGCTCTTCTGGCATCGGCCCTGTCCTTGGCGATGGCGATCCATAGCTAACCGCCCGAGGCAACGTGATCATTCGATACCGGGACGATTGTATCGTCTCGCTAGGCCAAAAGAAAGCGTGCTGTGCCTCGCAAAACGTGGCCTTTTACATGGGTCGGCCCAGGCTGTGATCGGCGCTTGCACAGCCCAGCATCGGGCGTTGGGGGCAGGGGGATGCTGACCTCGCACCGAGCCGGGTCCGCAGTCGCCGGCCAAGCGAATCGGGCCGAAGCACTCGGTGGCGATATGGATGAGCTGGCTATATTGATCAATAAGGCAAGGCGAGAAAACGGCGACAAAGCAGCCAGAATGGTGCTTGCCAGCTCACCCGTAATGCCGCGTGGAGGGCTGACTAATGGACGCTGGAAGAGGGGGCTACTTTACAGAATAGCATCAGCATGATGTCGGTCTTGCCTTTGACACCATAGGGCAAGCGCTCGACTTCATTCCAACCTAGCTGGCGCAGACACTTGGCGAGCTCATCGGGGTCATAGCGGCGGTGGCGGCCGATCGAAAAGTGTCGCACGCTGCCGCTCTTGGTCTTTACGTGCGCCATGATCTCGATGGAATAGCTGCCGCGAATGGGGCAGGCCGTGTCGAGCTGATGCGAGCAGTGAACGTCGAGAAGGTCGGGCACGTAGCGGCGAATCGGTCCACACAGCCACTCTTCGACCGACGGGCGGAAGCCGTTGCGCATGGCGGGGTCCTTGGCCTCGATTTCCTGCGGGTTATCGGGTGAGCCATAGGCCACGCAGATATCGATCACCAAGCAGTCGCCAGGGGCATAGCCGGCTAGATTGTGACGCACGAAGCGGACTTCGTTGTCGAGGTTGGCGATGGTGTGCCCGAGCATCACCAGCACGCGACGACGGTGTGCAAGCTCGGGCTTGAAGTGCAGCTGGGTGTACCGCGGCAAGTGATGGAAGTTGCCGTGGATGGCATAGCTGGTGACGTTGCCCAGCTTGGACAGCACCTCGGTGGCGTGGCGATAGCCTGTGGTCAAGAGCGAGTGGCTGATATCGACGAGGAACAGGCGATGGTTGGCCTGCGGCCGCTGGCTGGCGAGCGCTTGCATAAAGCGCGTCTCTTGGCGGGCATCGCCGGCTCCCAGGCAGATCAGATCGATGCCATGGCGGCCGATGGGCTGACCGAGTGCCTCGGCGGCGCGCTCAAGTGGCACCAAGCGCCGATAGTCGCGCTCGTAGTTTTCGTCCGTCGACAGCGCGTACCAGTTGGCCGCGCTCATGCTGTCGATATAGGCATAGGTCTGTTCGATATAGCCGCCTTCGGCGTTTAGCTGCGCGACGAGATCCAAGAACATGCGCATGGGCTCATACGTCGGCGAAAGGTACGAAGTCGGTGCAGCGTTGCCGTCGAGCGCCGTGCTGGTCTGTAGCGGCAGGTCACTGGGAACAAGCTTGAGCTCGGTGACCGCAAGAAGCCGCATCAGCGTCGAGTGCGTGGGGGTGGCCGAGCCGGCTTCGACTCCCTTGATGGTCCCCGTCGACAAACCGGCAAGCTCGGCCAAGCGTTCCTGCGTCAGATTGGCGGCGGCTCGTCGCTGGCGGATCAGCTTGGCCAGCTCGCGTCGCTTTTCGGCTGAGACGCGCAAGGGCGTGACCAGGGCGGGCTGGTCGGCCATCTGCAAAAGAAAGTCGAGCACCTCTTGCTGGCGGCGCAGCACTCGCTTGAAGGGGGCTTGGCGATCGGCAGGCTGCTGGCCGAGCAGGGTCTGCAGCGCTTGCAGCGTCGAGACCACAAACGACTGTGCCGACTCCAGCAGGCTGCGCGTTAGCTCGGGGGCAAGCTCGGGCGGCGCTGCGATCGCGGCGGTCGCGGCATTCCCCTCGGCCAGCGCGGACTCGGCAGGGCCGGATGCATGCTCCACGCTGGCTCGCTGAGGAACCGCATCCACCTTGCCAGAAACACGGTCAGGCCGCGGCAGAGCACGTGTAGGGGACTTGGTTGGGATTCCTGGATTCATAAGCGCATAAGCTATGCGGATTCAGGATCGATTGCGAGCCCCTAATTCGCGCATGGCCTACTAATGGTCAATCAAGTGCGGGAGTATCGACCCCAGACAAAAACGATGCACCCCGGTGTCTGTCGGACTGTCTGCGATATGGCTATCGATTGGCTGGTAAAGGAATCCTTGCGTTTACCCCGAAAGAGCCAATCGAGGAGATTCCGCCATGTCTGAGCGCCAGCCCGAGTCATTCCATCGACCGAATCCACAGGGGGTCATGCGCTGGGCTCGGCGGGCGCTGATCAGTGCGGTGGCCATCGAGCGCTTCGCTTCGGGCCTGCTGTCGTCCTTGCTGGTCTTTCAGCTCAGCGAGCGCTGGGGACTCAGCGAGGGCCGTGCGGCCGCTTGGGTAGGGTATTTTCTGGCGGCCTCCTACATGACGCCGCTGCTTGGGGGGCTGCTCTGCGATCGCGGACTGTCGGCTCGTGGGGCCTGTGTGCTGGGCTGTCTGGGCATCGCGCTGGGGTATGCGGCGCTGATGGGAGATCGGCCGCTCGCCCTGCTCGTCGGAAGTGGCTGCCTTTTGTGTGGGGCGGGTCTGTTCCGGCCCGGCGTGCAGCTTCTGCTCGATCGGCTGTGCGATGCGGAACGTGTCGCGCCAAGTGACTGCGGAAGTGCAGAAGAGCGGACCAGCGAGCCTGCTTCACAGTCGACGCGGCCCGCTAGCCAGCGAGACGAGGCGTATACCTGGATGCACGCGCTGATCAATGTGGGGGGCATGCTGGCACCACTGGCCAGCGAGGGGCTGCAGCGTGCAAGCGGCTGGGCGGCGGTCTCGACGCTGGCGGTTGGCTGCATGGTGGCTGCCATCGCCCTCATCCGGTGGGGCGTGCCGCAGCCGGCTGAGCGTGACGAGCTCGCGCCACTGCCTAGGCTTGAACAATCGACCGTTGCCGCGGGGGAGTCGTCGAGTGAGGTCATGCCGCTGCCGACGGCCGCTTCTGAATCGTCAGAAGCCCTGCGTCTGCCCGGACCGCTGTTGTCGTTCTGCGTGGCGCTGATGGGGTTTTGGATGGTCTATGCGCAGTGCTCTAGCACGCTCTTGCTTTGGGCCCGCGACAGCCTCGATCGGCGGCTGCAAAGCTGGGAGCTTCCCGTGAGCGTCTTCGCCGGCCTGCCCTGGGCGTTAGTGGTTGTGCTGACGCCGCCCGTCTTGGCGCTGTTCCGCGCGCTGCGTCGACAGAAGCGCGAGCCGAATACCCTGCGCAAGCTGAGCCTGGGGTTTGTGGCGGTCGCGCTCGGCTTCGCGGCCCTGTCGCTTGCGGCACTCGTGAGCGCCTCAGGCTGGCTCGGTGGAACGCGTGCCCACATGGCGTGGCTGCTGCTTGCACTGGTCGCAATTACCGTCGGTGAGCTATGTGTTGCACCGCTTGGGCCCGTGCTGCTTCTCAAGGTGGCGCCGCTGCGCTTGCGTGGTTTGGTGATGGCGCTGTGGTTTGGCACGCTCGGCTTCGGCTTCGTCGCGGGGGGAGCCTTCGCTGAGCTATGGGGAACTTTGTCACCGCCCTGGTTCTTCGCGCTGGCCTGTGGCTTCACGCTGCTTTGCCGGGCGCAGCTGCACAGAGGCTTCTATCACTCGGGAAATCTTGATACGCTACCGGCAAGGCTCTGCCATGGATGACTGGAAATCGCGGAAGCATACGGTGCGTGCAGGACAGCCGATGCGCGGTCAGCCGTGCCTGATTTTGGTCTACGCAGGTTCGCTGGACTCGCCGGATGTCGGCTGCCGCTACGACCTGATCGGCGATGAGCTGATCATTGGGCGCAGCAGCGATGCCGACATCCAGGTCGATCGCGATTCGGTGTCGCGCCGTCATGCGCGCTTGGCTCGCAGCGACGAGGGCTGGACGATCGCCGATCTGCAGTCAACCAACGGCACCTATGTCAACAACGAGTCGGTGCGCGAGCAGCCGCTTGCCGATGGCGACTATATCAAGATCGGCAACGCCATCTTCCGCTTTTTCGGCGGGCCAAACGTCGTCGCTGCGGTCCATGAGGAGCTGTACAAGCTCGCGGTGACCTGCGCGCTCACCGGCTGCTTCAACCGCCGCTACTTCGTCGATCTGCTGGAACGCGAGATGCTGCGCGCTAGGTACTTTGGGCGAGCGCTGTCGTTGGTGGCGCTAGATATCGATCAGCTCAAGGTGATCAACGAGACCTTCGGTCACCTGACGGGCGATCACGTGATCCATGAGCTGGCGCGCCGAACGCTGACGCGCTTGGACCGCTTTGAAGTGCTTTGTCGCTATGAAGGTTCGCAGTTCCTGCTGCTTTTACCCGAGGTCGACGTCGAGCAGGCAGCGATTCACGGCAACGAGCTACGCCAAGCGATTGCCAACGAGGCCGTGGCGTCCGATGGCGATCTCGTGGTCGTCACGCTGTCGGGGGGGGCCGTAGCGCTGGCCAGCGAGCCCGATGCAGCAAGCTTTATCCGCAGCGTGCAAGATGCAGTAAGCCGGGCCAAGAAAGCCGGCCGCAATCAGCTCGCTCGGTAGCCTGGCGGAAGCGACCGGCAGGCGGTCGGCTTGAGCGGTCGGCCGATCTTGCGGTCCTAGCACGTCGCGGCTTGGCAGGCCGCGATGGGAGCTTGGCAGGCTTGCGTAACACAGTCCTGGCACTTGCTATCGGTCGGTGACTTGCACGCATCGCGGCACGCGTCGCCTCCTTGGTTAAAGAAGCAGCGCAGGGCCGCGGTTAGCTGATTGGCGACGGCGGGACAGCTCTCAACGACGCAGCCATAAAACGCGCCCTCATCCTTACTGGCGCCCGCAAGCAGCGCGCAGGCATACGCTTGGCCGCAGCTGTTGGTGCCAGTGCCAATGAACGTGCGCTCAAAGCAAAAGCCCGTCTCGGGAGTGTGGGGATAGTACGAGCCGATCAGCATGCACATCTCGTCCTTGGTGCTGGGGCCCTGGCTGACGTCGCGATCTTCCGTGTTTTTGTAGTCGCAGCGATAGTCGAGCGTGCTGCCCTTTGCGATCGCAAACCCTGGTTCGAAGCGCTTGACCGGCACATTTTCCCATTCCGTGTTGGTGTAAAGCGTCTGCACAAGCCGACCGTTCCCGTCGCGCAGATCGGCTTGATAGTTGTTGCCGCGCTTGTGCATGTGCGACTGAATGTTGGTCAGCGTGATGTCGGTTGTGACCTTGCATCCCATGCGGGCGCTGGCGATCGACTTGGCGGGCACGCGAATGAAGGGGTTGTAATAGAACAGCAGCCCGCCTTCGTTTTTCATCTTGGCGTCGGGGATGGTGTAGATGTTGACGCGCACCTCGGCCTCTAGAGCCTTGGGCGTCGCGTTCAGGTAGTGCGCGTTCATGAGCAGAACCGCGCCGCCGGGTACCTTGAGCGCAGTGTCTTCGGGGAACTGCACCATCGAGCCACCGTCATAGGTCTGGGCTCCGGCCAGGACGTTGACCACCTGCCAGTCCGCGCCAGCGCCCTCGGGACAGTCGATGACTCCGCGGGTGTCGTGGGTCTTGCCACGGACGTCCTTGGTCGGGATTTGCTTGTACGGCGTCAGGTACAGAAGCACGTGGTGGCTGCCAGGGGTGTATCGGACCAAGTCGTGGTTGATGTTCAGGCCCTCGGGCGGTGCGACGAAGAAGTGACAGCGCTCGATCTCAAGTCCCGGATCAAGCGAGGTCGTCATCTGCAGCTGAATGCCTTCGCCCGCAGCGGGTGGCATGAAGTCGCGGATGTCCTCTTTTTTCATCTCAGAGCCGCAGCCCACGACGGAAAGCGACAGAGCGAAGAGCGCACAAGCGACGGGTTGCAAGCGAAGGAAGGAAGGCATACGTGGCATTGACGGATCTCCTTGGGACGTAAGCGATCGGTCTGGTGAAAATCGCGACTAGCCAAGCCCGATCGAGAGTGTCGCGTTGGTATAGCAGCGCGCTGTATCATCACCAAACGTCCCGCGTTTTTTCCCTGCGCAAGGGGAGGCTCCATGCCGGATCGCACGCCCGACCATCCCAGCTCGCAAGACCCCTCTTTATCGTCGGCCAACACGGCCTGGCATGAGCTCACCGCCGAGCAAGCGCGACTGCACGAAAACGCAGGCTCTGGCTCGCCCTGGTACACCTGGGGTCCGTACGTCAGCGAGCGGCAGTGGGGCACCGTGCGCGAAGACTACAGCCCGCACGGCAACGCCTGGGAATACTTCACGCACGACATGGCGCGCAGCCGTGCGTATCGCTGGGGCGAAGACGGCATCGCCGGAATCAGCGACGACAATCAGCACCTTTGCCTGGCGCTTGCGCTGTGGAATGGCAAAGACCCAATCCTAAAAGAGCGCCTGTTCGGTCTGACCAACAGCGAAGGCAACCACGGCGAAGACTGCAAAGAGCTTTACTACTACCTCGACGCGACGCCGACGCACTCGTACTTGAAGATGCTGTACAAGTACCCGCAGGCGACGTTTCCGTATGGCTCGCTGATCGAAGAGAACCGTCGACGCAGTACCGCAGATCCTGAGTTCGAGCTGATCGATACAGGGGTCTTCGATGGCGATCGCTACTTCGATGTCTTCGTCGAGTACGCAAAGGCAGGGCCAGAAGACGTCTTGATGCGCGTCACGGCGCACAACCGCGGGCCCGATGCAGCGCCGCTGCTTCTGCTGCCGCAGATCTGGTTCCGCAACACCTGGACGTGGAGCGGCCAAGGCGAAGACACGCCGCGTCCGACGCTGATGGTCGAAGGTGACGGCGGACTGCACGCCTATCACGCGACGCTGGGCGAGTACCGGGTGTTCTTGGCTGCGGGTGAGTCGAGCGATTCCAGTCGCGCGCCGGTTTTGCCCGAGCTTGTCTTTTGCGACAACGACACAAACCCCAGGCGGCTGTACGGCATGAAGGCCGCATCGGGGTACTTCAAAGATGGCTTCCACGACTATCTGATCAGCGGCAACCGCCATGCCATTAAGCCGTCGCGCATGGGAACCAAGGCGGCCGGAGTCTATCGCTTCGTCGTGCCGGCGGGGGCCAGCGTGACCTTGCGGCTTCGCCTGTGCCGTCCCAGCGGTCGCAGCGCCGATGCGCACTTTGCCGACTTCGATGCGATTTTTGCTGATCGCTTGCGCGAAGCCGATCTGTTTTACGCCGAGCTACAAAAAGACATCGACAGCGAAGACGCGCGCAGCGTGCAGCGCCAAGCGCTAGCCGGGATGATCTGGAGCAAGCAGTACTATGGCTACGATGTCGCGCGCTGGATCGACGGTGATCCGGGGCAGCCCAAGCCTCCTACCGATCGTCGGCGCGGTCGCAACTGGGAGTGGCGACACCTCAACAACAGCCAGATCTTGTCGATGCCCGACAAGTGGGAATA
>CAZKOY010000146.1:0-13699 GCA_964554495.1 uncultured Myxococcales bacterium
CAGCGCATACGAAACAGCCAAGATCTGCACGCGGGAATCTCAGCATAAACTACTGAGAGATGCAGCTCACAATGTTCAGTGATTACGCGCTGCGCATCCTGCTGTACCTGGGTGCGCAGCAAGCGCTTCCTCAGACCAAAATGCCGTCGCTGATCGACATCAGTCGCGCCTATGGAATCTCGTTTCATCACCTCAGCAAAGTGGCGCACAAGCTGACGCTGCTTGGCTATGTGCAGACGCAGCGCGGTCGCACGGGGGGCCTGCGCTTAGGGCGCCGCCCCGACGAGATCAACATCGGAACTCTCGTGCGCGAGACCGAGCCTCACTTCCACATCGTCGAGTGCTTCGATAGCGAGAGCAACACCTGCCCGATTGTGCCGGCCTGTGGCCTGATCCGACCGCTTGTCGAAGCCCGCCAAGCGTTTCTGGCTAGCTTGGATCGCTACACGCTGGCCGACGCGCTGGGCAACTCCGAGCGGCTGATTCCGCTGTGGGCGCTTAAGCGTCCCAAGGACCCGACGTCCTCGCGCAGCTAGCTCGCCGATACGACATCGACCAGGATCTTGCCGACGGCGCGGCCGGCTTGCGAGCGCTCCCAGGCTTTGCGCGTCTCGGCCAGTGGGAAGCGGCTGTCGATGGCCACGCGCAGCTTCCCAGCCTCGAACAAGCGGTCCAAAATGCGCAGGTCAGCGCCGCTGGGCTTGAGCATCACCGCCCGCACGCGCTTTGAAGAAAACGGGTTGGCCATGCTGCGCACAAAGGTCATCGCGCTGGGCATGCATGAAGCATAGCTGCCGCCCTTCTTCAACAAAGGCAGCCAAGGTCCCGGATCGCCAGATACGCAATTATAAATTATGTCGAATGGTTCGATATCGGCATATGGATCTGGCCGATCATATTGAATCACGGCATCGGCGCCAAGGCCGCGTACGAAATCCACATTGCGCGTACTGCAGACACCGACGGTGTGAGCGCCAGCAGCCTTGCTGATCTGCAGTGCCAGATGGCCGACACCGCCCGAGGCTCCGACGATCAGCGCCCGCCCCTTAGCTCCGTCGAGGGGCATGCGGCACTCATCGCGCAGGCCCTGCAGCGCCGTCATGCCCGCAAGCGGCAGGCCGGCCGCCTGGCCGAAGTCCATGTCCGCTGGTATCGGCGCGCTGACGTCGGTGCCGGCCAGAGCGTACTCGGCTAGGCCGCGGCCTTCGCCTTCGGCGATGCGGGCATGGACGCGATGGCCGACGGCAAAGTCGTGGACGCCAGCGCCGACCGCGGCCACTTCGCCGGCCACATCAAAGCCTGGTGCGGCGGGAAAGCGCACCGGACGTACCCAGCGATACGCGCCACTTTGGAGCTTCCAGTCAATGGGATTGACGCTGCTGCTGTGTACCTTGATTAATAACTGCCCTGGTCCAGGGCTGGGTTGCGCGATATCGGCCAGTTCTAATTTCTCTGGTCCACCATAACTGCGATAAACGATTGCTTTCATGATTTGTAATGTACATAAATATCAATTAAGTACGTCCAGCGTCAAGCGCGCATTGGCCGTTGCGGCCAGGCTCTCGTCGCTGAATAGGGATGGTAGACCGCCACCTAGCCGCGGGAGTATGGTGAAGCACCGATGAAGCCCTGGCCCAACGCACCGCCATGGTGGCAGCGCACGACGGTCTATCAGATCTATCCGCGCTCGTTTTATGACAGCAACGGCGACGGCATCGGCGACTTGCCGGGCATCGTCGAAAAGCTCGACTATCTGGCTGACCTTGGAGTCGAGACGCTGTGGCTCTGCCCGTTCTACAAAAGCCCGCAGCGTGACGTCGGCTACGACATCTCGGACTATTACGACGTCGATCCGGCGTACGGCACGCGTGACGATGCCCGCCGCTTGCTTGACGAAGCACACCGACGGGGTATGCGCGTCATTTTGGACATGGTGCTCAACCACACGTCCGATCAGCATCCATGGTTCGTGCAGTCGCGCGAGCGCCGCGACAGCCCGCGCCGCGATTTTTATATCTGGCGCAAAGGGCGCAAGCCGGGCGGCGCCGCTCCGCCCAACAATTGGCGCTCGCTGGTGGGTCAGCGCGGCTGGCATTACGACCCCAGCACCGACGAGTGGTACTTCGCTAGCTTCTTGCCGTTTCAGCCCGACCTGAACTATCGCAACCCGGCGGTCGTCCAGGCCATGCTCGATATGGTGCGGCACTGGCTGGCCCAGGGCTTCGACGGCCTGCGCTTGGATGTCTTCCACGCCCTCTTCAAGGACGCTGACTTCCGCGACAATCCTCTCTCGCCTCGCTTGCTGCCTAGCGAGGACAACCCCGACGGATTCCTGCAATCGTTTGCGCACACGCTGCACCATCCCGAGACGCTGGTGTTCGCGCGCAAGCTGCGAAAAGTCGTCGACGAGTTCACCAATCCGCCGCGCTTTTTGGTCGGCGAGGTCTTCGGCTCGCCAGAGCTTTTGCGCCGCTACTGCGAAGAGGGCGACGGCTTGCACACCGTGTTTTTGTTCAAGTCACTGCGCACCGAGTTTTCCGTCCCGGCCTTTCGCGCGCTGATCCGCGAGTTCGAACACGAGTTTCCGCCGCCCTTGGTGCCGACCTATGTCTTTGGCAATCACGATCGACCGCGGCGCGGCGAGCGTCTGGACTATCACCTCGGTCGCGAAAAGCTGCTGACGACGCTGCAGTGTACGACGCGCGGGCTGCCGTTTATCTACTATGGCGAAGAGATCGGCATGGCCAACCTCGATCTGGATCCGCGCAAGGCCATCGATCCCTTGGCGCATCTTTATCGCTTGGTGCCGACTCGCCTGTCGCGCTTTCTGCGCAAGCGCGGCATCTTGCTGAATCGCGATGAAGCGCGCACGCCGATGCAGTGGACCGACGCGGAAAACGCCGGCTTCACAGCGCCGCAGGCGACACCTTGGCTGCCGCTGCATCCGCAGTACAAGCAGGTGAACGTCCAGGCGGCTCTTTCCGATCCCGATTCGCTTCTGCACTGCTATCGCCGCATCCTGCACCTGCGGGCCAGCGAGCCAGCACTCAGCAGCGGATCGCTGACGCTGCACAGCGAGCGCAAGCTGCCCAAGGCGGTCTTGGGGTATCGTCGCGCCGACGGAGATCGCTGGTTTGATGTGCTGTGCAACTTCTCGGCCGAAGAGCAGCCGATCAACGTCCCCGGCGAGCGCCCGAGCGTGTTGTTTTCGACCTGTGCTGAGCCCGGTCCCGTGCATGGCCGCCACTACTTGCTGCGGCCGTATGAGGCCATCGTGGCCCAGGTGCTGACCGACTCGCGCCTAAGTCCCAGCCCATCGAGCAGCGGCATTCTGCGACGAGAAACGACGTCGCCATCGTAGATACATCAGGCCAAGGCGTCTTCGCTTGGCGGCATGCGCATCGACGCCCTGCGCGCAGCCGCGCTCGTCGGTTCGCGCGCATGTGCGCGCAGCGGTTCCGCCAGGCTTGATCCCCGCACGCTGACCAGTTCTGACGAAGAACGCACGACACGACGCGGGGCCAGGCTTGGCATGTCGGCTGCTTCTTTGCTCGGCAGTCCCTCGGGCGGGCTTCTTCGGGACGGCCTAGCTTCGCCTCGCCCTTCCCGCGGCACAGCTAGCACAGAGCCCTGTGAGTACAGACCATGGCGCCGACCTTTGATCCCAATGGCTTGCTGGATGTCTCGACGCTGCGCGAGCGGGACTATGCTCCGCTGCCCAAGACGCTCGCAGCGTACAAGCCGACTGCAGCCAGCCCGGCAGCGAGCCCCCTGTTTCCGCATGCTCCTTTGTATTCCGATTTGGATGCGCTGCTGCGTGTACACGCCGTGGATGACTCGCTGCATGCCTGCTTTTCATCCCTGCTGAGTGGGTTGTCTTCCGGGCCCAGCGTCGTCATGGGGGCCTTTCGTGCGCTCAACGAGCAAGAGGTTGTAGTCCGGCTACATCCTCTGGTTCGTCCAAAGCCTTTCGGCAGCCTGATTCCGATTTACTTGCGCGTGGCGCGCAGTCACGCGCAGCTTGCCGTGCAAAAAGGCTGGGTACCCGCGAGCACCGTGCCCTGGCTGGCTCTGTATGCCGCCGTCTATTATTCGTGGATCGGCGACCGCAAGGAATTTTACAGCCGCACCGATCTGGGGGGGCCAGATAATGCAGCGTGGCTGGTGTTCTATGGCAAGGACTCAGCCAGAGCCCTGCCTGATCCTGATACCAAATCGGAATCTGATGACAAGTCGAAAACCGGAAAAAAACAGAATGCTTCGAATGATGGAAACTCGCTCGAAGAGCTCTATGCCAAAGTCCTTGCTGCTGGCAAAAAAGGAATCTCAGACCTCGATGACAGGCTCTTGATTGAGCAGGTCTTCGCCGCGCATGGCGGCGCGCAGCGCTCGCTGGCTGCGCAGTACGCCAAGCTGTGGAGGAGCGCACTCAAGAGGCAGACCCCCAACAAGTCAGCCACCATAGCCAAGTTTCTCACGGCCGGGAAACCGATACCCGAGCCTCTGCTGCGCGTCTGGCTGCGCGGGCAGAAAACGCTGCCCGCTGATCTCCGGGACGCCATCCTCCTTTTTCTAGAACTAAACGGTGGGCTCAACGTCAAAGGCGGCGAGCGATATTCCCCGGATGCTCGCAGTCTATGGAAAGGAATCCAGACGGTCCTTGCGGATGGGGCACCCGTCGTCCTTGAGCTGGATCAGGCCGATCCTGCTTGTGAGTCCATCCTGGCAGTCCCGCTTGAATCAGGGAACATCGCGGTGTCCGTCCTCTCTGTAAACCGGGTGGATGTTGCTGACAAAAATGACAAACGGCGCCTGCGTTACCTGGGGCTGGCCGCTTCTGCATGGCTCGGTCAGACCGTTGAAGTGGTCGAGCAGGGTTCATATCGCGTCCTGCGCCGCGAGCCTGCTGCCAAGGGGCCCTATCCTTTGGATGTTGAGCAGGCTCTGACGCGCGGCTCTCGGCTGCATGTCGGAGCGAACGCGCTCGCCGTGCTGGCATCCTCGGGCGATGTTCCCAGCTTCACCATCGAGCTTCCGCGCAAGGGATCCCGCAAGATCACGTGGCCGAAGTCCGGTTGGTAACAGGAATCACACGTTATTCCGATTTCTGTCCCAAAGAATGTCGCTTGCCACTCTTGGTGTTCAGGGAATGTCGGCGGATCATGCGGTTAAGCTGGTGGCGGCTCATGCCAAGCTGGTTTGCCGCGCGAGCGATATTGCCCTTGGCCTGATCCAAGGCTCGCTGCGCTTCTTCGGGGGCCGGCAGGACATACAAAGACCGCCGCCGCGGTGTTACCGGAGAAGCCAGCGATCCCGTCGGAGTCTGCCGTGTTGCGCCGTGTCCAGGCAGCGGTCCACGGATCGGCGCAATCACCTCGCCTCCGCTCTCGGACATCGCGTGTCCCAGCAGAAACTCGACTTCAGACACGTTGGTGACATAAGTGTGCCGCACAAGCTGATCGATCAAAAGGGGGTGTACCCGTGCCGCCAGCGCTCGTTCATCCCAGAAGGCCAGGGCGTTTAAGTCCCCCTGGCGCACTTGGTTTCGCAGCAGGTGTCCGATCAACATCGGAATATCCTCTTTGCGATCGTTTAAGCTGGGAACGCGGATCTCGCGCTGGAAGCGTCGCTTCAGCTCATAGCGAATCCGCTCGGGGCGATTGGTGGCGCCGACCAGACGAAAGTCCGATCGCCGCAAGCGGCCTTCCTCGCCCAGGCGAAAGTATTCGCCGCGACGGTCCGCCACGCGCAAGAACATCGGCTGCACTTCTTCGGGCATGTCGCCAATCTCGTCAAGAAAGAGCATCGATCCATCGGCGGCGCCGATCAGACCCACGCGCTCCTCCATTCCGGGATTGGGAAAGTTGCGCTTGTTGCCAAACAAAAGCGCGGCCGCCAAGCTGGGCGGAATCGCCGAGATATTATCGGCGACCAGCGGACGCTCACGCCGGCTCGACAGGCGGTGTATGGCTTGTGCCGCTAGCTCTTTGCCGCTGCCGCTTTCGCCGACAATTAGGACGTTCTGATCACTCCGCGCGCAGGCTGCCATGCGCTCGCGCAGGTACCACAGGGCTGGGCTCTCGCCGATCATCCCATCGGCATCGGGCGCGCCGAAGGCATGCACGCGGTCGATGGGATAGGCCCGCAGTCGCGGCAGACACAGCGGGCGTCGTGTACACAAGAGAAGAAGCTGATTGCGCAGATACAGCGTGTCGCCCACTTGGATCTGCGCCGCTTGCATCGTACGGCCGTTCACCATCAGGGGACAGCGGCCGATGTTCTGTACGAACAGCCCATCATCGCGGTGCGAAAGAGTCAGTTGTAGCCGCGAAATGCTCTCGCCCAGGATGGGCAAAGGGGGCACAGGCTCGGGATCCAGCCCCTCGGGGCGCTGTCTGCGGAAACAGACTTCGACACCCCCACGGATGGGCTCTAGCAGACGAGGGATACTGGACTGACTGGGCAGCGGCCCCGCCGGCTCGCCTGCATCATCGCCCCCGCCGTCGTGGTGCAAGACCGATTGCACCCGCTCGGATCGCAGCTCATGGGCCCCGATGGGAAACGGAAGGGAACGTTCCCGTTCCTGCAGTGCGGTTCGTGGATCACGGCCGAACAACCAAACCGGACTGTCTTCGGAAAGAAAGGCGACCTCGCCCGTGCGGTGCGGCTCTCGTGCCGACCACAGGATGACCAAGGCCATGCACTCAGCGGGTGAACGATCAAAGGCTTCGGCCAAGCGATTCGGCACCGTACGAGCAGAAGGGGCAAGTGAATCGCGGGGAGAGCTCACGTCAGCACCATGGCGTTGGGATTCCTTTCTTTCTGTCCGCTTGCAGCAGCCAACGTGCCAGCGTTCGCTGCGAACGCCTGGGCGGCGCGGCCATGCCTGGGCTGCGCGCACGTGACCGATAGAATCAGGCGAGCATGCGCGCACAGGGCTCGAACCTGCGCGCACTCTGCTCGCGCGCAGAGCGCACGCGTGCGCGCACAGTCGCGAGCTAGATCGCGCACATTAGCGAGAGATCGCGCATACAAAGGGACACGCTCAGCAGAATGCGGCTGCACGTGTCAGGAGGGTTCGCGTCCACGCTCTGGCGTGTTGCTTGCACAGGCGGGAAGCCGCAGCCTGCAGCCGCCAGTCACCGGACCGGGTGATCCGGTGTGAATGCGGCGTTCCCTCTTGCTAGGAGTGTTCGCGTGTCGATCCAAGATGAAATTCCGCGCTCACGCATCAACCTGCGATACCGGACCGAGATCAACGGCTCGGCGCAGATGTTGGAACTGCCATTCCGTTTAATGATCCTGGCGGACCTTTCTGGGGGTTCCTCGGTCGATCGAGAAGTGGATCTGGACAGCCGTCGCTTGCGCTCGTTGGACGGTAAGAACATCGACAGCGTCATGGAAAACATGCGCATGTCTGTGAATTTCAAAGTCCAGAACTTCATCGAGCCCAGCAGCGAAGAACAGCTCGATGTTCAGCTACCGATCACCAACCGCAAGTCGCTCAACCCGGAAGCTGTGGCGAACAATATTCCCAAGGTTCGGGCTTTGTTGCTTCTGCGCAAGCTGCTTCTGGAAGTGCAGGCGAACATCGACAACCGCAAAGAGCTGCGGCGCCTAGTGCAAGAGATCTGGAGCAATCCCGAGCAGCTCAAGAAGCTGCAGAAGGAACTGGAGGGGCTCTCAAGCTACCAGCTTCCCAGCAGACAGAAGGCGCTGCCGGCCGCCAAACCCAATCCCTAGTTCGGTGTGAATTCCGCAACTCGTAAGGAGTGATCGATGGCACAAAGCAAGAACACAGCCGAGCCTGGCAGCAGCCTGCTTGCGCGCTTGGTACACAGCATGGAGATGGACCCGAGCAAGGTCACTTTGACCCCGATGATCCGGTCCGACTTCACCGAGATCAATGAACAGGTCAGCCTGGAAGATCGCTTGCTGTCGGGACTCGCCGCGATCCTGCACAACACGGATCACGACGGTGGACGCTATGAAAAAGGCCGCGTCATGGATGCGGTGCGCACGATCGATGCAGTTGTGAATGAGCAGCTGAACGCAGTCTTTCACCATCCCGCCTTTCAGCAGATCGAAGCGACGTGGCGCGGCATTGATCAGCTCGTTGAGCACGCCAACTTTCAGTCCAACGTCACGATTGAGCTGATGGATGTCAGCAAAGATGAGCTGTTCGAGGACTTCGAGAACAACTCCAGCGACATCTTCGGATCGTCCTTTTTTGAAAAGGTCTACATCGCTGAATATGACCAGTACGGCGGTCGCCCCTATGGCTGCCTGCTGGGACTGTATGACTTCACCACGTCGGCTCGCGATCTGTTCTGGCTGCGCAGCATGTCGAAGATCGCAGCGGCCAGTCACTCGCCTTTTGTCGCTGCTATTGCGCCGCAGTTCCTGGGCTGCAACAACCTGGAACAGGTCGAGGCCATCAAGGATCTCGATGGTCTGCTCAGCCAGCCGCGCTATGCCCAGTGGCAAGCGCTGCGCGAGGCGGAAGAAGCCGCGTACCTGGGTCTGACCTTCCCGCGCTATGTCGTGCGTCTGCCCTGGAATCCCGAGACCAATCCTAGCTCGGGCCTGCCCTTTCATGAGACCGCAGATGGCAAATCGGAAAACTATCTGTGGGGCAACGCCGCGCTGCTTTTTGCGCGCAACGTGATCCGTTCGTTCGAAACCAGCGGCTGGTGCCAGTACATTCGCGGCCCCAAAGGTGGTGGCCTGGTGACCGGTCTGCCCGTTGACATGTACAACGTCCGCGGTCAGGACGAGATGCGGATTCCCGTCGAGATCTGCATTCCTGATTATCGCGAGCTGGAATATTCGCGAAACGGCATCATGCCTTTGGTCTATCGCAAGGGAGCGGGTGAAGCGACGTTCTTCAGCGCGCAGTCGATCAAGCGGCCAAAGAAGTTCAAGGACCCCAAAGATTCCGAAAATGCACAGCTCGTGTGCAATCTTTCGTACACGTTTTCCGTCGCGCGCATCGCTCACTACGTCAAGAGCATCATGCGCGACAACATCGGCGACATCTCGACCGCCGGGTACGTGCAGAGCGTGCTTTCGACGTGGCTCGAACAGTACGTGACCACGGAAGTACGCCCGGACGATACGACGATGCGAACCTTCCCATTTCGCGCTGCGCAGGTCGTGGTCAATCCCCAGCCCGGCCGCTTGGGGTATTACGACTGCAAGATATCCATCCTGCCACACGTGCAGTTTGAAGGAATGGATGTCGAGCTGCGCCTTGAGTCTCGCTTGGGCTAGTCCCCATCACAGGAGTCTTCGATGCCAGAGTTTACGCGTGAGCTTGATCCAACGCAGGGATTCAACTTCAAAAAGGACTTTCAGAAGACCATCGGTTTTCTGACGATGCTGAAGATCGGAACCGAGAGCTTCGCGGCCGACTTCACGGTGAACAGCCCGATGGCGGTCACGGCGGCCAGCGGCATCACCACCCAGGCCACAGCGACGGCGGGTGCGCTGAATGTGGTGGCCGTACTGAAGAACATCGGCTGGACCATGGGGGACACCGATCCCTTGGTGTTCAAGGGGCTGCTGTCGATCGCCGGCAAGCAGGCGTTTTCTGCCTTGTTGTATGCATCGATGATCGACATCGATGTCGAGATCGGCTTTGTCATCTATGAATACGATCCGCTGGCGAAAAAGTACTATGCAGCGTTTTCGAACTCAGCGCAGGCCAGTACTGACGCCACTGCGACCGGGGTCAAAGGGCAGATCAAGAAAGACGGTACCGATCTGAAAATGACCATCAATCCCGAAGCGGATGACGCCGTGCAGTCGCCGATCAACTATGAGTTCGATCTGGAAGTGGTGCCCAAGCCGATCGTGCAGCCGCTCTTGTTCGCCACGTCTTCGACGCGCAAGGTGACCAAGAACTGGGGCCGCACGGGTCCGACGACCTAAGCGGACTTGACCCGTTCCATGACCGCGTTTGCCGGCCGTGCAAGCGGCCTTACACACCGGTCTGGGGCATGCCTGGAGCGGTGGCACGACGTGGTGCCACGTGTCATGGCGTTGTAAAGTCGCTGCTGCGTCGTGTGCTCACGCAGACGCAGACAGCACGCAGATGAGGCCCCCACTGCGCTTGTGGACCGTGGTTCATCGCAGCGCAGCGGGGTGCCGCATATCGCTACCCGTGTATCGCGTATGCGCGTGAGCAGGGAATGAAGCGGGGATCGAAATCGGAATGAGCACGCTGAAGATCGCACCTGTGCGCTGGTTCTTGGGGCAGACCGTATTGCCCGAGCACTTTGTTGCACTGCAGCAGCTAACCGACGCGGCGATTGAATTTCGAGCCCGCATGTCTGGGCTGCCGATGCATGGGCTGGCCCAGCTTAGCTACAACGAGTCGCTGCTGCGCGATGGCGTGCTCTCGTTGGGCGAGCTTGCCGCGGTGCTCCCCGATGGCACGCCGATCAGCGTACCGGGCAACTGCAACTTGGGCTCGCTGTCGCTGGTTGCGACGTCAGCCACGCGCGTCAGCGTATATCTGCATGTCTTGTCCGAGGCAGTGTCCGGTCAAGGCAACCGCACCTATGACAGCGATCCGCGCGTCGTTGAACGCATCGTGCAGCGCGCCGTACTTTCGATCAGCGACAGCGTCGACGGCTCGCGTGCGGCGCTGCGGCTGGGCGACTTTGAAAAAGGAGTCGCCGGGAGCTGGGCCTTGGCTGCAAGCTACATTCCGCCGCTTCTGCACGTCGGCAGCACGCCGCATCTGCAGCCAGCCTTGGCCGCGCTGGAAGCGCAGATCAACGCGCTTGAACCACAGCTAGCGGCTCAGCTTCAGGACACGTTTCTGCGCCCGGATCGTCTGTCGACCATCCGTCGCTGTCTGGCCGCGCTGTACCGCAGTCAGTGCCTGCTGGCGGATCTGCGGAATCGCATTCCCATGCATCCCTATGACGTTCATGCGGCGCTGCGCGAGCTGTATCTGGAAGCCTGCTGCTTCCACGAAGTGATTCCCGATCAGCCGGTCCTGCCGTATCTGCACGACAACCTGGCCGGCTGTTTCGGCACGGTGCTGCGGCTGCTGCAGCAAGCGCTGCGTCCGGTGTACGCGCGCTCGACGCACCTGCGCTTCCAGCGCAGCAATGGCCTGTTCACGCTAAGCGGCTTGCCGTCTGAGCTGAAAGACGCGCAAGAGGTCTACTTGCTGGTGCAACGACCGACGCTGCACGGGCGCATCGCGCTGGACGACGTCAAGGTCTCGTGTACTTCGCGCTTGGCCTTGGTGCATCGCTTGGTGCTGCGCGGCGTGCCCTTTAAGCACGTTGAGCGCCCGCCGTTTCAGCACACCTTTGGCCCGGAAGTGGACTTCTATCAACTGCAGAGCGGCGACGAGTGGGATCACGTGCTGCGCGAAAGCTCGCTGGCGCTGTATGTCCATCCCGCACTAGAGCGCGCCAACGTCTTTCTGTACTGGCGTTAGGAGTGAGCGATGTCGTTCCTAAATCGCTTCCTAGAAAACCCGCCGGTCGATGATGTCGCCGCAAGCGTCGTGCGCAACCTGAGCGCACTGTTCAATGCCCGTCCAGACTATGCTTCGCCGCTGCGCGCCTTCGGCATCGGCGACTACTTGGGACAGCAGAGCCGCAAAGGCACGCACCTTTCGATCTTGCGCGAGATGCAGCACGTCATCGCGGAATACGAGCCGCGTTTTCGTCTGCGCGAGATCAAAGCGCTGGGGCGCGATGCCGATCTGACCCTGCATATCGTGCTGCGCGGCCTGCTGCGCACAGCGCGCGGTGAGGTTCCCTGCGTCGTCGGTGTGCGCTTCAACCTGGTCAGCGGCGCGGCGCAGGTGGATCTGGGCAGCCTGCAGGAGGTGCAGCGTGCCCCGTAACACCGTCCGCGGTGAGCGACCGCTTGCCGCTGCACTTGCCGCTGAAGCGCCCCTGTATCGCGATGGCTTGGTGCTGCGGGTGGAATTCAGCTCGGTCACTGCGCCGACGCCCATCGTGCTCGCCGGCCACAATGTGCAGAACCTGACGCTGGATCTGCGGCACAGCGGCTTTTCGGGTGAGCTCAGCGTGCTGGTGTCCGATGACATCGCGCTGGCCAGTGAGCAGCGCGACGCCCTGCTGACGCTGTTTCGCGCTGCCGATCTGATCAAGCTGCGTCTGACGATTCAGGCCGCGCGCCTTGATCAGGACATCAACAGCCTGCCGGTGCCGCTTGAGCTTCACGCGCTGGTCAGCGAGCGCGCCCTGTCGGAACACGTGGCCAAGCTCGGCGATGCGCCGCTTTCCTATCGCCGCTACATCGTCTGCTTTGCCGACGCGGCCCAGGTGCTGTGGCGCCAGCACTTCCCCTGCGAGCTATTCACCCAGAAGTCCCTGCGGCAAGTCATCGACAGTTACCGCACGACACATATCGTCATTGAATATCCCGATTTTGAAGTGGGGCAGGTCCAGCCGATGATTTTTCTTGGCTGTGACAGCGAACATCGACCGAGCGAGCGGGCTAGCTTTTACGATCTTTTAATGTGGCGCCTTGATGAGATGGATAAAGTTTTTATTTATGATTACGGTCGTCGAGTTTATCAAATTCACGGCAGCAAGCCGCGCCCGGTTGTCTTTGATTTGATTCCGCGTGATTTGTCGAGTTTGGCTACATATTATCCTGAATATCCTCGATATCAAAAGAATGTCCTAAATGATTTTGTTGAAGATGCTCGCAATCGCATGATTGATAATCTGAAAAAGGTCCCCACGCTGCGCCAGGATCATGTGTTCAATACAATGATCGTGCGCGATTTTGATCAAGAAGTACAGGATCGCACTACGGCGTTCCGCATGCCGAAGCCAGAATTCGTCATGCACTATCGAGCATTTCCGAGCAAGCCATATTATCCCGGTGTGGGCATCGATTTTCGGATCGACAAAGAAGATCTCGAAGCGGAAGACATCGCCATTCCCACCGAGGCCGCGCTGGAAGTCTGTCGCGTCTATCGCATTTTCCTGTCGGCAGCACGAGAGGAACGCGATGTTGCCGCCGTCTATGACGGCCTGGTTCCGGCCACCTTTGATCTGCGCACTAGCGTGTGGATAGAGCTCGCCAGCGATACTGAGCTGCGCCTGCCGCCCTATATCCTGCCGCGCTATCCGGTGGCCATCGAAGGCCGGATCGTCAGTGAAGCGGGAACGCTGATCGAAGAGACATATCAATACTATCCTGAGTTATTGAGCCAGATCCCGCGCTACAAGGTCATGATTCCGATTTTCGCGAATCAGGTGATCACTACGCCATATAATCCAAATACGCTTCCGGGACAGTTTTATTTTCCTTTGTATAAATATGAGCGAGTGTTGGTGAATATGTTTTTTAATCGCGCAATGATCTGTGAAATGCGCGAGTGGCGCGCCACGGCGCAGTTGCCACAGGATACACAGGGCGATCATTTGCTGCTGGGCAAGACTCCCATCAATCGCACAAGCATGGTTCATTGGTATGAAAACATGAGCCCTGTGTTCGAGATTGAACGCCTGAATCAATTTGATAATCAGGTCCTAAAAATTGCCGAAGGCAATATGCTGCTGCAGGTCGGTACGCCGCCCGCTGGGCTCAGCGCCGGAACGCCGCTCGGCCGCAAGCTGGTCCTGCCCGTGGGCATGCCGGCCGTGCCACCGCGGGGCTCTCCGGCCATGCCCGGCAGCCTGACGCCGAC
>CAZKOY010000147.1:0-13624 GCA_964554495.1 uncultured Myxococcales bacterium
TCCAGCAGCTACAGCCGCGACCGCACATGCCATAGCACTCGTTCTTGTTGGGGTCCTTGCGCAGGTCTTTGCAGGCCAGCACGTCGGGGCTTAGCTGGCTTTGGCTTTCGCCCAGGCTGCTGTCGGCCATGTCGGCGATGCGGCTGGCCAGAAGGTGCAAGGGGTACGTCGCGGGGTAATCGCGGCCGTTGATGCCACGCTCGCCGAGCAGCTTCGACAGCGTCGGCAAGAGCTTCATTTCAGGTCGCGCGTTCAGCAGGGCAGCGGCGGCGGTATCTCCTGACTGCGCCACCTGCTCGGCGGCAAGGCCCTGGGCCGAGCCAGCCTGCATGTGCAGCGCACCCGACAAGATCGACAGCGAGCTTTCGGCACCGCGCTGCGCCTGCAAGAGCACCTGGTTTGCGCCGTCGAGCAGCGTCAGCTCACCTGACGATCCGTTGTCCGCGGCAGAAAAGCGCAGCGTGACCCCGCCTTGCATAAGCTCACCGGCCACCCGATCTTGGCTGTGCGCCGTCAAGCGCAGGCCATCGGCAGCGGCCGTCGCTGCGGGCTCTGGCTGTTGCGGGGTCGGGCTGTCGACCTGTGGGGTACAGGCCACCTGAAGCAGGCCAAACGCCAAGCCACAAAGAAGCTGCGAGATTCGTTTCTGCGTCGCCATGAGAGCCTCCATCGAGCGGGATATTGCGACGATCGCGACCACCCTGATCGCGCTCGCGTCGCGACGATAAAACAGGCGCAGGATCGTGGCGAAAAACTTTGTGCGCTCGGCGAGCTTGTCGCGATCGGGTCCCGCGCAGCCCGCACGGTTTAGAACGTTGCGACGATGCCGAGCAGCGTGCCTTTGCCAGCCAAGCTGACCCACGGCGCCCAGCGCGAGTCCGGCACGAAATAACGGTACGTGTCGCAGATCGCAGGGGGCAAAAGCAGAAGCCCCACCGCCCACGGCGGAATGCTGAGCGCGCGGGACAGCGTGTTGACATCGCTCTGCTGCGGACCGACGCCCGCGAAGCCGGTGATGGCATACCCCGTCGTTAGAAGCACGTGCAGAGCCAGCATGCCCTTGAGCAGCGGGCGATTGTGTTCACGCAGGCGCGGATCGACCTGCAGGATGACTTCGCTGTACAGGTCCTGCATCGCAAAGCCGGCCATGGCAATGGCATAGCGCTGCTGCTGCGACTGCACGTGCGTGGGCGTGATCGAAAAAAACGGAAACGGTCCCAGGCTGACAGGCTCTAGCTTGGGTCGCGCGTCGGTGATGTAGTCCGCGGCGATGTGCGCGCTCTCGTGCAGGGCCAGGCCAATGCCCGCGCCCAGCGCAAACCACAGATAGTCCGTGAAGCGGCGAAAGTTCGCTTCTTTGGCGTGAGCGTGGCGGGGCACCATCGCGCATACGAGCACGCTTAGAAGAAGCAGCACTCGGCAGCGTGCGAGCACCGAACTAGCCTCGGTCCATCGCGGCCTGTTTTCGTCGCTGGCGCAGCGCTTCATACAGCAGCACAGCCCCAGCGGCCGAGACGTTCAGCGATGCGCCGTGCAGGCCCGCTTGCATGGGGACTTCGATGCGGCCATCGCAGCTCTTGCGAACCTGCGGGCGCAGCCCCTTGCCTTCGCTGCCCAAGAGGATCGCGGTCGGACGTGACAGATCACAGTCCCAGGCGGGCTGTCCACCTTGACCGGGCGCGACGGCGGCGAGCAGCTGCACTTCGCGATCTTTCAAGTCGCGCAGCGTCCGCAGCAGGTTCGCCACCTGCGCGATGGGCAGAACCTCGGTGGCTCCCGCGGCGGCCTTCGCGGTCGCTGCGGTTACTTGCGCGCTGTTGTTCATCGGCAGGACGACGCCATGGCCACCCAAGACATACGTGCTGCGCACCAGCGCGCCCAGGTTCTGCGGATCGGTCACTCCGTCGAGGATCACGACCAGCGGCGGCTCGTTACCAGCCGCGCGCAGGATGCCGTGAACGTCGCTGTGATAGCGAAAGGCCGAGCAGAAGGCGACCACCCCTTGATGCACACCACCGCGCGTCAGGCGATCGAGCTCACCGCGCGGTTGCGTGATCGGCTCGACGCCTTGCTCCTGCGCGATTCGCAGAAGACTGGCCAGTGCCGCGCTGGTCGCGGGCGATGAAGACTCGCTGACGCACAAGGCAAAGATCGGGCTGCTGGCGCTGCGCAGAAGCTCGGTGACCGCGTGAATGCCGTACACGCTGCGCGCATCCGCAGGCACGCCGGCCGGCAGCGCGACGGTTCGATCGGGGACTCGAAAGTCTGCGTCGAAGCTCCGCTTGCCGTGAGCGTCTGCGCTGCGTCGTGCCGCTGGATGCGGACGGCCTGCCGCTGGCCGCGACGGGTTCATCGCGGGGCGTGTTGAGTCAGATCGTGCGGGATAAGAAGAAGGAGGACGAGGGAAGGCGGACACGCCGCGAATCTATGCGCAAAGGCCAGCAACAAGCCAGCGCTTTAGCAGCGTGCTACTTGAGACGGAACAAGGCGGGGTCAAGCCGCTCGTCGAGGCTGGCCGATTCGACGTCAATGGTGACGCTGTAGCCAAGGGCGGTGTTGTCGATGATGACATGCGTCGGCACCGACTGACCCTGGATCTCTTTGAACTGCTGCGCGCGAATGGTGCGCTCGGTCTCGACGATACGAAGCTCGCCTTCTTTAAGGCCGAGGATCTTCTGGCGCGATGGCAAGCGCGGCTCTAGGTCAAAGGCCGCGGCGAGATCGGCGCCGATGGACAAGAGGATCTTCTGCTCAAGCTGGCCTTCGCTGCCCGGCATGCCCTGCACAACCTTGATATCGCCGCCAACCTTGATCAGATCAAACAGCGTCATGTTGCCGGGACCATATGCCTGCAAGCGGAAGCGATCCGGTCGCTCGACGGCGACCAAGCCGCGCACGGTAAGCTGGCCACGCCCGTCGCCGCGCGGGTAATCGATATGCACATGATGGACGGCGCGCATGGTGTTCCAGCGCACATCGCTAACCGGCTGCACGACCGGGCCCTTGATGATGATGGGCTTGGTCTTGTTGTCGCAGCCCAGGCCTGCAAGGCCGACACCGGACAGCGTGCAGGCCAAAGCTAGGCCGCTGAGCAGACCGCCAAGCAGCAGGCGGCTGCGACGCTGCGGGCGGGCAAGGCCCAGCGAGCGCACAAGAGGCGCCCAGGTTGGAAGACAGTTGGCAAGACGGGATCGCATGGATTGATTCGCCTCCATCATGTGCTGCGGGCGTGACTGCGAGAATCGTTGGGATCGGAATTCACCCTGTCGAGGCGCCACCAAGGCGAGCTAACTACCAGGCCCAAGACGCGCAGCGTGTCTTCCCAGTTGCGGAAGTGCGTGCGTGGTGTGCTGGTCTCTGGCTCGCTGGCAGCAGGGGGGGCGCTTTCGTCGGGGACACTGGGCTCGGGAGCGCTGGGGACGCGGTAGATGGTCTGCACCGGCACTTCGCGAAGCGGGACCGCGAGCTTGCTTGCCCACAGCAAAAGCTCGGTCTCGGTATCGAAGCGGCGCGTCGAGAGCGGCAGCGAGAGCAGCCGGCGCGGATAGACACGGAAGCCGGTCTGTGTGTCGCTGTGTCGACGGCCGGCAAACAGCGAGATAAAGAACGTCGAGATGTGGTTGCCGATACGGCTGCGCCGCGGCATCAGCGCCGGGTCAAAGCTGCGCACGCCCAGCACCAAGCTCGCCGGATCTTTTTGCCATGCGGCCAGCAGCTTGGGGATCTCGCGCGTGTCGTGCTGGCCGTCGGCGTCTAAGGTCAGCACGCCGTCTGCGTTTTGGGCTCGGGCATAGGCAAAGCCGGTCTGCAGCGCTGCCCCTTTGCCGCGGTTTGCGTGATGTCGCAGGATCACCGCACCTGCTGCTTGCGCCTGCTGCCTGGTCTGGTCTGTGCTGCCGTCATCGACGACGATGACGGGCAAGCCAGCTTGGGCGGCTCCCCGCACGACGGCGGCCACCTGACGCTCGGCGTTATAGGCGGGGATCAGAATCACAAGACTGGGTGCTGGTCCCGTCTGCTGCGTATCAACCGTTCTCACGAGAGGTCACCAGAATATCACTTTGAAGTCACGGCGAAAAGCAGCCGACCTTGACCCAGTAGACGCGCCGGCTGGTGCTCTGGTTCCGTCGGGCCAAGGCGGGGGTCACGCTGCGATAGACCTGCAAGCAAGCGGTCGCCTGACCGGCCATCGATCGGGCACAACGCCTGGGCAGAAAACGCCACCACAGCCCCCAGGCTCTCTTGCTTTTGGACGTAAAGAAGGACCGTGTCACCGACGCGAGCGCCGCCACGCGCTGCGGCTGGGAACCGAAAGTCAGAGACGGACACTAAGAAGCCAAGATGCCGCTCTTGTGCCGATGGCTGCTCGGCTGGACGTGCCGAGGGACGTACGGATGGCTGCGCCGGGATTGGTGCAGCGCTGGACGCCCGCCAAGTCGGCTCGGACGCAAGAAGGTTGAAGCAGGCCGCGGCTTGGCTGAGCGCTTCGATGAGAAGCAGCGCCGGCAGGTCGGTCTGATGTGGCACGGCTGCCGTCGGAACGCTCTGTTCAGCAGGCCACAGTGCATCGTTGATCGAGATCTGTTTCAGCGCCCACAGCGAGCCGCCTGCGACGTCGATGTGCAGAACGCGATCGAGCAAGCGAAACGGCGGAGCATGCGGCAGGCGAGGTACTGCGATGGCCGGCTGTCCACGCAGAACAGCGACGGGAAATGTTGTCAGATCAGGCAAGTCGGGGAGCATGAGACGGTTCGCGATCCGTTGGGCGCAACCGTGTACTAACTTGTGCGAAGGAGCAACCATGAAGCGCGTCATCGTCATTCCCGGATCACGTGGGTCGAAGCCAGCGACCGCTCTTCAGCGCGTCGGACGAGCGGCTGGGCTTTCGATGGCCTTGGGCGTGCTGCTATCGGGCAGCGGCTGCGCACACACCTCGCGGGCTGGCGCGTCGGCTGGCCTGTCTGATCCATCGGCTGGTCCCGTGACCAAGGTCGAGATGGACCCCGTGCAGATCGAAGCCGGCAAGCCCGGTGATGAGCTGGTTGCATTCGACGCGCCGACGCTGTTTGAAGAAGCCGGGGAGCACATGGATGGCAATCGCTTTAGCGAAGCCGTCGAGAGCTATGACCGCTTGATCAAGAACTTCCCCGAGAGCGGCTATGTGCCGCCATCGATCTTCAACGCCGGCTTATCGTTGGAAGCGCAAGGCCGCTTTGTCGATGCCGTCGAGCGCTATCGTCGCGTACTCGATCAATTTCCCGCGGCCAAGGTGGCCAAAGACGCGAGTCTGCGCATCGGCGCCTGCTATGCCGAGCTTTCGCGCTGGCCGGCTTCGATCGAGGCGCTAGAAGCAGCGGCTCGGCGCGCCGATCTCAACCTGAGCGAGCGAGTCGAGACCTTGTCGCGCATCGGCCTTGGCTACTTTGAGATCAGCGACACGGCACAGGCCGAGCGCAGCTTTCGCGAAGCGGTCGCGTATTACCAAGCGCACCAAGAGGAAGAGCGCATCGAGTCGCCATTTTTCGTCGCCATGGCGCAGTTCTATCGCGCGCACCTTTCGCACAAGCGCTTTCGCGAGATGCCGCTGCGCACGGCGCAGAAACAGCTTCCACAAGACATCGAAGCGCTGGCCAAGCAGTTCATGGCCGCCAACGAGGGCTATGTCGCCGCGATTCGCTTCAAAGATCCGTTCTGGGCATCAGCGGCGGGCTTTCACATCGGCGCGCTGTATCGCGAGCTTTATGACACGCTGGTGAAAGCGCCCGTTCCCGTCGAGCTGAACGAGCTAGAGAAGATCTTTTACAGCGACCTGCTGAAAGGCCAGCTGCGCAACTTGCTGGAAAAAGCGCAGGGCGTTCTGCAGAAGAACGTCGAGTGGGCTTCGCGGGTCGGCGTAAAAAACGGCTGGGTTGAAAAGTCGTCGGAACAGCTAGAGGAGCTCGGTCGCTTACTCGCGGCGATCGAGACTCAACCGGTGGGACCGACGGCGCCGACCCCGACGCGCGAGCCGCGACCCGAGCCGCCGCGCCCTCGCTCGCTGCCGCGCGGTGACACGCGACCGCGCACCGTTCTGTGATGCGACGCGGCCCGCGTGACCGGCTAGAAGAAGATAGGGTTCGACACGGCGAAGGGCTTGCGGCCGGGATACACGGGGGACATGTCGCCACCCGCTGGCGGTCGGGCATGGAACACGACCCAGTTCAGCGGCTTGGGCGGTCGCTTGAGGGTCACGGTGGCTTCATAGCGGCGGCCCGTCGGCGCTACGCTCTCGGTAAGCTCGACGGTGCGCTCGGTTTCGCCATTTACGATGACTTCAAGCTGCCGAGCGGCCAGCCACTTGGGCGCCTGTACGACGATGCGAAAGTCAAGCATGCTGGCGGCGCTGCGCACCGTCTCGCCGGGGCCGACACCGCCTGGGCCTTCGACGGTCATGTAGAGACCTCCTGCGATCGTCGACTTGCCGGCGCGCAAGGCATCGCGCACCAAGTCCGACGAAAGGCGCGTGGGATCATCGTGGCCAAAGCGCATGCAGGTGCGCGGGTAGCCAACTGGCGATGACACGATGCCGTGGGTATCCGAGCTGCCGACGGCCCAGATGCGCTTGCCGGCGTTGAGCAGGGCAAACCAGTCGGCGACGATGCTCTTGCGGTTGGAATCAAAGTCGCTGTCGTTGAAGGCTTCGACGGCATCGAAATCTTCGCTCCATAGCTCGGGATCGCCGGTCACCGTGCTGCGCGTGAAGCCAGCAGCCGAAAAGTACCCACCAAAGCCCGACGATGTTGGGTGATTGACGATCAGCACTGGCTTTTCAGGCAGCGCATGGACGTCGGCAAAGACCTCGCGCGGGCTCTTGCCCAGCCAGGGAACAGCACCGTTGTTGGCGCGATCGGGTCGTGGGTTGATGGGCACGACGCCAAAGTGACCCCAGGTAAATGTTGTCAGCTCTTCCGACGACATGCCAAAGGCCCAGCTATCCAAGCCCAGGCTCTTTAGGACCGGCTGAAAGTCGACGATCCACTCGTGCTCGCTCGACACGGGGATCTCAAGTCCATCGGCGACCGCGCTGATCACCTTGAGGGGCACCGGATCCGACGAGTCGGCGGAATAGTACGAGTGAATATGAAAATCGCCGCACATCACGCCCGTCGAGTCGACGCTGTGCAGAAGGTCGGCGTTTACCTGCGCCTGCTTGCCTGACTCGATCGTGACCTTCGTGTCGAGCATTTCCCATTCTGGGCCATGGCTGACGATGACGCGGTGCGTACCCACCGGAAGGCTGAACGTGGCATCGCCGCTCGCCGACCACGCCATCAGCGAGCGCTGGTTGGGATAGCGCCGCACACCCCAGCTTGCCGGGATGCCCTGAACAGGCGTGGCGGGGACGACTTCAATGCGCACCGGCAGAGGCTTGCTGCTGCCGCTGTCGCGTGCGACCACCCGCAGGCCGCCTGGGCGCGGCAAGGTCAGCGTCACGGGGTCATGATCGCCGTCGGTCGGGACGACTCGCTGCTTGGATGAGACCGTATGCGAGTCGACCGTCACCGTCAGATCGGCTGGCGATCCCGCAGGCAGCGAAAGAACAAACTCGCCGCTGACATCGGTCTTGGCTTGCGTAAGAAACAGGCCTTGGCTGTCGACGGCGTGAACCATGGCTCCGGCGATCGGCGTCATGCCATCGTCCTGCACCTTGCCATGCACGGCATGCCAGGATGTGTCGCCATCGACGCGCCGGATGGCGCTGCGCAGTGCATCGACGCCTCCTGTGGCCGCGATCCATTCGATGTAGTCGACGGTCTTTTTCTCGCACGCGCCGATCTTCAGGCCTGAGCCGCGATAGGCCTCAAACCCAGACTGCTCGATGATGTAGCCGACCGGCCGGCCCTTCAGACGGAAGGCAAAGCTGCTCTTCTCGCTGGTGAAGCCAAGCCACGCGGCCGACGATCCTGGCTCGGCAAAGCCCGCCTCTGGGGTGAAGCGCTCGTTTCGCGAGCCTTGGAAAAAGCCAAAGATCTGCGTGTTGTTGAAGTCGATCTCGTTTGCTTCGGTGTTCATCAGCGAGAGGCGCAGCAGCAGATTTTCGGCCCCAGGCTCTAGCACGTAATCGATGGCCGCTGGCAGGTTGGTCGGGTTCCCAAGGATGCCGGCAAAGGTCTGCAAGAACGGAATGTCGCGCAGCGTGCCCGAGACCCGCACGATCGCTGCTTTGCCATCGCGTCCGTCGTTGATGACGGTGATCTCATCGGCTCCGACTGCCTGTCCGCTTAGCGCAACGAAGGTCTCGTTGAACTGCGAGGTTCCGGTCGGCTTACCGTCAGCACCGACGGGCTCTATCGCCAAGATGTCGCCCGGCAGTCCCTGATAACCGTCAGAGGTCTTGCCCGCCTCGATGTACACGGCGATGTGATCGTTCAGCAGCAGAAAGTCGCCTTCCTGCACTTTCTCGCGGGCATTTTCGGCTTGGCGGATCCAGGTCTTGTCGCGGATGCGCGCCGCTCGCGCGGTACCCCGCGTCGATGCGCCTAGCGGATCGGGGTGTCCGTCGGGGCTGCCGCCAGAAAAGCGGCTGCTCGATGTGATCCCTGCAGCGGCACAGGGACCTTCTGGCATGGGCATGGGATCTTCGCTTTTGCCGCAGCTTGCAGACGCAAGAAGCAGCGGCAGACACAGAAGCGAGAGCGTACGGCGGGTCGTCGGCATGGAAGCCTCCACGGATCACGACAGCGGACGGGGTCAGAAATCGCGCAAGTCTTACGAGACCGCGTGTGTACCAAATCTCTGACGGCGCGGGCAATCTTCGATCGACGGCGTACGCACTTGGATGATCCCTCGTCGGTGCTTAGGTTTGTGATATGCGAGGTCCCATGCATAGCTTGCCCGTTTCGTCCGCGCTGCAGTCGATGATGGTTCGTATCCGCCGCGATCTGCACCAACATCCCGAGCGCAGCTGGCACGAAGAAGGCACGGCGGCAAGCGTCATGGCTGAGCTGCGTACGCTCGGGTTACAGCCTCGAAGGATCGCCAAGACGGGTGTGGTCGTCGATATTCCAGGTCTGCGCACACGGCCGCTGATCGCGCTGCGTGCGGATCTGGATGCGCTGCCGATTCATGAAGAGACCGGCCTGCCCTTCGCATCGCAGAATCCGGGGCTGATGCACGCCTGCGCACACGATGGGCATACCGCGATGGCGCTGGGCGCAGCCGCGCTGCTTCTGCAGGATCCGCCGCCGGTATCGGTGCGCATCCTGTTTCAGCCGGCCGAAGAAGTCGCCGAAGGCGCGCGAGCGATGGTGGCCGAAGGCGCACTCGCCGATGTCGTGCAGATCTTCGGTGGGCACATCGACCGTCACTATCCGGTGGGCACGATCGCTGTCCAGGCCGGGGCGATGAATGCGTCGACCGATATGTTCTTCATCACGGTGCGTGGACGCGATGGTCACGGCGCGCGTCCGCATGAGGCGCTCGACGCAGTGGTGGTCGGAAGCCTCTTGGTTACGGCGCTGCAGACCATTGTCTCGCGCGAGATCGATCCAGCTCATCCATCGGTCATCACCGTCGGTAGCTTTCATGCGGGTACCGCCGCCAACGTCATCGCCGGCCAGGCTGAGCTAAGCGGCACCATTCGCGCGCAGCATCCCGATGTGCGGAAACACCTGCATGCTGCGCTGCGGCGTATCGCCAGCGCCATTGGCCTTCTGCACGGCGCGCAGATCGAGACGCGCATCGTCGAAGGCACGCCGGTCCTTTTGAACACGCCGGACATGGCGGCACTTGCCCGCGAGGCCGCGACGCAGGTCTGCGGCCCCGAGCAAGTCGTCGAGCTACGCAGCGTCAACATGGGAGGCGAAGACTTCGCCGTGTATCTAGAAAACGTGGCCGGCGCCTATGTCCGCTTCGGCGGGCGCGCAGTCGGCCGCGAAGGCTTTCCGGCGCACTCAAGCCGCTTTGATTTTGACGAGTCGGTGCTGGCGTTTGGCGCGGCCTATCTAGCCCAGGTAGCCCGCGTGGCTGCAGCACGTCTGCACAGCGAGGTGCCGCAATGAGCACGCTGATTGAATCCGCAGGGATCACCGTCCGCACGGCCGATGAGCGCGATGTCTCGGCCATTCGTCAACTGTTCTTGACGACCTATGGCGGGTCCTATCCCTACCGCAACTTCTTCGACGAGAGCTGGCTTCTGCGTTCGATCCTAGGTGATGACATGGTGGTGCTGGTGGCCGAGGAACAAGCCAGCCGCCGCCTGCTGGGGACCGCCTCGGTCATCGTTGATGTCAGCGCGCACTCAGATCTGGTGGGCGAGCTAGGTCGCTTGGCTGTGGATAGCCAGGCGCGCTCGCAAGGTCTTGGGCACCTTTTGATGGAAGGCCGACTGCGCTGCATCGGCGATCGTCTGCACGTTGCCTTCGTCGAGAATCGCACGGTGCATCACCACTCGCAGAGCATCTCGATCGCGGCGCAGTTCCGCCCGGTGGGGTTTCTGCCCAACAAGCACTTGGTGCAGGCGCGCGAGAGCGTTGGACTGCACGTCCGCCACTTCGGCCCCGCGCTGTCGCTGCGCAAGAACCATCCCCACATCGTTCCCGAAGTGCATCGCCTGGCCAGCGCTGCCCTGGCTTCGCTGGGCATGAGCAACGACCTGATCGTCGATGAGGTCAGCCCAGCCTATGCTGCTCGCGGCAGCTTTGAGGCCGAGACCATGAGTAGCGCGGGTCTGCCTGCTCTTTTGCGCATCGAGCGCGGCCGCGTCCATCGTCGCGAGATCTTCGGCCCGATTCGTCTGCACTATGGCCTGTTCAAGCTGGCAGTGCGTCACGCGACCTATCTTTTGGCCCGCGATCCCGCTGCATCGGGTGGCGCCATCGCAGGCGGCGTGGGCTGGGTTCACGATCCCGTCGAGCAGGCGGCACGGATCTTTGAAGTGGTGGCACGCACCGACGAGGCGATTCGCTTCTTGCTGGAAGAAGCGGTGCAGCGCATCGCTGCATTGGGCACGCGATACCTTGAGATCGATGTGTCGGCGCACGCACCGCGCATGCAGCGCACGCTTGTCGAGCTAGGCTTTTTTCCTGCGGCCTTTGTGCCAGCGATGGTCTTTGCCGATGTCGAGCGCTTGGACATCGTGCGCATGGTCAAGCTGTTCGGCGAAGCCGATGTCGCGGTGCCTGATGCGGTTCCCGAACTTCGGCCGTTTTTCGATCTGGTGGCCGATAGCCTGCGGCAGACGCACGTCCTGCCCGAGATCCAAAGCGCCATCGGTGCGCTGCCTTTGTTTTTTGGCCTCGACGAAGGTCAGTCACGTCGTTTGGCTGCCGCCATGCACACACGCACCTTGCACGAGGGGGCTGCGCTGTTTGAAACCGGCCAAGACGCCAGAGCCATGTATGTCGTGCTGTCGGGTGATCTAGGCATCGAGCGCGGTGATCGCGAGATCGGTGTCGTTCACAGCGGCGATGTAGTGGGCGAGCGTGGGCTTCTGGCGGGTGGGCCGCATCGCTCGACGGCGCGAGCCAAGGGCGCCTTGCGCGTGGCGATGCTTGACGCCGAGGCACTTTCGCTTTTGTCGCGACAGCGTCCAGACATCGCCCTGGTCCTGTATCGCAACCTGGCCTATGGCCTTGGACAGAAGCTCGACGCTGCCAACCTGCGTGGAAGCAGTCGCTTGTCATAAGCCTGCGCTAGGATGCGGGCATCATGTTGACCTATCTGCGCATCAGCAACTTCGCGATCCTCGATGAAGTCGAGCTGGAATTTGGGCCCGGCATGACCGTGATCTCGGGCGAGACTGGTGCTGGCAAGTCGCTGATCTTGGACGCGGTGTCCTTGCTGCGCGGCGGGCGGGCTCCGGCCGATCTGATCCGCAGCGGTGCCGACGAAGCGCGCATTGAAGCGATCTTCGCACCGCCGGCAGGCAGCGAACCGGCGCGGGCTCTGCAAGAAAAGCTGACCCAGCTTGGCATCGAGTCTGCAGACAGTGCGGAAGAGCGAGCCCGCATCGCCGAAGAGGGCTTGATCGTGCGACGCGTCATCGCCGCAGCGGGCAAAGGTGGTCGCGGTCGCGTCTATGTCGGGGGTCAGCTGTCGACGGTGCAGACCTTGGGCGAGGTGATCGGAGGCCTCATCGATATTGCGGGACAGCACGAGCATCAGTCGCTGCTCGACGCCAGTCGCCACCTGCCCATGCTCGACCGCTGTATGGAACGCACCAGCCAGCGCGGCGCGGCCGAGCTTCTGCCTGAGATGGCGGCGGCGTTTTCTGCGTTGGAGGAAGCCATCTCGTGCTTGCGCGCCGCTTCGCTCGACGAGCGGGCACGCGCCGAGCGCGAAGAGTTTCTGCGCTTTCAGCTCGACGAGCTTCAGAGCGCGGATCCGCAGCCTGGTGAGGACGAAGCGCTGCGCGAAGAGCAGAAGCGCCTGCGTGCGGCCGGCAAGCTGCATCAAGCGGCACGGCGTGGCGAAGACGTGCTGTACAGCAGCGAAGGCGCCGTGCTTGAGCGCTTGGCCAGCCTGCGTCGCGAGCTATCGGACCTGGGCGCTATCGACAAAGACTTGGGCGCGCTGGGCACCCAGCTTGGTGAAGCGGAAGGCCTGCTGGAAGACGCTGCGCACGCGCTGCGGCGCTACGCCGATCACCTGCGCGCCGATCCCGAGCGCTTGGCCGAGATCGACGATCGCCTGCATGTGCTGTCACGCCTCTTGCGCAAGCACGGACCGGACATGGCCGCACTGCTTGCCAAGCGCGCCGACATGGAAGAAGAGCTTCTGCGCTTGCAGCAGCACGAAGCCCATCGTGCGACGGCAGAGATCGAAGTGGACAAGGCGCGCAAGGCCGCGGTGCAGGTGGCGACTCGCCTGCACGCTGCGCGGGCGCAGGTGGCTGCCAAGCTGTCGAAACAAGCGAGCGCAGCACTTGATGATCTGTCGATGAAAGGGGCGCAGATCGAAGTCCGCTTGGATCGCCGCCCGGCGCAGAAAGGCGACGAACCCGCGCTGCTGTTCGAGCACGAGGGCAAGCTGTGTCGATTGAGCCGCGATGGCTGGGATCGCTGTGAGCTTCTGCTGCAGAGCAACGTCGGAGAAGAAGCGCGCCCCTTGGCTCGCATCGCGTCCGGCGGCGAGCTATCGCGTGTCATGCTGGCCCTGCGCGGCGTGATCGGGCAGGCGGACAGCGTCGCCACTTGCGTCTTCGATGAAGTCGACTCGGGCATCGGCGGCGCCACTGCGGATCGCGTAGGGCGACATATTCGCGCCATGGCTCGCCATCGGCAGGTGCTGTGCATCACGCACTTGGCGCAGATAGCGGCCTATGCCGACCATCACCTGCGCGTCGAAAAGCAGGTCAGCGGCGGCCGTACGACGACGCGGGTGCGCAAGCTGTCTGCCAACGAGCGCCGCGACGAGATCGCTCGCATGCTGGGCGGCGCCCGCCTGACCGAAAAGAGCCGCGCCCACGCCGATGAACTTTTGCGCGAAGCGCGCTAGATAGGCAGCCGGGAAGGATCGCTGCGTCATCGACATGCAGCAGCAACCGCGAGCCATCCCGACATTTCCCGGGCGTTTCCTGGCTTGGCGCAAGCCCGCGAGATCGCAAGCCTTTCCACGGCATCTCGCGGTCGCGGTGGATGATGCC
>CAZKOY010000148.1:0-13612 GCA_964554495.1 uncultured Myxococcales bacterium
ATGCAGGGCAGCATCGTCGGCATCGGCGTCGAGATCCGCTTTGATGCCGACAGCGGGATCTCAGATGTTCTTTCGGTCATTCCGGGATCGCCGGCCGAGCGAGCGGGCATGCGCGACGGGGATAAGATCCTCACCGTCGGCGGCAAGCTGTACAAGGGCAAGAGCCTGCGCGACGTCGTGGGCGACCTGCGCGGCAAACCAGGCGAAGTGGTGAGCTTGACGGCGCTGCGTGGCGCGGACGTGCTGACACTTTCCATTCGCCGCGAGCGCGTTGCCTATGATCTAGTGCAGCCGATCGTTTTTCCCGACGGAATTGGTTATCTGTTTATCCGTCAGTTCACCGAAGGGACGCCGGCCGCGATTGAGCAAGCGCTGCGCGATCTGGCACAGAAACAGACACGGGCTCTGGTGGTCGATCTGCGCGGCAACCAAGGTGGGCTTTTCGAAAAAGCCATCGCGACCGCCGAGCTGTTCCTGCCCAAGGGCACGCCCGTCACCAAGCTGCGACACCGCGGCGGTCAGATCGAGACCATCGCCGCGCAGAAAAGTGGAGACAAGGTGAAGTGGCCGCTTGCGCTGTTGGTCGATCGCGAGACAGCGTCGAGTGCCGAGCTCTTGGCGGGAGCGCTGCATGATGGAGCCGGTGCTCATCTCGTCGGTGCGAGAACCTATGGCAAAGGCACGGTGCAGCGCTTGGAAGAGCTGCCGAACGGCTATGCCTACAAGTTCACGGCCAGCCACTTTCTGTTGCCGCGCGGTGACGTCATCGAAGGTCAGGGGCTGATGCCAGATATCGAAGTGGCGTTGAGCGTGCCCGACGGTCGGACGTATGAGCGGCAGCTCTCGCGCGTGCTGCACACAAGCGATTTGCAGGAACGACTGCGCCTGGATGCCCCGCTGCGCGCGGCAGCCCACGTGCTGCGCTTGACCCTGCGCTGAGCGCGCCGTCCGCTTCCGGGATGCCTGCGTCCCCGTCCTGTCCGCTAAAAAAAAGGAGCCCCCATGCAGTCTCGTCGAACCTTTCTTTTGTCCTCGGCTGGCGCAGCGCTCTCGCTGCCCTTATTGCCCACGCGCAGCGATGCTGCAGCCGCCGCATCGGGTGCCGGCAAACATTTCTTGATGATTGGTGGCACCAGCTTCGTCGGCCCAGCATTCGTCGAAGAAGCCAAGCGCCGCGGCGCCAAGATCACGCTGTTCAATCGCGGCAAGACCAACCCCGGCTTGTTTCCCGATCTGGAAAAAATTCACGGAGACCGCAACGCCGATGTCGCTGCGCTGACCAGCTTGTTTGCGGGCCGCAGCTTCGACGCAGTCATCGATACCTCAGGCTATTACCCGCGACAGATTCGCAACATGGCTGCGGCGCTCAAGGGGCGCGTGAAGTCCTATGTCTTTGTCTCATCGATCTCGGCCTACAAAGACATGACTAAGCCGCTCGCGGAGGACTCCGAGCTTGCGACGCTCAGCGATCCGACGGTGGAAAAGATCACCGAAGGCACGTACGGCGGACTAAAAGTGCTCTGCGAACAAGCCGCGCAGGCCGCCTTCCCTGGGGCTGCGCTGATCGTCCGACCCGGCTACATCGTCGGCCCTCGCGACCCTACAGATCGCTTCACGTCGTGGCCGCTGCGCGTACGCCGAGGCGGAGAGATGCTGGCGCCCGGCACAGCCAGCGACCCTGTGCAGATCATCGATGTGCGCGATCTCGGCGACTGGATGGTGACGCAAGCGATCGCGGGTCAAAGCGGCGTGTTCAACTTGGTCGGCCCAGAAAAAAAACTGAGCATGGGCGAGCTTCTTGAGACGTGTAAGCGCGTCACCAAGTCCGATGCACGCTTCGTGTGGATCGCGGCCGACAAGCTCAAGCAAGCGGGGGTCCTCGATCATGTGCCGATCTGGATCCCACCCAGTGATATCGGAATGGCCCAGGTCAGTCATGCACGCGCCATCAAGACCGGGCTGACGTTTCGGCCGCTCGCGACGACGATCGCCGACACTCTGGCGTGGTGGCAGACCCTGCCCGCTGAGCGTCAAGCCAAGCTGCGCGCTGGACTCAGCGCCGAACAAGAAGCCGCCGCCCTCAAGCTGCGCTAGCCGCAAAGGCGCCTCGCTGGCGCAGCTCTTCCGAGGACAGCGCAGACAAAAGCCCGGACGATGGGAAATGTTGATACGCTGATCTCGCCTGCCAAGAGATCACCATGGGAATCCTCGGGTTAAGCCACATTGATGTGCCGGTAACTAGCTTGGAACACAGCGAGCAGCTGTTCACGCAGCACTTGCCGTTTTGGGTCAAGCGCCGCGGTGAAGGGTATGTCGATGTCGACACCGGCACCTGCATCTTGCGGCTGCTCAAGACGCGCCAAGTGGAACACCCGGTTACGCTGCGCATCCAGGTCAACAACGTCGAGGAAACGACCAAGAAACTGGTCGATCTCGGGCTGCGCGTGCGCTATGAGCCGATGCGCACTGAAGAACATGAGCTGTTCGCTCAGATCGCAGACAGCGACGGGAACAGCCTGGTTCTGTGGCGTGAGCTTAGCGAAGACGAGTACGGCTATACGCCCGAGCTGCCGAAAGAGCTGTCGTGGCGTCCCGAGGCGGAAGAGCTGCTCAAAGTGCTGCTTAAGAGCGTGCCGGCGCTGTTCCGCGCGCTGGTGCGCTGGCGCGTTTCGAAGAACGCCGAATACCTTGCCGAATCGACCCGCATCGTCGGCCGCGAGGAAGTGATTCGTTCCTTCATCCTGTCGAGCGCCAAAGTCACACGCTATCGCGTGCGCAAGCCGCTGCAAGATCAAGGCATCGATCTCGAAAAGTACACGGCGGAGTTCGAAGCGGACGAGCGACTGTAGCCGTACTGGCTTGAGCTCAGCGTAGCTCGCTGCACGGAGCCAGGCCGCTCATCGCCGCAGCAGTGTCGTTGCACAGCGAAATCGCAAGAGGCGATGTTCCACCGCCCGCCTCCCCCATCACCGTCGCGGTGTACACCGATCCAGCCACCAAGGTCACCTTGTTCATCAGGGCAAGCAGGTCCCCTCCGGCTCCAGCTGAACGCAGGCTGTACGTGCCGTTGGCGATGGGCGGCACCGTCGTATACGCCCCACTTCCCGTGCTGCCTGCCTTGCCATAGTCGTTGGCGGTAAACAGCTTGCTGTACGTGCCACTGCTGCCGCTGCCGAGCTCTAGTCCACCCTGCCCATCGGCGGCGTGGACGAAGCGCAGCCTGGCCTGGCCTGCCGTCATCGTCACATCGTCTTCCAGAAGCGACACCACCGGCAGCTTGAATGTCTTGAGCGGATTGCCAATCGCAGCGATGGTGTACTGCCGTCCCGCGCTGAGCTGATTCAGGTTCACGTCCGGCACCCCGCCCAGCGACGGCCCGGTGCATGACGTGGCCAGCCCCGACACGACATGCGCCTGATACGAAACCGGCTTCAGCGTCACGTACGCCGTCTCATAGCCATAGGGCACGCCGCCTGAGCGCTGCAGCATGGTGCGGATGAGCGGCCCGGTGAAGTCGGTCTCGCCGGGGGCCTTCAGGCAGATGTCGAACGCGGGAATATCGACCAGGAAGTGGGCAAAGCGCACCTGCGGATCGGCAGGCGGTGCCATGTCCATCGAGCCATTGTTCCCACCGGGTTCACAGCCCACACCGCAGAGCAAAAGGCAGGACAGCGCGGACAACAGGTGGAGCCCTATCTGCACGAAGCTCCGACGCGGCCCACACCTATTCGCCTTGCTTCGCGGCGCGTCCAAGCGATGCTCTCTCGACGAGTGGGCCCACGAGGGCAGGTTTCCGGGACGGGCACACGGCTTCATGGCAAGGCTCCGTTAGGCTTGTTCGCTTAGGAATGCGTCGAGTGCGTCGGTATCGAAGCACAGGGCAGACAGCTCCTCTACCATCTCGACCCAGCCCGAGACAACCCCCTCGGGCAGTGGCGCGGTGGTTTCCCAGAACAGAAAGAAGCTGCCCACGGGCGGCGCACAACTGTGTATCCGGCAGCCCCGTCCCTGCTGCTGCAACTTCACCTGATAGTGCGTACGCAGCGCCGCAAGATCTTGGATCCCCCCCTTGCCGGCCGGTCGGAACCACACCCCTAAGCGGGCCTTGTCCCCAGCCCCAGCGTCGTTGCGTGCGACGGTCATACCGAACGAAAAGCCCTCGGGCAGGTGCCGGACCAGCTCTTTGTACGGGGCGTCGGCGGACTCGCTGACATCAAAGCCAGCGGGCGTGAAGCGACTGCGCAGATAGCTCGAAAAGGCCTCTTTGGAAATCGGCGAATTCTTGGCAGACATGGCACTCCTGAACCGGTGAATCGGGTTTCTGGGTCGGGAAACAAGACGGCTGCAGTGAGTCCCCTCGTCGGCCGACAGCCAACCGCAGCAAGTCTTCCCCCAGCGAAAACGGAGCCTAGTGCAGGTCGATATCGTGCTTGCGACAGAGCGCGATCAGCGATCGCTTGTCCGCTGCCGCCACACGGTGAAAGTACGTCGTGGCTCGACTTAGATCCCCCATATTGCAGTACGCAGTCACCAGCTGGCGGTACGCCCGCGGCGTCGGTGCCGTAAACGTGGTCTTTAACGCAATGCTCGCGGCCTCGTCATACGTTCCCTTGCGCAAGAGCGCCTCGGCTTCATCCAGCTTCTCTTTCACTGCGGCGGGCTCCTTGGCGCTGGGTGGCGCACTTGCCGTCGTGCCGACAGAGACGGGCTTCACAGCGCTTGGCTTGTTGGCGGTCACCGTCGGTGTTGCACTTCCACCGCCCGCTGTCGCATCGCCCGGCTTGCCACCTGTCTGTGTTCCCGCCTTGGCGCCCGAGTCCGAAGTAGCTGCCTGGCCTGGATCCGCGGTCCCCTTCCCTGCCTCCGCCGCCTTGGGTTCGTCTGTACGCGTCGCTGGGCCACCCGCGTTTTGCGTTGCCGGTCCGGGCGTCGTGACCTGCGGCGTGCGGTTGCGCTTGGGGGCCAGCGCGACCACCCCGCCGACCAGCAACACCGCCGCAAGAAACGCTCCGCCCACGATCAGCGACTGCTTGCCCATGGGTTTTGCCGGCGCGCTTTCGACCTTCGTCGTCTCCCCTGGCAGGCCCGGCGATTTGCCTAGCTCGGCGGCCTGCTGTTTCGACAGCGCCGGTACATCCCGACACGCGTGCTCGCAGTCGGCCAGCGCTCGATCCAGATCCGCGCAGCTTTCGAAGCGCTCGGCAGGATTCTTTGCGAGCAGACGCATCACGATCTTGCGCAGCGATTCCGGCACACCGCGCGGAAGCTCAGGCGGCGGCTGCGTCAGGTGCGCCATCAGCATGCCGCTTACCGTCTGACTCACGAAAGGCACCGAGCCCGTCAGCAGCTCATACAACACACAGCCCGTCGCGTACTGGTCGGCCCGCGCCGAAAGCGGCTGCCCCCCCACCTGTTCCGGAGCCATATACGCGGGCGTGCCCATCACTGCCCCCGTCGCCGTCAGCTTGTGCCCCTGCGCTTCGTCGATCTGCTTGGCAATGCCGAAGTCGAGCACCTTGACGAATAGCTGCCCCCCCGGCGTGTACCGCATCAAACGGATGTTGTGGGGCTTGATGTCGCGATGCACGATGCCGTGCTGGTGGGCTTCCTGCAGGGCCGACGCCAGTTGGCGGATGATGGCGACGGCTCTCGCAGGGGCCAAGGGGCCTTCGCTCTCGGTGATCTCGGTTAGCTCTTTGCCGTCGACAAATTCCATGACCAGGAACGGCATGCTCTCTTCGACGCCAAAGTCCAACACTTGCGCGATGCTGGGATGCACAAGCTTGGACACCACCGTGGCTTCGCGCTGGAAGCGATCCAGCGCATCGTCGCTGTGAAAGCCATCCGGGCGCAGCATCTTGATGGCCACCGGCTTCTGCAGCGCAAGCTGGGTGCCACGAAAGACGACGCCGTGCGCTCCTTGCCCCAGCTCTTTGTCGATGCGGTACAGCCCTTTTAGCGTCCGCCCAACCAGCGCCGCCGCGGTTCGGATGCGTGCGGCATTGGACTCCTTAGCGACCCCTGGCTCAGCCAAGGTGTCAGCGGCTGGATCTGTAGACATCGTTCTTAACGTACCGCGACGCTGTCAAATGCTCAATGACTATGGCCGAGGCTTTGTGTATACGAGCGGGCCATGCCGAACCCGCCCTCTTCTGAGCCGCCATTTCCGTCACACGTTCGTCACAGTTCTACGTCGTCGAATGCAGCGCTCAGCCCGCTTGGGCCGCACGCCTCGCAGGGGACGCCGCCGCCGCCCAGCTTCGCCGGGGAAGCCATGGAGCTGTCGCTGTCCTTCGACGACGTACTCTTGATGCCTGGCTTCTCGCAGGTCTTGCCGTCGGAATGCCAGATCGAGACGCAGCTTGGTGCTCTGCGCCTAAAGATTCCGCTTTTGTCCGCTGCCATGGACACCGTCACCGAGTCGCAGACCGCGATCGCGATGGCGCTGTTCGGTGGCCTGGGTGTCCTTCACCGCAACTGCCCGCCGGAAGAGCAAGCGCGCATGGTGCGACGCGTAAAGAAGTTCCAGCACGCCGTCATTCACAGCCCGCTTACGATCAAAGCCAACCAGACCATCGAAGAAGTGCATCAGCTGATCGCCGAGACCGGCGTGACCGGCTTCCCTGTCGTCGACGATCGCGGCGTGCTGGTCGGCATCTGCACCGGACGCGATATTCGCTATGTCACCGATGGCAAGGCCAAGGTCGCCGACATCATGTCGACGCCGGTACACAGCCTGCCGCTCTCGGCCACGCGCGCTGACGCCGAGGCATTCTTTCGCAAGTGGAAGCTGGAAAAGCTGCCTCTTGTCGACGCTGAGGGCAAGCTGGGCGGGCTGATCACCTCGCGCGACTGGCGCGAGTCCGAGTCGCACCCGTTTTCGCTGCGCGACTCACAAGGCAGCTTGATGGTTGCCGCCGCAATTGGAGTTGGCGACGAAGGCCTGCGCCGCGCTGCCATGCAAGTCGAGGCCGGCGTGGACTGCCTGGTACTTGACTCGGCACATGGACACAGCGACGGGGTGCTGAGCACGCTGAGCATGCTGCGCAGTCGCCACCCTGCGCTGCCCATCATCGGCGGCAATGTCGGGACCGCCGAAGGAGCCCTCGCGCTCGTCGAGGCCGGCGCATCGATCGTGAAGATCGGCATGGGCCCTGGATCCATCTGCACCACCCGCGTCGTATCCGGCGTCGGCGTCGCGCAATGGAGCGCCGTCGTCGAAGTCGCCGAGGCCGTGCGCCAGCGCCATCCCCGCAAACCAGGCGAGCCGAGCATTGGCATCATCGCCGACGGCGGCGTCCGATATTCCGGCGACATCACCAAGGCCCTAGCGGCCGGCGCCGATGCCGTCATGATCGGCAGCCTGTTCGCCGGCACCGACGAGAGCCCAGGCGAGATCGTCCTGTACCAAGGCCGAAGCTACAAGTCGTATCGCGGCATGGGTTCGCTGGCCGCGATGAAGAAAGGCAGCCGCGATCGCTATCGTCAGCAAGACGTCGATCAGACCGGCAAGCTGGTGCCCGAAGGCGTCGAGGCACGCGTGCCCTATCGCGGCCCACTCAAGCAGGTCGTGGAACAGCTTATGGGCGGCCTGCGCGCTGGCATGGGCTACGTCGGCGCCCGCGATCTAAGCGAGCTAAAGCGCAAGGCGCGCTTCCGACGCCTGACCCCCGGCGGCTTGCGTGAAAGCCACGTCCACGACGTCACCATTACTGCAGAGGCGCCCAACTACTCCGGCGCGTCCGGGCAGAGTGGATCATGATCGCAGTCCTCGACTTCGGCTCGCAGTACACCCAGCTTATCGCCCGTCGCCTGCGCAGCCAGGGCTTCGCGACCGAGGTGCTATCCGGTCAGACCGACGCCCGCACCTTGGCCCAGCGCACGCCGCGTCCCGACGGCATCATTCTGTCGGGCTCACCAGCCAGCGTGGGACAGGGACATGATCCCGACCCCGCCATCTTGGATCTGGGCATTCCCATCTTGGGCCTGTGCTTTGGCTATCAGTGGCTGGCCAAGGTGCTCGGTGGCCAGGTCGTCTGTGCCACGCATCGCGAGTACGGCGCAGCGCAGGTGCAAAAGACGCCGGCCGGCCGCAGCGATCTTCTGACGGCCAAGCTGTCGCCAAAGACGCAGGTGTGGATGAGCCACGGCGACTCGGTCGTTGCGCTGCCCGCTGGCGCCACCTTGTTGCTGGAATCAAACGGCAAGCCATCGGCCTTTCGCGTCGAGACCTCTTCGGGCCCCGGCCGCCGCCTGTGGGGTCTGCAGTTTCACCCCGAGGTCTATCACACGCCCGAGGGCAAGGTGCTGCTTGAGGCCTTCGCCCGCGACATCTGTCGCCTGTCGCCCGACTGGAACCTGCGCAGCGAGCTTGAGCACGTGCAGGCCCAGCTTCGCGTCGAGCTAGCCCACGTACCCGAGGTCGTCTGCGCCGTCTCAGGAGGCGTCGACTCAACGGTGATGGCCGTGCTCTTGTCCAAGGTGACACATGTACGTGCGCTGTTCGTCGATCACGGCTTTTTGCGCGCCTATGACCTGACCAACCTGCGGCGCGTCTTTGACCAGTACCCGACGATTCGCTTGGAAGTCATCGACGCCAAGGATCGCTTCTGGGGGACGCTGGCCGGCATCGCCGATCCCGAGACCAAGCGCCGCGGTATGGGCCGCCTATTCGTCGAGACCTTCGCGGATCACGTCGGCCACAGCCAGTTTTCGCACCTGGCGCAGGGCACGATCTATTCCGACGTCATCGAAAGCGCCGACAACAAGCTCGCCCGCGCCCACACCATCAAGAGCCACCACAACGTCGGCGGCTTTCCCGACGAGTGGAACCGCCTGCAACTGATCGAACCGCTGCGCCGCTTCTTCAAAGACGAGGTGCGCGAGATCGGCGCCTTGCTCGGCATCGACCCAGACATCCTGCACCAGCATCCCTTCCCCGGCCCCGGCCTGGCCATTCGCTGCCTGGGCCCGCTAGAGCCCGAGCGCATCGAGATCCTGCGCCGCGCCGACGCCATCTTCCACCAAGAGCTTCTAACCCGCAGCTTGTACGACCGCACCTGGCAGGCCTTCGTCGTCCTCTTGCCGGTTCGCAGCGTCGGTGTCATGGGTGACAGCCGCAGCTATGAATCAGCCCTGTGTATCCGCGCCGTGTCCTCGGTCGACGCCATGACCGCCGAGGCCAGCGAGCTTCCGCTTTCGGACCTCAAAGCCATCGCCGGCCGGCTCGTCAACGAAGTCGCCGGCATCAACCGCGTCGTCTACGACCTGACCAGCAAGCCCCCCGGCACCATCGAGTGGGAATAGCGCCGTCGCGCCACACAGCGCATTTCTCGCGGTGGATTGACATCGGCCTCGCCTGGCTGCCTGCAGTTTGTTCGCAGGCAACCAGCTTGCCTGCAGTCCTTGCGCAGACCGGCGCAAATCCCTCCGCGCCCTCCCCTCCGTAGAATGGCACAATGGTTGCTCTGATTTGGCTCAGCTCGCTACGCGATTCACGCATACTCTGACACTCAAACCCTCTTTGACCACACGAGGCTTCGATGACGTGGCAACAAGAAGTGGCTTGCAAGTATCACCATCAAGATGGCCAAACATACTGCGGTCCGGCCAGCGCCATGATGCTGCTAGCGACGCAGGGCGTCCCCAGTCAAACCGTCAATCAAAACCAGATTGCAGAGATTATCGAACACAACAAAGAGGATTCTACCTGGCATTCAGATCCAGCAGGACTCACCGCCGCAATAAACGAGTTATTGCCGCAAGATGATTCATTCAGGTATTCATTCTCGCAATTTGAAACCGTATACGATTCATTGCACTATATCATTGACACCCTTGTCACGCATCGCCGTCCTTGCGTCGTTCCCATATACAAAAATCTCCACTGGTCTGTAGTACAAGGCGTTCTATTAGACAACACGCCAGATGACCCATATGGATATGGCATGCAAGGTTTATGGTTAAATATTCCATTCCACAAATCCATTGGAAACCACAGTGACAACGATCAATGCAATGCCGCTCATGGTTATGGCCGTGTATATGTCACATATAATTCATGGATTACTCAATATTCATTTCCAACCACGTGTGCCGCCACGGGCTTCGTGGAACAATATGTCGCACTGTGCAGCGCACAGTCGCCCGCGGTTCCATTGCCGCGCTTTCCGAAGCTGATCCCTTCGACATGGCGTCGACGACGACTAAAAACAGACGAACTAATCTCCCTCGTCAAGAAAACGCTCGCCATGTATCCCGTGCTAGCCGCAGAGATGCACCGACTGGATGATGTGCATCACTTGCTGGATGTCGGGATTCCACGCTTTGTGCGCCATCTTGATCAAGGAAACAAATACTATGCATTGATTCCCATGACCTCTGAGCAATTTGTTCATGGGGTCGCTGTATTCGACGCTCATGATGGTACATTGTTAAGTTATCATACACTGACTGAACCTCGCCTGCAGCTATTTCCTTCCCTAGTACAGTTGCTGCCACAGTTGTTGCGCGATCCTTCGATAGCCAAGTATCGTTCCTGGCTACGCGACTTGCCTCTGCTTCGCCCCGAGCTTGTCTGGCAGCCCTGCCAGCAGTCCTGCTCACCGACGCTGCCGTTTTGGCACCTGCAGTCGCCACGCGGCTCTTTGTACGTGCGGGTCGACGGCGCGATCTTTACCAGCCTTTCCCTCGAAGTACGTGGGTAAACAAGGAGAGTTCAAATGATGTCCCGGCAATATCCATCTATACGCGCAGTGCTAGGCCACATCGTGGCCTTTGTCCTGCTGTCTATTTCATACCCCGCGCAAGCAGCACCCATGCGGTTGCAGCCGAGTCAATTGGCAACACCACCAACCAGCATACCTTCTTGTGAATCTGTTTTGATTCTCACAGAGATAGATTCTATTGCTCATGCGGCGAAGCAAGAACTAAACAAATCTTCCGAAGGAGGAAGTGAGATTGGCATTTGGGTACGGGTTGCGGAAAATAGATCTGCAAAAGACACTAATCTGTATAAAATATTACAAATTAGTCAGCGTGACAAAAAAGAACTAGGCTCCTTGCTGAAACAATATTTCGACAGTGAAAAGGCCCAAGCAGACAAAGAGGGAGACGCCGAACGAAAGAAGCTTTATGCTACCGCTGAGCAGGTCAAGGCATTGTCTGATAGCCTTCCGACGTACGACAAGAGACCTCTTAGTGAAGCGCATGCGATTCTAGCGACTCGATTCGTCGATATGTTTTTAACTGCCATCAAATACATATCATCTAATAAGTTACTGGAATTTAAATCATACCTCAATCTTCCCGATACCCCTCTCTCAGAGCAAGAAGAGAAGGATTTAAGGGCCAAATGCGATGCATGGGCGAAGGTCAATAAACCCAAGCCCGGCGGATCAACGCCTACTGCGATAGCAGGCAGCGCCAGTGGCATGTCTTGGCAAGGCACCCTTGTGACCGGCTTAGCGGATTTTATGGTGGATCGCGCCAACCAGGAGCTTGTGCTTTGGTTCGTGTCTGCGTTTAAAAAGAAGCTGTGCGCAGAATCGTCGGCGCTGTTTCCTCAGACCTGCTCGTTGCTAAGCGCCACAGAAGACTCGCCAGCCAGCCACGGTGCGCTGCTTTCTTCGGCGATCCGTGCGGACTTGGAAGGCATGCCGATTGCCAGCTTTGGATATCTGTATGGACTGGGCGGGAATATCAGCAGCCTGTTGCATGCCCTGCGCCAGCGCGACGTCAATCGTATTGCTGATGCGGTTTCCCATGTGATCCCCAATCCAGCCAAAGCCATTGAAACGCAATGCGAAGACACGAAAGAAAACCCGAATGGCCTTTGGCATACACACAAATGCCAGTTGGTACTTGCCCACCGTCTGCTGGAACTGGTCACCGCAGTCATGAAGTCAAAACCCAAGAATCGCGGTGAGTTTTGCAATACTGTGACTACCGTTCTACGCGACAAGACTCTGCAGTACATCGTCGACCTGACGAAGCCCACGGTTTTTTCGCATCTTTCCGAAAAAATGCAGAAGCTGCTCAAGCCCGAGACTCCTCTCTCGTGTGCGGCCTCTCCCGCCACACCCCCAGAGCTAGAGCAGTTGGTATTGACGTATGACTATATTAATGCGCTAGCCCGTAACCCCAGTGCTGACTCGGTCATGCAAAACACGGCATCCCTGTTTCGCGTGACGATCGATCTGCTCTGGCCGGCGACGGTACCAACGCGAGAGCTGCGCATGGCCATCGCTGCCACGTATACCGCCGAGGGGCTGTATTCGGTGTTCGCTGGGCTGCGCAAGGGAACACCCGCTCTTGAGCTGCTGGCAGGGTTGGGTACGACGCTAGAAAAAGCCTATTCGACGCTGGATTCACAGTCGTTATGCGCTCATGCGATTGACGCTGCGAGCGATCAGGGCATGGATGCCTTCTGCGCAATTGCCGCAACCAGCGTGTTCGCCAGTCGGTTTGGCGGCCTGGTGGCCGCGATTCAAAGCAGTGTGCATGCCTCTGGTGCCTTGACTTGGAATGAAGAGACGGTCTGCACTGCACTGAAGCAGCTTGGTGTTTCGCCAGCGGATCACATCATTATTGGGCGATTCTTCGGTGGCGAAGACAAGATCCCAAGCCCACTAAAAGAATTCTTTACCAACACACAGAATGTAACGTGCTCAAGCACGCCATCCAATGAGAAGGGCTATCGCGAAGTACGGGCGCTGGCGCTGGCGGTGTTTGATCTGGAACAGCGGATTCAAAAGTGGCGTACCGGCGGCCCTCCACCCGCCGCACAGGTTGCCGCCGAAACGCTGAGTCTGGTGGCCGACCTCATCGAGTCAGGCGCCACGCTGGTCGCGGTCCGTGATACGCCCAAGCTCGACGCGCTGCTTTCGCTGATGCACGCCAGCCAAGACATGCTGCGCGGTGCCTATGCCGACGGCGTTCGTCAGGTCTTGGTGGCCCTGGCCGCGGTCGGCGAGACAGCCAGCCTGCCCGACAGCGTACGGAAGTACATCACGCTCCTTTCGGATCTGGCCGCGGCCAAGGATCCCAAGGATGTCTCGGCGGCGCTCAGCGCGGCGGCGGCGCCGGTCGGTTCGTGGCGCAGCAAGCGACAGGGCACCAGCCTCACCGTGACCGGTGTGGTCGGCGTGCAGCTCGGCGGTGAAGTGGTGGCGCCCGGCTATTCGCAGCCGGGTCTCGCGGGCGGCTTCGCGCTCGGCCCCATGGCGGCGCTGGGCCTGGACCTGCAGTTCCCTGTTCACCACAACCGCAACTGGTCCTGGGGCTTCTTTGCCACGGTGCTGGACGTCGGGCAGCTTGCCTGGGCGCGGGTGAGCAACACCGGACAGCCGGCCAACACCATGACCAACACGCAGACGCGGGTCAACGTCGCCAGCGAAGTCAGCTTTCTGAGCGTGCTGTCGCCGGGCCTGTACCTCAAGTTCGGCGCCGACAAGACGCCGCTTACCTTCGGCGTGGGCGCGTCGTATGCGCCGCAGCTACGCACGTACTTTTATGTCGACAACCAGCCGATGGAGCACAGCGATCCGTTCTCGATGATCCGCGTCGGGGCCTTCCTGGCGGTCGATCTGAACCTGTTCCCCATCGTCGTCCC
>CAZKOY010000149.1:0-13546 GCA_964554495.1 uncultured Myxococcales bacterium
CCGCTGTGGGTACAGGCTTAAACCCCGTTTACGTCCCCGTCAACAAGAAAGTGATTTCCGTCGCTGAGAACTTAATTACCGGGAACCAAGAGAGGCATGAGGCGTCCGATTAAGTGTGCGATTAAGTACGCTTAGTCGGGCCGCGATCGGCTGGCTGCGAAGAAACGATCCGCGCGGACGGATTCACTGCGCATTGGCAGAGTCAGCGACGGGAGAGCACTGTGTGACTACGCAGAGCCAACACCTACAGGTTCGGCGGGCTGCCTGGCCACCAACTGTGCAACAGAGACATGGACAACTCCGCATATTGGTTCTTCCGAACGCACCAGGACCTTGGGGACCTTGGCACTGAGCTGACGGGGAACCAGCGAAGTCAGAATCACAGTCTATAGTGAAGCTTTGGGCAGTAGTCCGTGCCGCTGACATTCTTTTTTCCACCTAGCGACTTTGTTGTCATCCCAACCGAAGTACTTCCCTACCGCATAGGCGGTGCCCAAATCCATGTACTGTTCTGCAAAGCGCCTTAGATCACTGGGATTTCGAATGTCCCTGCATTCGGATCTTGCTGGCGACGCCAAATCGCTTCGCTTGTGGGCCGATATTGGGTTGACCCGCCCCTCGACGCCGCGTCGCTGTTCACTGAGCCGCTCTCGGACGGCGTGCAGCTCAAGCCTGTTTTGGAGACCTTGCTGCATGGCTGTAGCGCGCAAGTCGATGGCGATGCTTTGCAGACCCCGGACATTTTCGCGGAAGTCTGACAGCAGGAGCGCATTGACCAGCGCCGGAGCCAACGGCGGCAGCTCGCATCCGAATGCACTCAGCCAGTAATGCCGTAGCAAAGGCAAGATGTCCTCTCTTCGATGACGAAGGGCTGGAGTCCGCAGCACCCCCCTGCGCAGGCGTGCCAACAAGTCCTGTCGGAACGATTCTGGCGCATTCTTCTGATTGACCTGATGCGTACGCTCCTCGATATCACTGTTCGTGGCCGCGATCAGTCGAACATCAACGGGAATCTGCTCGCTACCTCCGAGTGGCATGACTTTGCCTTCTTCAATGACGCGCAGCAGCATGGCCTGGACAGTGGAATCAAGTTCTACAAGCTCATCCATGAATAGGGTGCCGTGATCGGCGTCTCGGAAGTAACCAGATAAATTCGTGTGCGCCCCTGTAAATGCTCCTTTCTTAGACCCGAATAACATACTTACCGCTAGCTCCTTCGGGATTGCGGCGCAATTGACCTCCAGATATCGCTGCTTAGCACGGTCACTCAACTGGTGTATTGCCTTCGCCGTTAGCTCTTTTCCTGTTCCCGTTTCACCCAAAATTAGGATAGGGATGGGTGTTCGCGAACTCTGCCGAGTTTGAGACAACCGGTAGATCTCTTGCCGTAATATCTGCATCTCCGGAGAGATGCCCACTAATGTGTCTAAAGCTGGAACAGAGGCTGCTTTTGACCAGTCGGCTCCATATTCTTGGTCTGTTCGCACAAGTAGAAAGCTATTGGCAATCCAGAGCACCGCTTGTTCGGGAAGACGCACCCACTGGGACGGCGCGAGGAGCTCGCCGTTAAGCCTCGTCCGGTTGGTGCTATTGTTATCTAGTAACTCGGCCCGCAAAGGCTGGCCACTGACCCGCAGCAGCGCGTGCCTCTTCGACAGCCATCGATCACGCGTCCAGCACAGTGGACCATCCGTCTCACGGCCAATCCAGTACTCACCAGGCTTCAGTTCGATAGGATCGCTACCTTCCAGCACTTCGTTATGTGGCTCGTCGGCGTGGTTATCGTCTGGGCGAGGGGCTGAGAGCCAGCGCACGGTCAGGCGATGCCCGGGATGATGAGAGTCACTTTTTAGCTTGGGAGTGTCGTGCGCTCCGAGCATTCCAGATTGCTCAGTCCTTTGCATGGGTTGCTTATACTCCACTGCCGATTGACCCGACTGAGACTTGTGCGCTACGGCTACCTTGCATGGAAGATAATGTCGGTAAAGAAGAGCTCGCTTGGATTGGTGAGTATCGGCTAGTCCGCCGCTTGCCCGGGGGAGCGATGGGAGCCGTATATGAAGCCGAAGACACGCTTTTGAACCGTCGCGTTGTACTCAAGCAGGTTGCGAGAACCGATACGTCGCCCGTGGCGCATGCCCGTTTTCAGCAGGAAGCGAGAGCTTTAGCCCAGCTTGAGCATCCGAATGTGGTTCGTCTCTATCACTACCAAAGCGGAAACACATCAACGAACGAAGCTGCCGCAAAAGGCCGGGAACTGCCGTTTCTAGTTATGGAGATGCTGACCGGTGAGACGCTTCAGGTTGAGGAGAAGGGCTTGGCTTGGCAGGAGGTTCGGGAAGTGGGCCTGGCCTTGGCCAGCGGCCTCGCTGCCGCCCACGAACGCGGACTGCTGCATCGCGACATCAAGCCAGCGAACATCTTTCACACGCATGACGGGATCCTCAAGCTCCTCGACTTTGGCCTGGCCATACAGGTACCGCGCGAATCGAGCAGCCAAGCGTCCGTCGAAGCAGCTCGTCCTCTCGAGCCATCGCAAATCGACCGTGCTGGCTCAGCTGCAGCCTCGGTTCGGGACACGCCGCGAATGTCCGATTTGGACGGCCTTGATCCCAAGCGTGATCTGCGGCCTCCGACGCCACGAAGTCCCGATTTTCCGGCCGAGGACTCTGTTCCCTGCTGGACTTGCCCGGTAGGCACACCAGCCTACGCAGCGCCGGAGCTCTGGCAAGGCGAGGCAGCGACCATGCAGTCTGACATCTTCTCGCTCGGCGCTGTGCTGTATGAGCTTTGCTGTGGGCAAGGTCAAGGCCCATTCGGCGATCGACCCAGTGACCTCCGAAGTCTGGCCAAGCAGATGCAGACAGCGACTGCGCGCCCGATCGCGCGTGTCGCCAAGCTGATCGACCCACGCTTTGCCGCGATCATTGATCGCTGTGTGCAGCGCGATCCGCAGGCGCGATTCGCATCAGCCATCGCGCTGCGCGATGCGCTACGAGATCACATCGCCGACGAACGGCGGAGACAGAACAGGACGATGAGCATGCGCACATGGGCCACGCGGGCAGGAGCTCTTCTGGCTGGCGGTGCGGTGGCCTGGGGGACATCGCTATGGCTTCGCTCACAGGAAGTCGATCGCACAGTGACGGTCCTGGACACTCAACATCGCGGGATTCAGGAGATGGTCAAGGGACTTACTACGCTGCGTGGTCAAGCCTTCGCGAGCTATCAGCAGGGCCATCGGGAAGAGGCCGAAAAGCTCTGGAGTGGAGTCATCAGTGCCTATGAGGGGATACAAGCCGCCTACGGCGGGCTCCACAATGCCCTCGCCGCAACGCACGCGAACAATCACCGACGCAAGGATGTTCGACATCTGTATGCCGGCGTTCTTAAGAACAAGATTCTGTTGGCGCAACAGAGCTACCAATTTCAGCAGATCTCGACGTACCACTGGGATTTGGAGCGGCTCGAGGAAGAAGGACACGCCGTCCGAAGCGCCTTGGCACATGAAGTACCCTTCGTCCTCGCGTCGAGTCCGACCGCAAGCTCGGTCTCCGCGGTGCGCTACGAGCTGCAGGCGGATGGGGGGTTCAAGCAGACCCCTGTAAACCTCTGCAACAACAGTCCGACGGCAGCTTGCGCAGCTCCGCCCGGCTCCTACCTGCTTCAGATCCAGGCGGCGGGCCGAGTCTCCGTGGCGTTTCCTCTTCGCATCACGCACGGCGAACCGGTCGATGACGTGCGGCCCTATTTACCCCTGCCTGCGCAGATACCAGCAGGGTTTGTCTACATTCCGGCTGGCCAATCTCAGTACGGCACCACCGCGGATGAAGAAAGACGCCCCTGGTTGGGCACCGAGCCTCTCCACGGAATGTCTCTGACTGCCTTCTTGATCTCCCGCCATGAGACTACGTTGGGCCAGTGGGCAGAGTTTCTGGCGGCGCTGCCACCTGCCGAGCGTGAGGAAAGGCGTCCACACGCAACAGGGGGAGCGCTGATCGGCAGCCGAATCTTCGACCTCCAGATTGACCAAGACCCGAGGCGACTGCGCCTTCTTGTGGGCCAGAGCCCTGCCGCCGCAGCGATCGAGCTGGGTCAAGTCCTGCGCTATCCCAGCCGAGTGGTCCACCAAGAGGTGAACAGTTCTCAGCTGCCAGTGCTCAATGTCTCGTGCGAAGATGCGCGAGCGTACGCTGGCTGGCTGCGCGAAACCGGACGTGTCCCCGGTGCGCGTCTGTGTAACGAGTGGGAGTGGGAGCGTGCGGCCCGTGGGGCTGACGAACGGACCTACCCGCATGGCAACAAGCTGGCTCGGACCGACGCCAACTTCGACAAAACCTACGGTCAAAGCGCGGACACCATGGGTCCAGACGAGGTCGGCAGCCACCCGCTTTCAGCGAGCCCATTTGGGGTTCAGGACATGGTAGGCAATGCGGCCGAGTGGACAGAGCTAGCGCCGCAATCAGAACGAAAGCGATGCGCAGTGCGGGATGGGGGCTGGTTTAGTGGCGTCTTGACCAATCGCTCAGACAACCGCAACGAATCGGTGGCTAACTGGCGGGATTCCGTGATCGGCGTTCGCGTGTGCGCCGACTTTCCGCCGCGCCAGCTTGGCACAGGATCTGCACAACAAATTGAGCAGGAGGCTACCCGATGAGAAAACCAACTGGACTTGTAGCATCGACGATGGTTCTGGCCCTATGCCTGGGCTGTGGTCACCACACGGAGTCGGCGTCTGACGAGCTCGCGAATCGACAGCAGGGCATTCTAGTCGATAACGGTCAAGAGCATAACAGCCCCGAGCTCACCGGCACCCGAGAACATATTACCTATGTGGACCTAACACGGGGCACCCTAGATGGGGTCCCACTGAAGGGGGTCTCGCTGCAGAGCGAACAGGGACGGCTCATGGAGATCACCGCCGATCATCCGTCAGGGGCCAAGCTAGGTGCGTCAGCCCTAGTCGGTGCCCAGTTCGATGCCGTGACGGAGGGGGGCCGTACCGTGCGAGCTCGGATCGAGGGTGCATATGCTTCGCCATCCGAAGGCTATGAGTATGGGGTCTCTGTGCAAGCAGGTAGCGACGCATGGCAGCGTCTATGCCCAGCCGGGCTGGCGATAGCGGTAAGAGGATATTGGGATTCTAGGGGGGATCGTGTGGAGGACTGGCAGCGCATGACACTGGCCTGTCGCAACTCTGCCGTCTACAAATGCGCCCGCAACTTCAAACTGTCGCCGGGTGCTAGCTCGGAAGATACGGCCTACCACCAGGCCTGCGTTCGCATGATCCGCGGTGACTACTGCGGCGACGGAATCACGCACACCCTGCCCGGGGTGCTCATTGACGCCTATGACCGCAGGGGGACGTCCCGCAGCCAAGAACCCGCGAACGGCAAGATGACGTTTGAGGCCGCCTGGACTCCACGCGGGGCGTACTGTTTGGAAAACCCTCGCTTCGATCTGGATTCAAGCCGGCCCGAAAATGCATGCGCACTGCGCTTGCCTCGCTGTGGGCTCAAAGACTTCACCTCATTCGACCTGCCCTCCGGCGTGTTGTGGATGAATCGCTCGCACTACCGCCCTCTCCCTCCTCCGGAAGAACTCGTGAAGACGGAGGCAGAAGAGCGGGTAGATCGCAAAATGAACGCAACGCAGTGTCGGCTGTTCGGAACCTCCTGCGATGGTCTCCCGCCGAAGTCGGGGGCGATCCCCGCCGCTTCGCCGTGCAAGCCCGGCTCGAAGCTCTGCGCGAGCCCCGGTCTCGGCTGGATTGACGAGCCAGCGCCCACCTCTTGGACGCCGGTTTACCCAGCAGCGTCCTATCCGCCTCCCCTGGGGAAGCCTGCCCGTTGGCAATAGAAGCCCAGCTTCGGATCGTATGTCCCGCCTGCCGCCCCAGCTACCCAGCCCAGCGCGTACCCTATGCGGTGCGTACCCCACGCCAGTCCTGTGGTCTCCAATGCCAGCCCCGCCCCCTGCGCAGACCCACTGAATCGCCCTCTTTCTCGTTGAGCAGTCTCTCATCGGACCAGTCAATTCAGGGGCGGTCTTCCTAGCGCCTGGCTGCGCCGGAATCTGGCATGCATCCTGCTCACCCAAGCGAAGCATGCGCACGTTCCTGTTTGTCGCGGAGTGGGGCTGTAGGCATCACCGCAGGCTGGCCGCGCTGGTTGCGATCATCCTTCTTGTAGGCTGTGGCCCCATCAAGATCAACGTGCCGTTCGGGGAGGTGCCCCACGTCATCCCGCCGAAAGAGCCCGTCCTACTACTCAAGTCCTTGGACGCACGAGGTCTGGAACAAGAAGGCTCGATGCGTACCACGGATGTGCATCTGCCCGGCACCACCAGCGTGACGCTTACTGGCCGAACGGCTTGGGTCACAACCACACCAAGTCAGACAGTCAGCCTGCCGACGTCCTACCAGTTCGGCCAAGCCGGCATCGACATGGTAGACAAGATCGTGCGCGTCTACGTGGACGCCGCGCCTGGGTTGGGGAAGCAAGTCTTGGATGGCAGCAGCCGAGTGCTGCTTGCGCTGGACGAAGCGCAGGTGCTGCGCGCCTGCCAGAACGCAAACGTGCGACGAGCGATCGTCATGCAGGTTCACAGACTGGAGTTCAGCTCGGATGCTGCAGTAGATCAGTTTTCATGGGCCCTCCTGGGGGGAGTGACCTTGGGTCTGGCCATGCCCTTTGTCGCGCTGGAACGCTGGCATGGCAGTGTAGCCATGAAGGCTACCCTCTATCTGTATGAAGTTGGCAAAGGCTTCACGCGCCAGTCGCGCTACGACCAGGCGCACGCAACCCAAGGCTGCTGCCTGCCGGGTTGGTCCGCCGTGTTAGAGGGCGTCTTGCCCTGGGCAATATCCCATCTTGGTGCCGAGCTAACCCAAGCGATCGCCAAGCTAGCAAGCTAGTCGAGGCCAGGCTGTTCATGCGCAGCTAACCCGCTGCGGAGTCTGGCCACCCCATCCTGCCGAACGTACCCGGCACAAAGGAGCATCCATGAGGAGCACAATAGGTTGGCCCATATCTATCGTTCTGTTCGCTGTCTTGGGAGCTGGCTGCGGCGGTAGCGAAGAGCAGCCGACAGGTCAATCGGACACGGAGACTCAAGCCATGCCAGCGACAGTTACATCAGTCGCTCCACAGTCGATTGCACCGTTGTCTGCCAATCCGCCCGTGTCGCTAGGAGCCTGCGGCGGGTGGGGGGCTTGGCGCAATACCGGCATAACCCACTGCACATATTCATGGGAGTGCCCCTACTGTCCACCGCGAGGCCCCTGCATGGAGCAAGGACCAGCCACCGAGCACGAGCAGCGCCGCTGCAAGAACCTCTGCCCGGATCGTTGCGAGACCCAGTGGATTGGGCCGATCTGCGGTTGTCGATAGACGCGTCCTCACGTGCCGCAGTCGCAACAACAGGCTCGGCATCACTCTTTCTGCATCCCACCGTGCCTGAAGTCGATCAGGCTCAGAAGATACGGCGTGACTCGCACGCTCATCGGCGCCTTGGCGAAGGCCTCGGCCGCGTCGCGCAGAAAGTCTTCGCCAGCCGCCGCGATGCCGCGCACCGCCGACAACAGCTTATCGACGTTGGTGATGGTGTGCTTCGTCTGCCACTTGTGGTCCAGGAAGGTCTCTTCATCGACCTCGGCGTACGCCGGGATGTGGGCCCAGAACCGCCCGCGCAAGAGCTCCTTGTGACGCAGCGCTAGCGGATCCACCGCCGGCTTCACATGCGGCACCGTCCCCTGCCCCGCGGCCTCTGCCCCCCCCTCTGACGCTGGCAACAGCGAAAGCGACTTGTGACCCAAACCCGAGCTTGGACTGTGCAGGCGCTAAGCCTGGAAAGACCCAAGGCGGCTGTCAATGTGGAACAGCGCTATTCAAAGCCGCGCCGCCACTTCAGCAGCAGGTAGCGCGTGAACTCCAGATACGGTCTCGCCTTCGTACCTGGCTGGAGCTGATAGTGACGAAGCAGTTGGTCAATCGTCCCAATCGATGGGCCACGCTTCTGAATCTCCTGCTTAAGCTGCTGCCAGACGGCGGCGCGATTGGAGCGGAGGAGATGCACATGGGCGTCGCTGTCGAGGTTTAGTGCGCGGATGTCGCTCTGCGCACGCTCATCGTCTGACCACAAGCGCCCCCGAGCGTCGTAGCGCAGCAGAGGACGTGGGTCGGCACCCCTCCCCTCCACTGGGTGCAAAAACAGCGGAGCGCATCCGCGCGACTTATCACAGTGCTGAATCCTTTCGCCCTCAATCGTAAAGTACCCTTTGCAGACCCCAAGCATATGGCTCCAGTTGAGGTTCTGTTCGCCATGTGCGGCCTGGGCCAGCCAGTGTTCGATGTCCATCGATTCGCCGTCTGGCTCGATCCGCTGCTGGCAGTACGCACACAACCATCCTTGATCGCGAGCTAGCGCGGCTCGAATGGAATCCTTTTCCTTTTGCCCCAAGTCGCTGTAGCTGCCAGTCGGCGTGTTCTGCATCGGCTTCAGCTCGGTTGGTTCTGCGCCTTTTCGATATCGCAGCATTGGGCCTAGCCTTCCCCGGGCTGTTCTTTCTGCGTGCGAGCGGTCTGCTCTAAATCGAGCAGCCAGCGGGCACGCACGACTGCCTCGTCATTGGGGCCGAGCTTCTCTTCCAAGGAAGTTAGAGCCTGAGCGGCTTCATCAAACTTTTTGTCGTCAAGCAGCTCAAAAAGCCGATCGAGTGCCTGTTGCATGAAGTGGGGCCGCGGCGAGATGCCGAAGACTTCTTCGAGCAAGCCATTGGTGTCACGTCCCTCGGTGAATAGATCTGCTGATACCTGGAAGTTATGAAGCAGCCGCACATGCTGCCGCGGCACCATGGCGATGACCTGGGGCGAGTGGGTGGTGACGATGAACTGGGTGCTTGGGAACGCCTCGCACAAGTCTTTGAGCACGCTGCGCTGCCAGCCGGGGTGCAGGTGCAGCTCCACTTCATCGATCAGCACCACGGCGTGCGAGCTCGTGCCCCAGCCAGCTTCATCCAGATCGCTATCCCGCGGCGGGTTGGCCTGCACCATACGGCGGGCCAGATCCATCACCAGCGCCAGATGCGTGCGGAAGCCGTCCGAGAGCTGGGCCAGCTCCAATGTCTCGGCTGGCTCACCATCCCCGCGCTGGTAATCGACGACCAGGCCCGGGCGCCCCCCCTTGGTGCGTGGGTTCCAGCAGCGCATGCCGCCCGCTTCCTGGGATCGCACGGCTTTCTCGATCACCCGACGCACCGCCAACAGCGCGGGAAGCTGGGCCGAGAAGTCCTTGCGCTCTTTTTTCAGCTCATCTTCGGCGCTCTGCATCGAGCGCCACCAACTGACCAAGTTCTTGTAGCCGGCACTTGCAATTAGCGCGTCGTCATAGGCCGCCGCCCGCCGAAGCTGCCATTCGCCATCGGGCAGATCTTCTAAGTGCTTCGCTTCCTGATGCAGCACCTCGGCCGAGATCGCCCGCTTGCTGCCGTAGTAGGCAAAGATCGGCACCGGCGATGGGTCCGACTCGCGATATTGTAGAGCTTGCTTAACGCCCCGTAGAGGGCCCCGCAGAGCGCTCTCTTCCATCCCTGTATCGCGGGCCCCGCGTCCGCCGGCACCACTCTTGTAGACATTCCAGTTCAGTACCTTGGGCTGGGCGTCGCGATCGGTCCGCTCGGACGGCTGGCGCTCGCGCTGGCTGCGTTCCGACTGACCCCAGTACTGCAAGCGCAGAAACTCGGCCTGCGTTTCTTTTCCCTCGGCAGCCCAGGTCTTCGTCCGATCGATGCGCGGGTCGATAAGCTGATCGATGATGCGCGACCCGAACAGCTCGTCCTGCACAGCGGCCAGCCCCGCCGCAATGGCATCGAGCACGGTCGTCTTGCCGCTGGCATTGCGACCAATAAAGACATTCAGATGCGGATCGAGCTTCAGGTCCAGAGCGCGCAGCGCGCGGAAGTTCTCCATCTTGACGCGCGACAGAGGAAACACCGGGGCCGGCGGGTCCTCCTGCACGCTCTGTTCGGACTTACCTGCTGTACTAGGCTTTGCCATTGCGAATCTCCACCGGTCTTCCTCGGCCTCTTGGTCGTGATACTGGGCTTCTCTGTCATACCTCGCCGCAAGCTGCTCTAGCAGCGCGCGGGTCCAGCGATAGCGCACCGGAATGCGTGCGGCCCCCTGACGGAGCTGCGCAGCCAGCTCGCGCTCCTGCTCGCCGCCTTCGCCGATCGCTCGGCTGGTCGCACCGCGCTCGCTCCACTTCGCAGCCTCCATGCTCCGCATCAGCCCCTGCCGATCGCGATCGTCCCCAATCAGCTCATCCAGAAAGCGACGCGCCGTCCGACATGGCCACAGCCCATCGGCAGCATCCGGCCGCGGCTGGGCCAGGAACGTCCCGACAATCGAAAGCGCCCAGTCGCGCTGTTCAGGCAAGAGCCGCAGGAATTCCAGACACCAGTTCTCCAGCGCCTGCGCTTGCTCGGAACGAAGCCGATCGTCGCCCGGATAGCCGTGCCACTTTTCCAAGATGGCAAAGATGTGATCCGATAACGGCTCCGATGCTGTCTCCACCGCTTCGTCTGCCAGTCGCTTCGCCAGCCAGGCTGGACTTGCGCTGATCGCGCGGGCGATGAACACCGGCTCGTAGTCGTACGCATTGGACAGCTCATCGAACAGTCGCAGCTCCGCGCGTACAGCCCGCTCCAAGTCCACATCGCTCGCCGCGGCAAGGCGCTTCAACAGCTCAGCCAGAATGTCGTGCCGCCGGGCGCCCCGCTCCCTCCACGCATCCAGCCCCTCACCACCGCCCCAGGCTTCAGCCAGCGCTTCAAAGACTCGCAACAGCAGCGGCCCCGACAGTGCCTCTTCGTGCGTAGCGATCCACAGTGCCTCGCTCAGGTTACCAGCCTCTAGCAAGCGCTCAGCCGCCCGCTCCTGTTCGGCGGGTGGCCGCTCGCCAAACCACACGTTCTTGGCATCTTTCCAGTAGGCGTGACGCAGCGGCGCCAGGCTGGGTCCATCCAGCAGATTCCAGATCTGTACTTCACGGCCGCCGATGCGCGTCACTTCATCCAGCAGACTCCCCGCATCCTGCAGTCGCCCGGCGCGCACCAACTGCTGTAGCAGGGCATCGGTCTCGTGCAGATCGCGATGAGCCAAGCGCAGCGCCAGAAACGAAGGCGCCAGCTTGTCAAACGGCGCAAACGCTTCCCCTTGTCGCAGCCTGTCTTCTAGCGGATCGGCAAATGGCGTCTCAACCAGGACGAGCGCCAACCACACCGGTACAAGTTCTTTGTCCGGCTCGGCTGGCGGATGCGGAAGGGCCTGCAAGCGAGCCAGCACGTCCCAGCGATCCTCGCGCTGCCAGATCTCCCGTAGCGCCGCCAAGCGCCGCACATGCAGGCGCTGACCCAGCGTCGAGTGATCGGCCACGCCATCATCCAGCCGAGGTCGCACTGCGAACAGAAAGGCGTAGCGCGCTACCGGATCGTCGGGCGTAAACCGGGCATAGGCTTCATCGGTGAGCTTGCGGCGACGCTGGAAGGCCGGGCGAGTGGTGGCCGGCTCGCCGCAGCGGGCCAGCCAGTCTTTGACGCCCCGCAGTGCGCTGGCGATGTGACCATCGGGGTCGGCGATCTGCTCCCGTAGGACCAGCAGACGCTCCAGCACCTTGCAAGCCAGCGAGTCCGGCACGTGCGTCGCCCGCAGCCCGTCGGCCCAGTGCTGAGCATCGTGTCCGGCCAGCTCCATCAGAAGCTCGGCATAGGTCTGCACTTGGCCATACGCCGCATCGGCGGGGATCGCGGCGGCATCGACCGGGATGTGTAGCTGCAAAAACCGCGGTCGAGCCGCCGGCGAGTGGATGCGTATCGGCCCCTCGGACCATAGGTGCAGAAGCAGCACCCGCACCATGTCACGAAATTGTGGATCGTGCGCTAGCTCCGACAAGGTCGCCAAGCGCTGTTCCGGGCTGGCATTGGTCTGGGGTCGAGCAAAGCCCAGCAGGTACGAAAGGCAGCTCAGTGGACGCGGATGGACGGCGCGATGCGGCTCGGTATCCACGGTCAAGAGGTGTAGGAAGCAGCGCGCCACCTGCGGCATAAGCGCGCTATCCCAGCCGAGGATCTGCAAGGCGAAGAGCAGCGGCTCGCGCCCCGCAGCGCCTCGCAGCGCCGGATGTTCCCACAGCGCCCGTGCATCCCCCTCAAGCTGACGCAAAAGAGCCAAAAGAAACGGCTGCGGTCCCGCTTCGGCCAAAAGCGGCAGCCAGGGCGCAAGCGTCGCCCAGCGCTCGACATCCCCAGAAAGCAGCGTCTGCACAGTCTCATCGGCCCAGGCGCTCGCCGGCTTGGCCCGGCCCTCCCAAGCCAGGGCCGGCGGGTCGATTAAGTCATCGCTGCTGCCAAGCAGCGCCAAGCTTTCGGCCAGTCCATCCAGAATGCGAGGCGACGGATGCTGGATCGTTTCGCTCCACTGCCTTTCCCCCGGCCGCGGTCGCGGCAGCACATCCAACACCACTGCTTGCAGCCGATGCACATCTGTTGCCGTCAGGTCGCAGGACAGGGCATACCAGGCGTGACGATGACTTCGCCACGCCAGCTCCTCGCCGCCGACTTGGTGGACGGAGTCATAGCTGTGCAGGGCGCCGCGCAGCCGCACGATCCACGGGGCTCCGTCCTGCTCTGGCCGCTCGCCTCCGCCATCGGCTGTGGCGTCGGCTGTGGCCTTTGGCAAGGACGATGCGCGCAGCGACTCCGCAAGCGCCGACACATCATCCATGCTGCTGCCAAGCTGCTGCAAAATGGCCGCATCGGCGGTGTGTTGGCGATGAAACCCGGCCGCGAACAGCAGCGCCACCCGCGGACCGCGCGGCAGCTTCTGGGCCCAGTCTGGCAAGTCGCGTTGAGACATGACGGAGCCACAAGATAGGCCAGAAGGCCCGCCCAGCGATACAGCCTGATCTGCGGATCGCTGTCCTGCGGGCCTTTGCGGCTGCCTCCCCCCCAGCTACCCCGGGTCAGCGGTCTTCTTTGGGGGCGGCGGGGGGAAGGGGGCTGGGGGCGGCGGGGTCGTTGTTCGGGGCGGGGTCGTCGGAGCCTGGGGCTGAATTTTGGCCGGCCAAGCGCGACTCGTATTCGGCGATGGGGGCCAGCAGGCGGGTGGCCAGGGCTTCGCTTTCGGGGTCGTCGGCGTCGATGTGGGCGACGACTTTGACGACATCGACTCGCAGAGCGGCTTGCAGCTCGCGCAGCGGGTCGATGATTTGGGCGTCGCCGGCCCGGCCTTCGCTGCTCTTTTCGGTGAATAGCGGTTACCGCACCCCCGGCCTGCGATACGATTCCGCTTGTAACATGCCGCACCTAGACGCGGCTTCATCCAACGTCTTCCAGACATCGCAGCAAAGGTCTACCCCTGTCGGCTCAGCACCGGGCCCCGGCCACCTGGACGCAGCCACGGAGCCGAAGTACGCGACGAGTTACGGGGGACGGAGCGGATCGTCAAGAACCGAAGCGACAGAATCGACTCATTTCACCATGACGGAC